>NZ_AWQS01000383.1 GCF_000576575.1 Intrasporangium chromatireducens Q5-1
CACGCTCGATCGGGAAAAGTGCACTCTCGACTTGGACTCGTGCACTGTCGATGGGCGTGGTGGCTGGGTCAGCAGCAGCGGCCCTGGGGGTTCTGGTCCAGCCAGTCCATGTGCTCGCGCCAGAACTCGCGTTCTGACAGCGGCTCCGCCTCGGGGTGACGGGCGGCGAGGTGGGCGCAGTAGCGGTCATACGCGTCCGCGCCCATGACGGCCCGGAGGTAGCCGACCGCACGGCGCCCGCTGTCGCGGGCGCCGCGCAGGATCGCGGGGAGGGCGGCCGGCACGGTCAGTGCCCCCTCCCGGCCGGGACCGGCTCACGGACCTGGGCCCACTGGGCCTCGAGCTCCTTCTCCATCGGCGTCGGCACGAGCCCGGCCGGGGCGAAGATCTTCGACTCGATGCGCGGGTCCTCGGTGTTGCCGCCGCGGTGACCCATGGCCGCCCGCACCGTCACGATGATCGCGGCGACGAGGACGATGAGGGTCAGCACGACGAAGACGACCGACAGGGTGCCCTGGACCGTGGTGTTGCGGACGACCGCCTCCATGGCCTCGACGTTCTTGGCCGTGCCGAAGCTCGTCTTGCCCGCGGCGAGCGCCTCCTTGAACGCGTTGTGCTGGGCCCAGTAGCCGACGGCCGGGACCGGCGAGAAGATCTTGAAGATCGACGCGGTGACGGTGACGACTGCGGCGAACCCGAGCGGGACCACGACGACCCACAGGTGCTTGAAGTTGCCGCGCTTCGCGATGATCGCCATGACGACAGCGAGCGCGATGACGGCGAGCAGCTGGTTCGCGATACCGAACAGCGGGAAGAACGTGTTGATGCCGCCGAGCGGGTCGGTCACACCGAGCACGAGGATGTAGCCCCAGCCCGCGACCATGATCGCCGTGCAGATCCAGGCCCCGACCGTCCAGGACGTGTCCTTGAACTTCGGCACGAAGTTGCCGATCGTGTCCTGGAGCATGAACCGGGCCACGCGGGTGCCGGCGTCGACGGCGGTGAGGATGAACAGCGCCTCGAACATGATCGCGAAGTGGTACCAGAAGCCCATCAGGGCGGTGCCGCCGAACCACTGGTGCAGGACGTGGGCGATGCCGACCGCGAGCGTGGGTGCGCCACCGGTGCGCGAGACGATCGACTCCTCACCGACGTTGCGCGCCAGCTCGCTCAGCATGTCGGGCGTCAGGTGGACGCCGGACAGGCCGAGCTGGTTGACGAAGGCGACCGCGCCCTCGATCGTGCCCTGGGTCGCGGCCGGGGAGGCGTTCATCGCGAAGTAGACACCGCGGTCGATGACGAGGGCCGCGACGAGCGCCATGATCGCGACGAAGGACTCCATCAGCATGCCGCCGTAGCCGAGGAAGCGGGTCTGCCGCTCCTTCTCGACCAGCTTCGGCGTCGTGCCCGAGGAGATCAGGGCGTGGAAGCCCGACAGTGCGCCACAGGCGATCGTCACGAAGAGGAACGGGAAGAGCGAGCCTGCCACGACCGGGCCGTCGTCTCGGCTGGCGAACTCGGAGAAGGCCGGCACGTTGATGGTCGGGTGCACGACGATGATGCCGACCGCGAGCAGGGCGATGACGCCGATCTTCATGAAGGTCGACAGGTAGTCACGCGGCGCGAGCAGCAGCCAGACTGGCAGCACGGCCGCGATGAAGCCATAGATGATGATCATCCAGGCGATCGTCGTGCGGTCGAGGTGGAAGAACGAGGCGCCCCAGGCCGACTCGGCGACCCAGCGGCCCGAGATGATGGCGAACATCAGCAGGACGAAGCCGATGACCGAGACCTCCATGACCTTGCCCGGCCGAATGAAGCGCAGGTAGACCCCCATGAAGAGGGCGATCGGCAGGGTCAGGCCGACGGAGTAGACGCCCCACGGCGAGGCGCCGAGGGCGTTGACGACGACGAGCGCGAGGATCGCCGTGATGATGATCATGATGGTGAGCGTCGCGATGAGGGCGGCGGTGCCACCGATGACGCCGAGCTCCTCGCGCGCCATCTGGCCGAGCGAGCGGCCGCCGCGGCGCATCGAGAAGAACATGACGAGGTAGTCCTGCACCGCGCCCGCGAGCACGACACCGACGATGATCCAGATCGTGCCGGGCAGGTAGCCCATCTGCGCGGCGAGCACGGGCCCGACGAGCGGACCGGCGCCGGCGATGGCGGCGAAGTGGTGGCCGAAGAGGACCCGCCGGTCCGTCGGCATGAAGTCCTTGCCGTTCTCGTTGTACTCGGCCGGCGTGGCGCGCGTGTCGTCCGGCTTGGCGACCTTGCGCTCGATGTACTTCGCGTAGAAGCGGAAGGCGATGAGGTAGGTGCAGACGGCCGCGAAGACGAACCAGATGGCGTTGATCGTCTCGCCGCGGCCGATCGCGATGACAGACCAGGCGACCGCGCCGAGGAGGGCCACCGCACCCCACCCGAGGATCTTCTTCGGGGTCCACTTCCGGTCGTGCGCTTCGGCGACCTCCGGGTCGACCGCTGCCGGTGGCAGCTCGGCCTTGTCACTCAGGGCATTACTCATTGCGACTTCCTCGTCAAGGGGTGGGGGAGGCGAC
>NZ_AWQS01000384.1 GCF_000576575.1 Intrasporangium chromatireducens Q5-1
AGCGGCGCCTGCCGCTGCCTCCGCTGCTCTGCCGACCGGCGGAGGCGCGACGGTCCCGGACGGCACCCCGTGCGACCAGCCCGGCTGCCCCGGGCACATCGACGACGGCTACTGCGACGTCTGCGGCACCCCCGCGACGCAGGCCGTCCCTGCCCACCTGGCCGACCCGGACAGCACGCCCGCCGGGACCGGCCCCGAGCTCTCGACACGGTCGACCGCCTCGAGCAACCTCGCCTCGACGGCGTTGGGCTCCAAGCGCGCCCGGCAGACCGGCAGCGCAGCGACCCGCCGCCTCACCGACTCGCAACGCCTGCGCAGCGCCCGGCTCGGCGGCGGCATCACGACGGTCCGACCGGCACCGCCGATCGACGCCGAGAAGGCGCTGCTCACCGACCCGACCGTGCCGGAGAGCAAGCGGTTCTGCCCGAAGTGCGGCGAGCCCGTCGGCCGCGGCCGGGACGGCCGTCCGGGGCGGACGACCGGCTTCTGCCCGAAGTGCCGGCACCCGTTCTCGTTCGACCCCAAGCTGCACCCCGGCGACCTCGTGGCCGGCCAGTACCTCGTCGCGGGCTGCCTCGCGCACGGCGGGCTCGGCTGGATCTACCTCGCCCAGGACAAGAACGTCTCCGACCGGTGGGTCGTCCTCAAGGGCCTGCTCAACTCCGCCGACCCCGACGCGCTCGCCGCCGCGATCGCCGAGCAGCGCTTCCTGGCCCAGGTCTCACACCCGAGCATCGTCGAGATCTACAACTTCGTGACGCACGAGGACGACGGCTACATCGTCATGGAGTACGTCGGTGGCACGTCGCTGAAGTCGATCCTCAAGCAGCGGATGCAGCAGGTCGGCAAGTACAACCCGCTCCAGGTCGACCAGGCGCTGGCCTACATCCTGGAGATCCTCCCGGCGTTCCAGTACCTGCACGACCTCGGGCTCGTCTACTGCGACTTCAAGCCGGACAACATCATCCAGGTCGGCGACGAGGTCAAGCTCATCGACCTCGGCGGGGTCCGGCGCATCGACGACGAGGACTCGGCGATCTTCGGCACCGTCGGCTACCAGGCCCCCGAGGTCGCCGAGCTCGGCACGTCGGTCGCGTCCGACATCTACACGATCGGGCGCACCCTCGTCGTGCTGACGATGGAGTTCCGCGGCTACCAGTCGACATACCTCAACACCCTGCCGCCGCAGGACTCGAGCCCGGTCTTCCAGAAGTACGACTCGTTCTACCGGCTCGTGGCCAAGGCGTGCGCACCGAACCGGGACGACCGGTTCGTCTCGGCAGACGAGATGCGGTCCCAGATGGTGGGCGTCCTGCGGGAGGTGGTCGCGATCGACCGCGGCTCCGGCGCCGCCACGGCGACCGTCTCGTCGCTGCTCTTCGAGTCGCCGACCGTCGGCGAGGAGGCGGACGACTGGCGCAACCTGCCGGCCCTGCGCGTCGACCCGCACGACCCCCTGACCGGCTGGCTCCAGACCGTGCGCGGCACCCCGACCGAGCGGCTGATGCGGCTCAACAACCCGCCGAAGGAGTCGACCGAGGTGCTCCTCGCGCGGGCCCGCGCCGGGCTGGAGGCCGACCAGGCCGACATCGCCGACCTCACGGCCCAGCAGCTGCTCACGGCCGACCCGTGGGAGTGGCGGGCCGTCTGGATCCAGGGGCTCGCGGCCCTCGAGCGGGGGGACTTCCGCTCCGCCCAGGCCTCGTTCAACGCCGTCTACGGCCAGGTGCCGGGCGAGCTCGCGCCGAAGCTGGCGCTGGCCCATGCCTGCGAGAAGGCCGGCGACGACGGCGTCGCCGAGGGGCTCTACGTCGCGTGCGCCCGCACCGACGCCGCCTACGTGCCGATGGCCGCCTTCGGGCTGGCCCGCGTGCGGGCCTCCCGCGGCGACGTCGACGGCGCGGTCGCGGCATACCGGCTCGTCCCTCCGGAGTCGAGCGCGTACGCCGCTGCGCGCGCGGGGCTGGCCGAGCTGCTGACGCGAGCGAACCGGAGCCTCGACGACCTCGCAGAGGCGATGACGACGATGGCCGACACGTCGATGTCCCCGCGCCACCGCGCCGAGGTGACGACCCAGATCTACCGCGAGGCCCTGGCCCGGGTGGCCCAGAACGGCAGCGTCGCGCGGACGTTCATCGGCAGCCGCAAGGCGACGGTGCCCCAGCTGCGGCTCGGGCTCGAGGAGGCGCTGCGCAATCTGGCATCGCACACTCCGGACCTGACCGAGCGGGTCCGGCTCGTCGACGAGGCCAACACGATCCGGCCGTGGAGCATCTGGTGACGCGGTCGGGTCGGGGCCCACTGCACCCATCTCGCCCCCTGCGCCCACTGCGGCCCCTGCGCCCACTGCGGCCCCTGCGTCCGACGGCCCGCGCCGCCGGGTACTGGCACCACCCACCCACCCCGTCGAGTGAGCGCAAACTCCGGGGAGTTTGCGCTCACTCGACGGCTGGCAACCGGACTTTGCGCTCACTCGACGGTTGGGAACCGGAGTTTGCGCTCACTCGACGATTGGGGAGACGCGGATGACGAGACCGACGGCGACCGGCACCCTGACGTGCC
>NZ_AWQS01000385.1 GCF_000576575.1 Intrasporangium chromatireducens Q5-1
CGGCCCTCGGGCCTGCTCGCCGAGGACCACCGAGCCGGCCGCGAGGAAGCGCGAGGGCCGCCGGGTCGCCCGCCCCCCTGGGGCCCGCGACTCCGCGAAGGAGATCTCGAGCCGCCGCCGGGCGCGGGTCAGACCGACGTAGAGCAGCCGGCGTTCCTCCTCGATGGCCTCGAACCCCTCGGCCATCGAGATGGGGATCAGCCCGTCGGAGCAGCCGACGAGGAAGACGACGTCCCACTCGAGTCCCTTTGCCGCGTGGAGGCTCGCGAGCGTGACACCCTGGACGGCCGGAGCGTGCTGCTCCGCGGCCCGCCGGTCGAGCTCGGCGACGAGCTCGGGCAGCCGGGCGCCGGGCACGGACTGCTCGAGGTCGTCGGCCAGCTGGGCCAGCGCCGTGAGCGACTCCCAGCGCTCGCGGACGGCACCGCTGCCGCTGGGCGGCTCGGCGGACCAGCCCGCGCCCGTGATGACGTCGCGGGTGAGGTGTCCCAGTGGCTTGTCACCGTCGTCGCTGCGAGCCGCGCCGCGCAGCAGCAGGATCGCGTCACGCACCTCCTTGCGCGCGAAGAACCGCTCACCCCCGCGGACCAGGTAGGGCACGCCCGCATCGGAGAGGGCCTGCTCGATGGCCTGGGACTGCGCGTTGGTCCGGAACAGGACGGCGATCCCGGCCGCGGCTGTCCCTGCGTCGATGAGCTCCCTGGCCCGTGCGGCGACAGCCGCGGCCTCGGCGGGGTCGTCAGGGTGCGTGGTCAGGGTGGGCCGGGGGCCGGGCTCACCCTGCGCGCGCAGCTGCACCGCACCGTCCCGGGCGGCCTGGGGTCCGCTCGCGACGACGAGGTTTGCCAGGCCGACGATCTCGGGAGACGAGCGGTAGTTGCGGACCAGCCGCACCACGGTCGCGTCGGGGAAGCGACGGCGGAAGCCGAGCAGGTGCTCGGGGCTGGCACCGGTGAAGGAGTAGATCGTCTGGGCCGGGTCGCCGACGACGCAGACGTCGGACCGCTCCCCCAGCCAGAGGTCGAGCAGTCGCTGCTGGAGCGCGTTGACGTCCTGGTACTCGTCGACGACGAAGTGGCGGTACTGGTCCCGCACCGTCCTCGCGATGTCGTCGCGGTCCTTGAGGATCCCGACCGTGAGCAGGAGGACGTCCTCGAAGTCGATGACGCCGCGGCGCTGCTTGACCTCCTCGTAGGCGTCGAAGACCCGGGCCATGCCGGTCAGGTCGAGCCCGGGAGGGTCGCGACGAGCCGCCCGGGCCGCCCCTGCGTAGCTCTCGGCGGTGAGCAGGTTGACCTTGGCCCACTCGATCTCGGCGGCGAGGTCGCGGATCGCCGTGCGGTCGAACTGCATGCGGAGCCGGCTCGCGGCCTCGGCGACGGCCGGCGCCTTCTGCCCGAGCACCTCGGGCGAGGCGCCGCCGACGGCCTGTGGCCAGAAGAAGTGCAGCTGGCGCAGGGCGGCCGCGTGGAAGGTGCGCGCCTGGACCCCGCGGACACCCAGCCCGCGCAGACGCGTGCGCATCTCGCCCGCGGCTCGGGCGGTGAAGGTCACCGCGAGCACACGTTGCGGCTGCTGCAGGCCGGAGTGCACGGCATACGCGATCCGGTGCGTGATGGCGCGGGTCTTGCCCGTCCCCGCACCGGCGAGGACGCAGACGGGGCCGGGCGGCGCGGTCGCGACCTGGCGCTGCTCGGGATCGAGGCCGGCCAGGACGGAGTCCGCCGTGACGAGCGGGTATGCCGCTCCGTTCGTCCCCGACATGGCCCTCCTTGCGCTCCGCGTGCCCGCACATCCTCGCACCCGGGTGGGACAGCACCCCGCCGGCCTCAGCCCCGCGCCGCCGCCTCAACCGTCTCCCCGAGCCAGAGCTCGATGATCCGCTTCGCGATGGAGATGCCGGTCGGCGTGTGGATCCGCTGGTCGCGCAGACCGGCGCGGTACTCGTCCCGTGTCATCCAGTGTGCCTCTGCCATCTCCTGGGGGTCGAGGGTCAGCTCGACCTGAGTGGTGCGGGCGGCGAAGCCGATCATCACCGACGAGGGAAACGGCCACGGCTGGTTGCCCAGGTAGGTCACCTCGTCGACGAGGACGCCGACCTCCTCGGAGACCTCGCGGGCGACCGCCTGCTCGAAGGACTCACCGGGCTCGACGAAGCCTGCGAGGACCGAGAAGCGTCCCTCCGGCCAGTGCGGCGACCGGCCCAGGAGCAGCCGGTCGTCGGGGTCGACCACCGACATGATGACCGCGGGGTCGGTGCGGGGGTAGTGCTCGCTGCCGTCGTGGGGGCACCGCCGCACCCAGCCGGCCTCGACCGGCGCTGTCCGGCTCCCACAGATCGAGCAGCGGCCGTGGCGCGCGTGCCAGTTCGCGAGCGCCAGCGCGGTGGTGAACAAGCCGGCACCGAGCTGGTCCAGCAGCCCACCGGCCCGCCGCAGGGTGAGCCAGGAGTCGTCCGCCTCACCGGCCACTTCGGGCTCGGACGCCGGCAGGACGGCGACGTAGGCCCGGCCGTCCGGGCCGCGACCCAGGGCGACGGCCAGGGTGTCGCGGTCG
>NZ_AWQS01000386.1 GCF_000576575.1 Intrasporangium chromatireducens Q5-1
TGGTTCTACGGGGGCCGTTCGGGTCCCTCAAGCGCTTGCCGTTCCGATGCGAGAATTACGAGGACGGCCTTGCTGGGGGCACGGCCGGTGACGATACGCGCGCGTACAGGTGCAGCTTCCGGCTCGACGCATAGCTTGGGAGTGGTTTCATGACCTCGCAACCCGGTCGCGTCAGTTCGTCGGTCAGTTCCCGGCCAACTGAGCGAGGTGCGCCGCGCGAGATCGGGTCAGGTGAAGGTAAGCGGCGACGTCGTCGATCTGATCGCGCTGTTCCGGACACGGCGCCTGGGCCAGTGCGGACTCGAGCAACTGCGTCAGGGCGGCCGCATCGATGTCCTCGAAGAAGGCATCTTCCTCGGCTGCCATCTTGGCAGCTACCTCGTCGCGCATCTGGCGGGTCCTGCGGCCCTCGGCGACCCAACAGTCCTTGACGCCTCCTCCGAGGCCGTGATCGATCAGGACCATGAGGAGGTGCTCGCGTCCTCGGTAGTCGAACAGGGCGCCGACCGAGGCCTGCGATCCGAAGATGTCGCCGTAGTGCCACGCCCGCAACAGGGACGGGCGCCCGAGCGAGGGGGCCCAGGGTCGGTCGGTGACACCGGCGCGGTTGAGACGATCGGCTGCCTGAGCGGCCGCCGCTCGTGTCGCGTCCGGGCCAAGGCTCGCGCAGACCCGCAACAGCGCCAGGTGTTCGGTCGTCCCGGCGGCGTGCGCGTGCTCGATCACCTGGTGCAGCAGTGCTGTCTGCGCATCGAGACGCTCGACCTCGTCCGCGTCGTCGGGCGCGTCGCGCCCGGTCAGCCGGAAGACTTCGCAGAGCACCATCTCGGCGGCCAACGCCGTGCGCGCCCGAGCGATCTCGGCCGCCAGTGATTCGGTCACCGCTTGGGCGAGGTCCGCGAGTACGACGTCATCTTGGGCGAGCAGGGACTCGATGGGATCCGGCTTGTACCGGTTCGACGGGTGAGTGGCCACGGACAGGGCTGGTCGTTGCCGAGTCGCGTTGCGTCGGGCAGCCGATCTCTGCTTTCGCGCCATGTCGGACATGGTGTCAGACCGTGTCGGCGTCCCGAGGCCGGACCCCCGGTGAGGATCCGCTCCGAAGCATGCGAAGCAATGCCACGATTCCCTCGTGCCCCGAACGTGGTGAATGTCGCGCCGGGGCGCGGCTTTGACGATGGCGAGGATGCGCATCCAGCTCGCGCTACCTGAAGCGTGGCGGCCTCGATCCCGCAGGGCTCACCGCGCTGTGGTGTGGGGACTTTCGGCCGCAGGTCTGGGAGAGTGAGAGTTGAGGGAAAGGAGACGGGGATGACGTATCAGGGCGAAGTGCTGTCGATCGGCGCACTGCTGGAGCGCGCCCAGACCGGGTCTGCCACCACGCCGGGCGCGGGCGTCGGCGTGCGCCACACCGCCGCCGGCAACGCCGCTAGCTGTGCCTCCCTGCTTGCCGCTGGAGGCAGCGTGGAGTCGTGCTGGCGGTTCGGCATCCTCCAGACCCTCGATGACTACACCTCTACGCTGCGCCGAGGTGGAACGGCACTCGCGGCCGAGGTGTTTGCATCCGAGCCTGCCCCCACGGGCGCGATCCAACTGGATGCGGCATTCGCGGCGTTGGCCGACCACCTTGCCGAGCGAGACGGATGGCAGACTCCCGCATGGGCGCTCGATCCTGCGCGGCAGGCCGAGGGGTGGTTCCCCTCGGTTCCGGCGATCTTCCGTGCTGAGGCCGAGCAGGACAGCCCTCGGGCGTTCCGCCAGCGGGGCATCTTCATCACCGGACGGTCGTTGAGCCGCGCATGAGCGAGCATGGCGCGGAGCTGGATGCCGAGCACGTCCGCGCCCTGTTCCAAGAACTCTCCAACCGGCTCGCTGCGAGCGGCGCACACGCGCAGCTCTTCGTCGTGGGCGGGGCCGCCATGGCACTGGCCTACGACCTGAGCCGCCTCACCCGCGACGTCGACGCCGTGTTCGTCCCTGCCCCGGAGGTGCGGCACGCCGCCGAGGCGATCGCCGCGGAGCAAGGGCTGGAGCCAGACTGGCTCAACGATGCCGCCAAGGGGTTCTTGCCCGGTCAGGACGAGCATCCCGCTACTGCGTTCGAGTCCGAGTCACTGCTGGTGCAGGTGGCCTCGCCTGAGTACCTGCTCGCGATGAAGCTGCACGCCTCCCGCGATGAGCGCGACCTGGATGACGCCGCCACGCTGTACCTGCGCCTCGGCTACACCACCGCAGAGCAAGGTATCGACCTGTTGACCAGCACCTACCCGGTTGGCAGGATGCTGCCCCGGCACCGCTACATCGTCGAGGACGTCGCGCGGCGCGCCGCCGTGCGCCGCGCAGCCCAGAACGACGCACCGCAGCAGGGCGACCAGCGATCGCCGCAGCAGAGGGCGGAGCGTCGTTCCAAGCTTCCGTCGCTGGGGGCGTCCGGGCGAGGCTCAGGTCGACCGGACGCCCACCAGCCGCCGCCCTCGCATGAACTCTGAACCACTCACCCCGGGAACGACCCCAAAAGCGGAGTCAGGGGTCTCACATCTGAGACACCCTG
>NZ_AWQS01000387.1 GCF_000576575.1 Intrasporangium chromatireducens Q5-1
CGTCGAAGGGCCAGTTCCCGACGAAGGGCCACTTTCCGACGAAGGGCCAGTTCCCGACGTGCTTGCCCGATTTCGGGGTATGCCGCTGCGCCCGGTACGCTTGCGGCGTTCGCCGTGTGCCCCCGTCCTGTGGATGAGCGCCGACTCGTGTCGGTCGCATCTGCAAGGGTGGACCCGGGCCCCACGGCGGGACGTGTTGCAACCCTCCTGTCACGGGAAAGACCCGCGACCGCCGAGACCAGAGGAGGTGGGTTAGAAGCATGCGTCAGTACGAACTCATGGTCATCCTCGACCCCGAGACCGAGGAGCGCACCGTCGGCACGACGGTGGACAAGTTCCTCCAGGTCGTCAAGAAGGATGGCGGCACCGTCGACAACGTCGACATCTGGGGCCGTCGCCGGCTGGCCTACGACATCAAGAAGAAGTCCGAGGGCATCTACGCCGTCGTCAACTTCACGGCTGAGCCGGCCACGGCCCAGGAGCTTGACCGGCAGCTGAACCTCAGCGAGTCGATCATGCGCACCAAGCTGCTGCGCCCCGGCGCCTGAGTCACCATCAGCGATCTCCTCACCACCCCAACGGACTGAACGGAGCCCCGTATGGCAGGCGACACGGTCATCACGATCATCGGCAACCTCACCGCCGACCCCGAGCTGCGGTTCACGCCGTCGGGCGCTGCGGTGGCGAACTTCACCGTTGCCTCCACCCCTCGCATGTTCGACCGGCAGGCGAACGAGTGGAAGGACGGCGAGACGCTGTTCATGCGCTGCTCCATCTGGCGTGACGCGGCAGAGAACGTTGCCGAGTCGCTCCAGCGGGGCATGCGGGTCATCGCCTCCGGTCGCCTGAAGTCTCGTTCGTACGAGACCAAGGAGGGCGAGAAGCGCACCGTCATCGAGATGGACGTCGACGAGATCGGCCCGTCCCTGCGCAGCGCGACCGCAAAGGTCAACAAGACGCAGCGCGGTGGCGGCGGCGGTTTCGGCGGCGGCCAGCAGCAGGGTGGCGGCTGGGGTGGCCAGCAGGGCGGCGACGACCCGTGGGCCACCGGCGGCCAGAGCCAGTCCGGTGGTGGCTGGGGCCAGGCCGGCGGCGGTCAGCAGGGCGGCTGGGGTCAGCCCGGCGGTCCGAGCTCGGGTCAGCCGTCCGGCGGTCAGCCGGCCGGTGGTCAGCCCGCTGGCGGTCAGCAGGGTGGCTGGGGCAGCAACGCCCCGAGCTACGACGAGCCGCCGTTCTAACCACTGGTCTGATCAGTCGGCACTTTCCCGGAGATCACGCAGCATTCGCCGCTCACCCGCTGAGCGGCATACAGACAAGTACCAACCCATCCCGGGGCAGCAACCCCGGGCTCTCAACCAAAGGAGAGCACCACGATGGCCAAGCCCGCCATTCGCAAGCCCAAGAAGAAGGCCAACCCGCTCAAGGCGGCGAAGGTCGAGAACATCGACTACAAGGACACCGCGCTCCTGCGCAAGTTCATCTCCGACCGCGGCAAGATCCGCGCTCGTCGGGTGACCGGCGTGTCCGTCCAGGAGCAGCGCCTCATCGCCACGGCCGTCAAGAACGCCCGTGAGATGGCCCTGCTGCCCTACTCGAGCTCGGCTCGCTGAGCCCTCGAGAGAAGCAAGGAGAAGCTGCGATGAAGTTGATTCTGACCCAGGAGGTCACCGGTCTCGGTGGCGCTGGCGACGTCATTGAGGTCAAGGACGGCTACGGCCGCAACTACCTGCTGCCGCGGGGCCTCGCCACGCCGTGGACCAAGGGTGGACAGAAGCAGGTCGACGCCCTGACCAAGGGCCGTGAGACCCGTGCGATCCGCGACCTCGACACGGCCAAGGACGTCAAGGGCCGCCTCGAGGCGCAGTCCGTCCAGGTCCCGGCGAAGGCCGGCGAGTCCGGCCGCCTCTTCGGCGCGATCTCGAGCGGTGACATTGCCGCGGCCGTGAAGGCTGCTGGTGGTCCCGAGCTCGACAAGCGCAAGATCGAGGTCAAGCACGCGATCAAGACGGTCGGCTCTTACGAGGCGACCGTCCGCCTCCACCCGGAGGTCGCCGCGACGGTCAAGTTCGAGGTCGTGCCGGCCTGACGAAGGCCTGATCGACGCAGTACGCGACCTCGTGAGCAGGTCGTGGGCAAGGCCCGGTTCCCGTTGGGGGACCGGGCCTTTGCCGTCCCTGTCGGAGCGTTCGGGAGAGGGCAGGAAACTGGGATGGCTGGTTCAGGGTTCTTTCAGGTTCGTGCCCCATAGTCATACACGTGAGTTGCTCCTGAACGGCTCGGTGACCAACCTCCCCCTGTCGGGTCATCGAGTCCAAGGGCACCCGCTCCTGCTGGCCGAGTTCGGCGACGTGGTCAGCAGGAGCGGGTTCTTCTTTTGTCCGGGCCCGCTGTGCCACGAGATCTCGTCTCAACTCCACTTCTCGTGGTCGCCAACCCCGATCCGCCACGACACGGCGCGCCAACTCCCTTTCTCGTGCACCGGCAGCCACCCCCAGCCCCAGACTGATGACCTGCTGCATGTGATGCAGCAGCGGGCCCCCTGCTGCGTG
>NZ_AWQS01000388.1 GCF_000576575.1 Intrasporangium chromatireducens Q5-1
TCGGGCAGCAGCCCTTCGGCGGAGGCCGCGCGTCGGGGACGAACGACAAGGCCGGCGCGGCGCAGAACCTGCTGCGCTGGACGAGCGTGCGCTCGATCAAGGAGACGTTCGTCCCGCCGACCGAGCACGGCTATCCCCACATGGGCTGAGAGGCTCCTCCCCCTCTCGCGTCGAGCCTGAGCCGCCGGGGCAGCCCGGCGGCTCAGGCTTCGGCGACCCTGCCGGTCAGGCCTCGGGCAGCGCCTCAAAGAGCTGCTTGGCGTCCCGGTACCAGCCGAGGGACCGCTTCGGGTGTCGCCAGCGGGCCTTCATCTGCTCGCGCGCCGACTGGTGGGCGGTGTCGCCGGCGCGCTCCTCCTTGAGGTGGCGGTCCTGCGCCTTGATGACGTCATCAGCGCTCTCGCCGCGGTGCTCGACGTCGCATGGTCCGCCCAGCTGGCGGCAGGTCATCGTCTTCATCTTGGTCGTCCTTCCAGGTGAGGCGTCAGGTGGTGCTTCTGCCTGTCTGACGATCCGGGGGACGCGAATGTGACATGCGCCGGCTCGGGCTGCCGACCGCCGGGTCAGCGGAAGGCGGCCTCACCGGTGACCGCCTTGCCGATCACGAGCTGGTGGACCTCGGAGGTGCCCTCGTAGGTCAGCACCGACTCGAGGTTGTTGGCGTGTCGCATGACCGGGTACTCCGTCGTGATACCCGCCGCGCCGAGGATGGTGCGGCACTCCCGGGCGATGGCGATGGCCTCGCGCACGTTGTTGAGCTTGCCGAGGCTGACCTGCTCGGGGGCGAGCCGCTCCTCGTCCTTGAGCCGGCCGAGGTGCAGCGCGAGCAGCATCCCCTTGCCGAGCTCGAGGGTCATGTCGGCGAGCTTGGCCTGGGTCAGCTGGTACGACGCCAGCGACCGGTCGAAGATCTGCCGGTCCTGCGCGTAGCGGATGGTCGTCTCGAGGCAGTCCCGAGCCGCACCGAGCGCGCCGAAGACGATGCCGTAGCGGGCTTCGTTGAGGCACGAGAGCGGCCCTGACAGGCCCGCGACCTCGGGCAGCACGGCCGAGCCGGGCAGGCGCACCTCGTCGAGGACCAGCTCGCTGGTGACCGAAGCCCGCAGCGACAGCTTCCGCTTGATCTCCGGTGCCGAGAAGCCGGGCGTGTCGGTCGGCACGACGAACCCGCGGATCCGGTCGTCGGTCTGCGCCCACACGACGGCGACGTCCGCGACCGAGCCGTTGGTGATCCACATCTTGTTGCCGGTCAGGACCCAGTCGTCCCCGTCGCGGCGCGCGCGAGTGCGCATGCCGGCCGGGTTCGACCCGAAGTCGGGCTCGGTCAGCCCGAAGCAGCCGATCGCCTCGCCGGCGGCCATCCGCGGCAGCCACTCCTGCTTCTGCTCCTCCGAGCCGTGCTTCCAGATCGCGAACATCGCCAGCGACCCCTGCACCGAGACGAGGGAGCGCAGACCCGAGTCGCCGGCCTCGAGCTCCATGCACGCCAGGCCGTATGCCGTGCCGCTCGTCCCCGCGCAGCCGTAGCCCTCGAGGTGCATCCCGAGCACGCCGAGCTGCCCGAGCTCCTTGGCGAGGTCGCGCGCCGGCAGCGACCCCGTGTCGTACCACTCACCGATCTCGGGGCGGATCCGGTCCTCGACGAAGCGGCGCACCGTGTCCCGAATGGCGCGGTCCTCCTCACCGATCAGAGCGTCGGTGCCGAACAGCTCGAGCGGGGCGGTCGGGGCTGGGGGGCGTGCCATGTGAGTCTCCATCCCAGTAGGCTACTGATGTTCGGATCATAACCGAACGTTGTTCGTTAGGACAACGGGTGGCCCAGCCAGTGGCCGACACACGGAGAGGCAGCATGGCCAGACCACGAACTCCCCTGCTCAGCACCGCCGCGATCCGCGACACCGCCCTGCGCCTCATCGACGAGCACGGCCTCGCCGCGCTGTCGATGCGCCGGCTCGCCGACGCCCTCGGGGTGCAGCCGTCGTCCCTCTACGGCCACTACGCCAACAAGGACGACGTGCTCGACGCGGTGGCGAACCTCCTCATCGCCGAGGTGGACACGAGCGGCTTCGCGCACAGCTGGCGGGACGGCCTGCTGGCCTGGGCGCGCTCCTACCGGGCGGTCCTCGCCGCCCACCCGAACTGCGTTCCACTCATCGCCTCCGGCACGCAGCGCCGGGAGCAGTTCCTCGAGATGGCGAATTCCGTCCACGGCGGACTCGTCGGCGCCGGCTGGCCGCCCCGGCGCGCCACCGAGATCTCGGGCGCCGTGAAATACCTCGTCATCGGCGCCGCCTCGACGCCGTTCGCGTCCGGCTTCGCCGACGACGTGCAGGTCTACCTCGACCGCTACCCGCACCTGACCCAGGCCCACCGCCTCCGGGCCGAGGCCACCCGGATCGACCGGGACAGCTTCGAGCTCGGGCTCACCTGCCTCATCCGCGGACTCGAGCAGGGCCCGGGCGCCGTCGGCTGACCGACGCATCGGACCCTTCGCTCAAGCGAGGGCACGTAGTGAGGGGAGGACGTCGGCGG
>NZ_AWQS01000389.1 GCF_000576575.1 Intrasporangium chromatireducens Q5-1
CGACGAGCTCGGCCCGGATGATGAGCGCCATGACGCCACCGAGCAGGAAGAACAGGAACGACGTGATGAAGTAGAGGTTGCCGATCCGCTTGTGGTCAGTGGTGGTGACCCACTTGACGAAGGTGTGGACGGCGGTGGTCTGGTGCGGCGTTGGGGTGGTCGTCAGCGTCGCAGCGCTCATTGATTGACACTTCCGGTGAGAGCAGGGGCGGGCACGAGCTTGGAGTCTCCCTGGACGAGCGGCTCACGGCTGACGTCGACGGGGACCTGGCCCTTCTGACCGATGGCGGCCAGGTGTGCCATCTCCTTGTCGTACTCCGCCTGGGAGACGATCTTGACCATGAAGAGCATCTCCGAGTGGTAGGCGCCGCACAGCTCGGCGCACTTGCCCTGGAACTCACCCTCCTGCTGGGTCACGATCTGGAGTTTGTTGGTGCGCCCGGGGATCATGTCGAGCTTCGTCATGAACGCGGGCACCCAGAAGCTGTGGATGACGTCGCGGGCGTTGAGGACGAACTCGACACGCTTGTTCACGGGCAGGTAGAGCACCGGCATCTGCGCCCGGGCGCCGGGCTTGCCGTCGAGCTGGGTGTGCACGCCGCTCTCGTAGACGTTGGAGTCGACGTAGTTGAAGTCCCAGCTCCACTGCTTGGCGACGACGCTGATCGTGACGTCGGGCTTCTTGCTCGTGTCCGTCAGGGCGGCCTCGTCGCGGGCGGTGTAGTAGAAGAACACCGCGACCATGAAGATCGGGATGATGGTGTAGAGCAACTCGACCGGGATGTTGTAGCGCAGCTGCACCGGGAGCGTGTCGTCACCCTTGCGCCGGCGGAAGCGCACCGCGGCGTAGAGCATGAGGCCCCACGTGATGACGCCGACCGCGAGGACGGCGATCCAGCTGCCGACCCAGAGGTCAGTGACGCGTCGGCCGCTGTCGGAGACCGCCTCGGGCAGGAAGCCGTTGGACAGCTTGCCCTGACAGCCGGTGAGCGCGATTGCGCTGACCGCGGCGATCCCCGTGACCCGGGCCCACCGCCGTCGCCGTGTCACCACAGGGGTGTCAACGTGCTCAGGCACCACGTGCACCTTTCATTCGGAGCGCACGCGGATGACCGACACGCGCTCGAGCAGTTCAAAGTTCTCCACGGGCACGGTCGTGCCCACACGCATGCACCCTACCCCCACGCGTTCCCCACTGTCGGGAGGGGGCCGCATTCCGTTTCGGGCGCCGTTCGCGTGCTCGACCGTGACGAATCCGTATGCCGCTCAGCGGGCGAGCGCTCTCACGCCGGCTCGCGTCGTGGCTCCCGTTCGGGCCTGTCCGGGGCCGTCAGCGCCAGGGCTCGGGCAGCGGCAGCTGGAGCGCCCGCGCGAGCAGCTCCCGGTAGCGCGACCGGGGCACCTCGGTGACTCCGAGCGAGGCGAGGTGCGGGGTGCGCCACTGCACGTCGATGAGCCGGTCCCCCAGCCCGTCGGCCGCGACGAGCGCGTGCAGGTGCACGAGGGCCGCCTTCGAGGCGTCACGGGCATGGTGGAACATCGACTCGCCGGCGAACAGGCCCCCGATCGCGACGCCGTACAGCCCGCCGACGAGGCGGTCGTCCTGCCAGGTCTCGATGGAGTGCGCCCACCCCGCCTCGTGGAGACGGACGTAGGCCTCGACGACCTCAGGGGTGATCCACCGGCCGGGGCGCTCGGGGTCGGCGCACGCCTCGATGACCTGGCGGAACGCGGTGTCGACCCTGACCTCGAACCGGGGCAGCACCTTGCGCAGCGACCGGGTGACGCGCAGGTCGCCGAGCCTCAGCACTCCCCTCGGGTCCGGCGACCACCAGCCGAGGGGTGGCGCCCCGTGCTCGCCGACGCCCATCGGGAAGACGCCCTCGCAGTAGGCCTGGAAGAGCGTGGCGAGGCCGAGGTCGGCACCGACCCCGACGAGGTCCTCCCCCGGCGGCACCCGGTCGAGGTCGAAGTCCCAGTGCGACGGGCGGGGCGCTTGGGGCACGGCGTGTCGTCAGGGACGGGGCCCGCTGATGTGCGGCGCGATCTCCTCGGCCGCGTCCGCGCCGTAGGCGTCCGCGAGCCGCTCGAGGAACTCGGGGATGCGCAGCGCGTACTCCTGCGTGCCGACCGTCTCGAGGACGTATGTCGCGAGCATCGATCCGAGCTCGGCGCACCGCCGCATGGGCAGCTTGGCCGACAGGCCGGTGAGGAAGCCGGCGCGGAAGGCGTCGCCGACCCCGGTCGGGTCCGCGCGCCGCACCTCGCGGGCCGCGGAGACCTCGATGGGCTCCTCGCCGCGGACGCGGACCGTCACGCCGTCCTTGCCGCGCGTCTGGACCTGCACCCGGACTCGTTGGGCGAGCTCCTCGGCGGTCCAGCCGGTCTTCTGGCAGGCGAGGTGCGACTCGTACTCGTTCGTCAGTAGGTAGTCGGCTCCGTCGATGAGCCGCCGGATCGACTCGCCGTCCATGAAGGCCAGCTGCTGCGAGGGGTCGGCTGCGAACGGGATCCCGCGGGTG
>NZ_AWQS01000390.1 GCF_000576575.1 Intrasporangium chromatireducens Q5-1
ACCGGGTCGTTCGGGGCCACGACGACGAGGTCGAGCCCGCCCACGCGGTGGGCGACCGGGGCGAGCTCGATGTCGCGGGCCTCGGCCATGGCGCCGGCGTAGAAGGTGGCGATCTGGGCCATGTCCCGGTCGGTGGTGCAGACGAAGCGCGCGGTGTGCTGCGACTCCGAGTAGTGGATGGACTGGCAGTCCACGCCGTGGCGCTCGAGCCAGGACCGGTAGTCGGTGAAGTCCTCACCGACGGACCCGACGAGGATGGGGCGCTGCCCGAGGTTGGCCATGCCGAAGGCGATGTTCGCGGCGACACCGCCCCGACGCACCTGCAGGTCCTCGGTGAGGAATGACAGGGAGATCTTGTCGAGCTGCTCGACGACGAGCGAGTCGGCGAACAGCCCCTCGAAGGTCATCAGATGGTCGGTCGCAATGGATCCGGTGATGGCGATCTGCACCACTGCAACCTAGCGCGGCACGGGCTGGCGGGCGTCGGACCCCTGCTCAGGGGCTCGGCTGCTGAACCGTGCGACGCACCGACCCGGCTCGACGAGCGGGTCGAGGCGCGAGACCCGGGCACCGCCGCCGAGCTGCTCGAGCATGCCCTCCATGATGCCCTGGTGCACCGCGCAGACGACCTCGAGGTGGCCCTCGGCCACCTCGAGGAACGGGCAGTTGGTCACCTCGACGGTGGCTCCCCCGGCTGGGCCGTCGTCGGGCACGTGGCGGGAGTCGAAGCCCATGCCGTCGAGCGCGGTGACGACGGCCGCCACCGCCTCGGGCGCCCCGAGCAGGTCGACCGGGCTGGTGGCGGTGGCGACGAAGCGGCCGTAGTCACGCCCGGCCTCGATCCCCTCACCATGGGGGTCGCTCGAGTGCCGGGCCAGGTGGCGGCTCAGGATCTCGGCGAGCAGCCGATAGCTGCGGTGGGTGGCCTGGGGCGCCGACTGGGCCGCCGCGTAGTTGACCTGGGGCCGGCCGGGACGGCGACGGTCCTCACGGGCCCGCTCGGCGAGCCCGGCGGAGACGAGCGCGTCGAGGTGGAACCGGGCGGTGTTGAGGTGGATGCCGAGCCGCCGGGCGACGTCCGCGGCGGTCGACGGGGCCCGCAGTTCCTGGAGTGCCCCGAGCACTCGCGCCCGGGTCGGGCCGAGCCCGTGGGCCCGGTCGGCCAGCGCGGCGGAGGGTGTCGTGGTCATCGCCCCCATCGTCGCACGGCGGCCCTCAGGCGGCGCCGACGTCGGCCGGGTCCCGGTCCGCGTCGACGCCGCACGGGTCGAGTCCGGCATCGGCGACGAGGCTGCCGACTCGGTCGACGGCCGCCACCCCGTGCACCGGGGCCTCGCCGTCGACGATGACGACGGGCACGACTCCCGCGACGGTCTCGTCGCCTGCGGCGGTGGCCGTCCATGCCGTGCGCCAGTCCCGGACCGTCTGCCAGCCGGCATGGGTGATCGGGCCGCCGGTGACGTCGAGCGCGTATCCCCACAGGCTGAGCAGCTCGGTCGTCGACGTGCCGCGACGCACCTGGTCGACGAGGAGGGTGCGTACGACGCGGGCGTCGTTGAGGTCGACCCCGCGCCGCCAGAAGGCCTCGAAGAGCAGCCGGCGCACCGGCGCGGCAACCCCTGCCACGTACGCCTCGGCGTAGCCGGAGGTCGCGGCACCGGTGAACGGCACGAAGCCGGCCAGGGTCCGGGGCAGGACCTCACCGGGCAGCAGGTGCTGCTCGACCTTCGGCAGCTCATCCCGCAGGTGCCCGAAGCGGTCCGTCACGTCGAGCGGTCGCAGCGTGTGCCAGGGGTCGTGCTCGACGCTGCGCCAGTCGACCGCGACCCCGACGGCGCGGAGCAGCTCGGTGCGTCGCCACATCAGGTAGCTCCACGGACAGGTGAAGTCGCCATAGGCGACGATGCGGCCCACCGCGGGTACAGCCCCGCCGTGCGGTTGGGTGGCCGGCTGCGAGCGCACCTCGCGAACCTGCGTGGTCATGGGCTTCTCCTGTCGCCGATCCGGTCGTACTCTTTGTTTTTACAAGACGTTCGTCAAAACAACAAGAGAAGGGATGAAGGTGAGCACCGCATGACCTACGTGATCGGCAGCCCGTGCATCGACGTCAAGGACCGCGCCTGCGTCGAGGAGTGCCCGGTCGACTGCATCTACGAGGGCAACCGGTCCCTCTACATCCATCCGGACGAGTGCGTCGACTGCGGGGCCTGCGAACCGGTCTGCCCGGTAGAGGCCATCTATTACGAGGACGACCTGCCCGGCGAGCTGCAGCCGTTCCTCGCCGACAACGCCGCCTTCTTCGAGGACACGCTGCCGGGTCAGGCTGAGCCGCTCGGCTCCCCCGGCGGGGCGGCGCCGTTGGGCGTCGTCCCGACCGACACGCCGCTCGTGGCGCAGTGGCCACGTCAGGACGCCTGAGCACCTGACCGTATGCCGCACAGCGCGCCGGGGCGGTCAGCGCCGTGCGCGCGCCCGTCGCCGGGAGTGAGGGACGACGAAGGGCCCGGCCGAGAACTCGGCCG
>NZ_AWQS01000391.1 GCF_000576575.1 Intrasporangium chromatireducens Q5-1
CCCGCGTGGACGGGAGCCGGCCCAGCCGGCCGGTCACTTCAACAGCTTGGACAGGCGCCGGTCGGCGAGCGGCTTGCCGCCGGTCTGGCACGTCGCGCAGTACTGCAGCGAGGTGTCGTGGAACGACACCTCGCGCACGACGTCGCCGCACTCCGGGCATGCCTCCCCGGTCCGGCCGTGCACCCGCATCCCGGCTCGCTTCGCGTCCTTGAGCTCGGCGGCCGGCTTGCCGGACGCCGTGCGGACCGCGGCCGACAGCGTCTCGCGGAGAGCGGCATACAGGCGGTCGACGACCTCGGGGGGCAACGAGCCGGCGATCGCGAACGGCGAGATCTTCGCGACGTGCAGGATCTCGTCGGAGTAGGCGTTGCCGACGCCGGCGATGACCTCCTGGTCACGGAGCAGACCCTTGATCTGCATGCGGCGCCCGTCGAGCAACCGGCCGAACTCGTCCCGGGTGAAGCTGTCGGCGAGCGGGTCGGGGCCCAGCCGGGCGATGCCGGGCACCTCGCGCGGGTCCCGGACGATGTAGGCCGCGAGCGACTTCTTCGTGCCGGCCTCGGTCAGGTCGAAGCCGGAGCCGTCGGACAGCCGCACCCGCAGCGCGATGGGCGACTTGCCGGGGCGCACCACCGTGGTGGGCAGCGCGTCCGACCACCGCAACCACCCCGCGCGGGCCAGGTGGAAGACGAGGTGGGTCCCGTCCGCGTCGAGGTCGAGGAACTTCCCGTGCCGCGACACGCCGTCGATCGGCGACCCCTCGAGGGCTTGCGGCGGCGGGTCGAAGGTCTTCAGGACGTTGAACGAGGCGAGCTCGACCTTGGTGATGGCGAGCCCGGCCGTGCGCTCGGCGAGGAAGTCGACGAGCGCTTGCACCTCGGGCAGCTCGGGCATGTCCTCATCCTGCCCTCTCGGAGCCCGCTGCGGGCCGTCGCGCGCGGGGACGGGAGGGCTGCTCGTCGGCTGCGACCGGCTCCCCGATGAGCCCGGCACGGCGGAGCAGCCGGGCCATCGCGTGCCCGTCCGGGGCGCGGAAGGTCGGCTTGGTCCGGGACACGTACGGGCCGATGAGGCTGTCGCCGCGCCCGATCGGGTGGGAGAGCACCTGCTCGGCCGGGGACAGCTCGCGGATGCAGACCGCCTCCACCTTGTCCGGGTGCATCCGGGCGAAGTCGGCGTAGAGCTCCGGGTCGTGCTGGCCGTCGTCACCGAAGAGGACCCACCGGATCCGCGGGAAGTCCCGGGCCAGCCGGCCGAGGCTCTCGCGCTTGTGCTGCTGGCCGCTGCGGAACCACCCAGTGTTCGTCGGTCCCCAGTCGGTCAGGAGCAGCGGCCCGAGCGGATAGCCGGACTCGATCAGGAACCGGGTCAGCGTCGGGGCAGCGTTCCAGGCCCCCGTCGAGACGTAGACGATCGGCGCCCCGGGGTGCGCGGCGAGCAGCGAGCGGAAGAGCGGGGCCATGCCCGAGACGGCCCGCCGGGCCTTGCCCCGCCGGACGAAGGTGTTCCACGCGGCGAGCATCGGCCGCGGGAGCATCGTCGTGATCACCGTGTCGTCGATGTCGCTGACGAGCCCGAAATCGACGTCGTCCGCGACGATGAAGACGTCCGCCGGCACGGGGTCTGTGCCCGCGGCCCGGATGACGACCTGCTGCCACCCCGGGCCCAGGCCGTGGTCGTGCGCGACGAAGTCGACGTGGCCGCCCCGGTCGGTCCGGCCGTAGACGACCCGGTCGCCGATCGTCACGCTGACGGGCACCCCCGACGCCGGTGCGGTGACGAAGGCACGCCAGCCCCGTTCGTAGCGGGCCGGGCCGAGGGCACCGGTCGCGTCCTGCCGGCTGGGTGGCCCCTCGCCACGGCCGCGGCCGAGGACGACCCTGGCGAAGACGCGCACGAAGGTGGTCGAGCCGTAGCCGATGTGGGTGATGACCCGGTTGCCCCAGCCTCGCCCGCGCAGGACACGCTCGACCTGACCGTTCAGCACGTCCTCGATCAGTGCGGCCGCATGCGGTCGGGGCATGGGCCAAACCTAACGGACCACCTCCCTGCCCGATGCCGCGGAGCGTCGAATCGCCGCATCCGTCCCGGCCGGTGCCGGCCCCGGACCGCTTTTCCAGTGGACGGCCCCGGCACGCCCTGACAGGATCGGGCCGCATGCGCACCCTCGGACGAGTCGTCGCGGGCGCCGGCGCCTGGTGGGTCGTCGGGACCCTGCCGTTCCTGCTGACCGGGTTGCGCCTGCCACCCCAGAACCTCTGGGACACCGAGCAGCCGGCCGAGAGCATGCCGCGCGTGGCCCTGCCGTTCAGCCAGTACCAGGTGACCTTCCTCCTGGCCATCGGCGTCGTCGGCGGGGTGGCGGCCGCGCTGACCGGTCTGGCGGCGGCACCTGAGCGGCGCGACCGTGCCGTGCGGGCCGCGCTCGTCGG
>NZ_AWQS01000392.1 GCF_000576575.1 Intrasporangium chromatireducens Q5-1
CAGGGCCGCCACCCGGGAGCGGGTGGCGGCCCTGCGGCATACTGCGGGGCGTGTCTGATCAGCCCATCTCCGCCACTTTGACGGCGGCTCCCGTGCTCGCCCACGTCGTGCGCGGCGGCTTCGTCGAGTCCGTGCACCGTGGCGCGGCCGTCGTCACGGCTCCCGACGGGGAGGTGCTGCTGGAGCTCGGGGACAGCAGCGGTGCCGTCTTCCCGCGCTCGTCGAGCAAGCCGATCCAGGCCGTCGCCATGGTCCGGGCCGGGCTGGCCACCGACGGGCGACTGCTTGCCCTCGCGTGCTCGAGCCACTCGGGTGAGGACTTCCACCTCGTTGCCGCGCGGGAGATTCTCGGCGGTGCCGGGCTCGGCAAGGGTGACCTGCAGAACACGCCCGACTACCCCCTCGGCGACCAGGCCCGACTGGCGTGGATCGCGGCCGGCCATCCCAAGCAGTCCATTGCGCAGAACTGCTCCGGCAAGCACGCGTCCATGCTCGCCGCGTGCGTCGCCGCGGGCTGGGACACGGCCACCTACCGCGACCCGGAGCATCCCCTCCAGCAGGCGATCACCGCTACCGTCCTCGACCTCACCGGCGGTCCGGTCAGCGCGATCGCCGTCGACGGCTGCGGCGCGCCGATCCACGCGGTGCCGCTCGTCGGGCTGGCCCGCGCCTTCGGCCGGCTGGCCAGCGCGACGACCGGGCCCGAGGCGAAGGTCGCGCGGGCGATCCGCGAGCATCCGGAGTATCTCGGCGGGACCGGCCGGGACGTCACGAAGCTCATCGCCGCGGTGCCGGGCCTGGTCGCCAAGGACGGGGCCGAGTCGGTGTATGCCGTCGGGCTCGCTGATGGTCGGGGCGTGGCGGTCAAGATCGCCGACGGCGGCTCGCGGGCGCGGGGGCCGGTCCTCGCCGCGGTCCTGCGCCGGGTCGGTGTCACCGAGCCGGAGGCGCTGGCCGCTCTCGAGCACCAGCCCGTCCTCGGGCACGGCCAACCGGTCGGCTCCGTGACGGCAGTCGGCATCTGACCGATGCGTGCCGTCCTGCAGCGGGTGACCTGCGCCAAGGTCGAGGTCGACGGTGAGGTGGTCGGTGAGATCTCGCGGGACGGGCTGCTCGCCCTCGTCGGGGTCGCCCGTGATGACGGGCCGCCGCAGGTCGAACGCATGGCGCGCAAGATCGCTGAGCTGCGCATCCTCCGTGACGAGGCGAGCGTGATCGAGGCAGGCGCGCCGGTGCTCGTCGTCAGCCAGTTCACCCTGCACGGCGACACGCGCAAGGGCCGTCGGCCGTCCTGGAGCGCGGCGGCGCCGGGGCCGGTCGCCGAGCCGGTCATCGACCAGCTGGTCGCGGCGCTGCGGGCTCGCGGGCTCGAGGTCGCCACCGGGAGGTTCGGTGCGATGATGGCCGTCACCTCCACGAACGACGGTCCCTTCACCGTGCTCGTCGAGACGTGACCATGACGTGACCGCGAAGGACCTCTGAACAGCTCGGCCCCGAAGGGTGGGCAGTTAGGCTGTGGGCATGTCGCTGTTCTATGGGTTCCAGTCCCTGGTGCTCACGGTGCTGGGAGTGGCTGCCCTGGGCTGCGAGCTCTTTGCCTTCGTCGACGCGCTGCGCCACCCTGAGGCCGCCTACGCCGCGGCCGGCAAGCGGACCCGCACCTTCTGGCTCATCGTGACCGGCGTCGCCCTGCTCTTCGGCGTCGTCACCGTCTTCAACGTCATCTCACTGCCCGGCATCATTGCCTTCGTCGGCGCTGCGGTCTACCTCGCCGACGTCCGGCCCGCGCTCCGCCATGTGCGGGGCATCGGCTCGGGGCAGAACAGGCCGTGGTGACGGCCACGCCACAGCGGCCGCCGCTCGGTGGCGCCACGGCATGGTGCCCGCCAGTGCACCGTGACGATCTCAACGAGGGGGAGCAATGTCGGACCGACCGCACGCATCGGTGAGCGCACCTCCGGAGCATGACCACGAGTCGACACCGCGGCACTACCCGGACGACTACGATCTCGGCGACCGTAATCCCGCCGACGACATCTTCGTGGCCGAGCGGCCGTGGGGCACGTTCCAGCAGTTCGTCTCGAACGAGCAGGTGACGGTCAAGATCATCACGGTCCAGCCCGGCCACCGGCTCTCGCTCCAGAAGCACGACCACCGCGGCGAGATGTGGCAGGTGCTCGACGTGCCGATCGACATCACGGTCGACGACCGGCACTGGGTGGCCGAGCCGGGCGAGACGGTGTGGGTTCCCCGCAACGCCCTGCACCGGATGGGCAACTCCGGTGACCGACCCGGGCGGCTGCTCGAGGTGGCGTTCGGGCACTTCGACGAGGCGGACATCGAGCGGCTCGAGGACGACTACGCCCGCTGCCCCGACGCCGAGCAGTAGGTCCCTGCCCGCGACGCTCGTCGGTTGGTGGCC
>NZ_AWQS01000393.1 GCF_000576575.1 Intrasporangium chromatireducens Q5-1
ACAAGCTCACCGACTTGGAGAACGTCGGCGACCAGGGATCGGCGATGCGGTCGCTGGCCAACTCTTTGTTGGCGAACGCCGAGTCGCGGATCATCTACCGGCAAGAATCCGACCAGCTCGGCACCACCGCGAAGACCCTCGGCCTGACCGGCACCGAACGCTCCCTCCTGCCGACCCTCGGCACCGGGCAAGGACTGTGGCGGATCAAGGACCGCTCCTTCGTCGTGCAGCACCAGCTCCATCCCGACGAGTACGACCTGTTCGACACGACCGCCCGCATGAGCTGAAATCTCCGCAAGTTCCCCGGATTTCTGACTATTCGTCACTGTGGCTGACGGTTCGTCAGTATTCCTGAAGGTCTATCGGAAGCCCTGACGATTCGCGCGTGAACATGCGTGTCCAGCGCGAGACGGGCGGGGCGCACCTGGCGGGCATGAGAAAGAACCCCACCAGCCCCACTCCGTCCGAGTCCGCACCGGTGTCGTTGCGAACCGTCGTCCTGGACGTCCAGCCGGACGGGTCGATGACCGTCACGATCGACGGCACCCCGCACCCGCGACCTGAGAACACCGGGGTGTGGTCGCGGAAGATGTTCCCGCAGATCATCGACCAGGCCAGTGATGAGCGGGCGGTGCCGGTGCGGTTCGAGGTGCATGAGGCCGACGGCACCAGCTTCACCGACCTCATCCCGGCCGCGCCCCGCAAGCCCGTAGCCGAACCGACGCCGCAGAAGAAGGAGAAACGCAAGCCGGGCCGGCCGGTGCTGGTCGAGGTCACCGGGGACGGGTTCGTGCCCGGCGAGGACGTGGCGGTCGCGGTGATCGTCTCCCACACCGACGCCACCGGCGACGGCACCGCCCGCGCCCTCCTCGACCCGGCCCAGACCACCATCTCGGGTGGGGTGGTGTTGGTCGGGCGCATCTCCGGCACCATCGTCGTGGAGACCCTGCGATGAACATGGCGTCGCAGGGACGGCAGACCGGCAGCTTCGGCGACGAGCTGACCAACGCAGCCATGATCGGACTGGTCGCCCTGTTCGGCCTCGCGCTCATCCTGCGCGCCGCCGGCAGCATTGCCGCGTTCCTCACCGGCACCGACCAGCCGGCGGCAGGGCCGGCGGCGGGGGTCGGTGTGCTGTTCCGGCCCGGCGACCCCGCCGCCGCGCTCGACGCGGACGGGCTGCATCCGTTCGCCTACTGGACGGTCGCCGTCGTTCTGCTCGCCGCTCTCGCCGCCGCGGGCGGCTGGGTGTGGGTGCGGCTGCGCCGTCACGCCCGCAAGGTCGAGACCGACCCGCACACCACCGCCGGGATCGCCACCTCGCATGAGATCACCACCACCGCGTCAGCGCGGGCGCTGCTCAAACGCGCCGCGAACCTGCGCCCCTCCCTGGACAGCCCGACACCGGCGGACGTGGGGTACCGGCTCGGCACCAGCAAAGGCAAAGAGGTATGGGCATCAGTCGAAGACTCGATCCTGCTGATCGGGCCGCCCCGCTCCGGCAAAGGCCTGCACGTGGTGATCCCGGCGATCCTCGACGCGCCCGGCGCGGTGATCACCACCAGCACCCGACCCGACAACCTCACCGCGACCCTGCGCGCCCGCAAACGGATCGGCCCGGTGGCCGTGTTCGATCCTCAGCACTTGGCCGAGGGCGTGCCGGCAGGGATGCGCTGGTCACCCATCCGCGGCTGCGCCGACCCGCTCACGGCGATGATCCGCGCCACCGGCCTCGCCTCCGCCACCGGTTTGTCAGCGGGCGGGGTGGAGTCCGGCGGGTTCTGGGAAGGGAAGACCCGCACCGCCCTCCAAGCCCTGCTGCACGCCGCCGCCCTCGACCACCGAAGCCCGGAAGAGCTGTTCCGGTGGACTCTCGACCCCTCGGCGGCGGCCGAAGCGGTCGCGATCCTCACCAACCACCCCGACGCGGCGACCGGATGGGCGGACTCGCTGGAATCCATGATCGACGCCGACCCCCGCACACGGGACTCGATCTGGCAGGGCGTGTCCCTCGCCCTGGGCGCACTAGCCGACCCGCGGGTGCTCGATGCCGTCAGCCCCGGCCCCGGCAAGGACTTCGACCCCGAACGGTTCATCCGCGACAAAGGCACCCTCTTCCTCCTCGCCACCGGCGCCGGTGCCGGCGCATCCGCCGCACTGGTCGCCGCCCTGGTCGAAGACCTCGTGGAGACCGCCCGCCGGATCGCGGCCCGCTCACCGGGAGCCCGGCTCGACCCGCCCGTGCTGCTCGCGTTGGACGAGATAGCCAACCTCGCACCGCTGCCGTCCCTGCCGGTGCTGATGGCCGAAGGCGGCGGCACCGGCATCACCTGCGTGCCCGTCTTGCAATCCCTCGCCCAAGCCCGCGACAAGTGGAACGAGAACCAGGCGAACGCGATCTGGGACGCCTCGAT
>NZ_AWQS01000394.1 GCF_000576575.1 Intrasporangium chromatireducens Q5-1
CTGCGGGCCGTGCTCGACGGCCCGCAGGGCCGGCTGTGATCGCGCCTGCGGCGCACGCTTTTCGCCGTGAAGCCTGCGGCATTCTACGGGCGTCGTCGTCCGTGCAAGCGGCTACGCCGCCGGCTCCGCCGAGAACTTCGGCACGCGGTCGCTTCGCTCCCTTATTTCGCGCCGAACTTCTCTCCCCCGCCGCCCTACGGGTTGCACTCCCTCCTCTCGCCCTGAATGGCACTTCGTGCCTTCACGGCAAAAAACGTGGAGGAGGGTCAGGCAGACGGCCCGGAATAGTACTAATACCGTCACCGGAGGTAGGACGATGGCACGCAAGATCAAGAACACCAAGACCCCCGAGCAGCGCCGCGCCGAGGCCGAGGCCCTGCAAGCCTCCATCACGGAGCAGGTCGAGCAGCTGCGCAACTCCGAGGCGTGGACCCGCTTCCTCGACTTCGCTCGCTCCTTCCACCGCTACAGCCTGGGCAACCTCCTGCTGATCCTGGCCCAGTGCCCCGAGGCCACCCACGTCGCCGGGTACCGCACCTGGCAGAAGCTCGGCCGCCAGGTCCGCAAGGGTGAGCGCGGCATCCGCATCTTCGGCGGCCGCGACGTCGTGACCACCGAGGAGGACGAGCAGACCGGCGAGGAGAAGCAGACCCGCCGCACCCGATTCTTCCCCGTCTCCGTGTTCGACATGAGCCAGACCGACCCCATCGACCCCGAGGCCGAGGACCCCAGCACCATCGCCCACCGCCTCACCGGAGACGACCCGCTGGGCATCTTCGAGGCCGTGGCCGACTACCTCACCGGCCAGGGCTGGACCGTCGAGCGCGCGCCGATCCCCGGCGAGACCAACGGCTACACCACCACCGACGGCACCCGCCGCGTCGTCGTCGACGCGGCCCTGACCCCCTCCCAGGCCGCCAAGACCGCCCTGCACGAGGCCGCTCACGTCCTTCTGCACGCCGAGGAGGACCCGGCCGAGTACATCACCCACCGCGGTATCAAGGAGACCGAGGCCGAGTCCGTGGCCTACGTCGTCGCCGGGATTCTCGGACTGGACACCAGCGCCTACAGCATCGGCTACGTGGCCGGATGGAGCCAGGGCGAGGCCGAGACCATCAAGGAGACCGCCGCCCGCGTGCTGCGCGCCGCCCACACTCTGGCCGAGGCCAT
Organism: Intrasporangium chromatireducens Q5-1; assembly: GCF_000576575.1. GTDB lineage: Bacteria > Actinomycetota > Actinomycetes > Actinomycetales > Dermatophilaceae > Intrasporangium_A > Intrasporangium_A chromatireducens. The sequence continues at coordinate 1,171 of NZ_AWQS01000394.1, forward strand.
CACCGAGACCGACGAGGCCACCGAGGCCGCCTAGAAAAACCCCCAAGAGTACTATTACCGTTGCCGCATGGTGACGGTAATAGTACTATTGGAGGCAGGAGCAGCCCGAGGAGGAACCATGCGCACCACCCGGATCATCGGACCGGCCACCGGCCGGACCTACGAGGCCCACGACACCGGCGAGCAGTGGAACGGCGCGGCCGTCCTGGCGTTCACCTTCCCCGAGATGCACGCGCTCATCGCGGCCGGCGACGGACAGGACGCCAACGGCTACGGCCTGACGATCGAGGCCGGCATGGTGCTCGACGCCGCCGGCCCCGGCCACGTCGAGCCGGTGCCGGTCATCGCCGCCGAGGTCGGCGGGGACACCCTGCTGCTCTACGTGCCACAGGGCCGCATCTGGGACGAGGTCAGCACCGCCGGCACCCCCGTCATCGGCTACGACACCGCCGACCGCTGCCGCGCCTGCGGAGCCCACGTCGCGGACCCCCACGCCCCACAGTGCCCCGCCGCCGTAGCCACGGCGCTGCGCGCCGAGGCCGAGGCCAACGACCAGGCCCACGCCGCCGCCATCGAGTCCGGCGGCTACGGCCCCGAGCAGGCCCCCGCCGAGGTCTCCCACCGCTTCGCCGCCGTCGCCCAGCGCCTGGCCGCCGACCTGATCGAGTTGGATCACGTCGAAGCCGTCAGCCTCGACGCCTGGCCCGAGGCCGCCGAGTTCGTCGCCTACCTCACCGGAGAGGCCGACCAGTGGACGCCATGAACGGCCCGGACCTGCTCGACGTCCTCGCCGCCGAGGACTCCCCCGACGTCGTGCACATGATCCTGCCGAACTTCGCCACCGCCTGCGGCCGCGACTTCCTCGACGTCAGCCAGGCCGGCCAGATCAAAGGAGCCAAGCTGTGGACACTCAGCAGCCAGCACACCACGTGCCCCGAGTGCCTGGCCCGCGGCCGGCAGGCCGGCGGACTGGCGGCCCTGTGCGAGCAGATCAGCCGGAATCAGGCCCCCGCACAACAGTGACCGCCATCAGCCCGAACAGTACTGTTAGCGGCAATAGGGGCGCGAGGGAATGGGGGCGTGCCGAGGGACGCCGCGAGAGGCAGCAGCGTTGCCCCAGGTCCGCGCGCACCGATAGCGTCACGACCAGGCCCCTCGTCCTCGCCCGACCGCCCCAGGTCCGCCGCCGTGCGCGAGGGGCCGCCACCCCTCGCGCACCCCGGCCCGCCCGCG
>NZ_AWQS01000395.1 GCF_000576575.1 Intrasporangium chromatireducens Q5-1
GTGGATCAGGGGAAGATCTTGCGGTAGGGGTCGACGTTCTCCTTGGTGACGATCGTGATCGGCACGTCGATGAAGCCCTTCGGGGACGCCCCGCCGAGGACCGCCTTGAGCTCCTTCACGGCGTCGAGGCCCTCCTGCTTCGGGTCCTGCTGGATGACGGCCGTGACGGCACCGCTGTCGATGCCCCCGATGACCTCGCGGGTCAGGTCCCAGCCGATGATCTTCGTCTTTCCGCTGCCACCGATGGCGCTGACCGCGCCGACCGTGGCCGGCTCACCGGTGGTGTAGATGAAGTCGAGGTCGGGCTGCGCGGTCACGAGGTTCTGGGCAGCGGTCGCGCCCTTTTCCTGGACGTTGTCGCCGCTCACGCTCTGCGTGTAGACGGCGCCGGCCGCGTCGATCGCCGTGCGGAAGCTGTCCTCGCGCTGGTTCTGAATGAAGGAGTTCTTGGCGTCGACGACGCCGTACTTCTTGCCCTTGACGAGGCCCTTGTCGATCATCCACTTCGCGGCCTCGGCACCCGCCTTCTCGTTGTCGACCCCGACGAACGTGTCGACGGAGCCCTCTTCGAGCTTCGCGTCGATGGCGGCGACCTTGATGCCCTTCTGCCGGGCCGCCTTGACTGCGGGAAGCACTCCGTTGACGTCGATGGCGACGACGATCAGACCGGTGACCCCCTGCGTCACGAAGTTCTCGATGTCGCTGTTCTGCTTGGCCGAATCGTTGTTCGCGTTGGCGATAGTGAGCTCGCAACCAACCTCCTTGGCCGCCTCTTGGGCACCCTCGTTCATCTGAGTGAAGAAGGCAGCGGTCTGGTTGATCTGCGTCATCCCGATGACGCACTTGCCGCCGGCGTTCGTCGCGCCGCCGCCCCCGGCGGCCGGCGCCGGCTCGTTGCCGGTGCTACAGGCCGAGGTAGCGGCAAGCGCCGCTGCGGTGGCGATGCCGAGCAGGGCACGGCCACGGAATCGAGACGTCTTGGACATGTCAAGCCTCCTCTTTGAGCCTCGGCAATCGATTTCCGAGTTGCGAGTAAGGTACAGCCACTCCCCCGCGACGTCCATCACCGTTCGATAACGAGCACGAAGAGGTGCGCAGACATGACGAAGGCCGTCCAGAATGCGACACCGCCGCGTGCCGTCACTATGGCCGATGTCGCAGCACGAGCCGGCGTCTCCGTTGCCACGGTGTCCCGAGTCATCAGTCAGTCTCGGCCCGTAGCGAAATCCCTCCGCGAAGCCGTGCTGGGTGCGGCGAGCGACCTTGGCTACCAGGTCAACCTGGTGGGGCGGGCCCTCCGGAAGGGCCGCACAGCGACAGTGGGCCTCCTCGTGCCCGATCTCGACAACCCCTTCTTCTCGTCCGTGGCACAACATCTGTCCACGGCCTTCGAGGGGTCCGCGACCGACGTACTGATCTTCAGCACGTGTGGGGACGTCGACGTGGAACGCCGGGGGGTGGAGTCCTTCCTCGGCCGGCAGGTCGACGCCGTCGTAATGATTCCCTGCCACGAGGTCGAGAGTGCCGCCTCAGTCCAACGGGCCGCCCAGGCGACCCTGACGATTCAGCTGGACCGACAGGTGGTCGACGCGGATGTCCACTTCGTCGGCTGTGACAATGACGCGGGCATGAGCCTGATCACCCGACACATCGAGGAACACGTCGATACGGAGGTTCAGCCGGTTCTCTACGTCGGGGCTCAGGCGGGATCGTCCTCGGGGCATGAACGGTTCAAGCACTTCCACGAGGACTTTCCCGACCGTCCCTCGTACCTGGGCGAGTTCGACTTCGGCTGGGGGCAGGAGGCGGTCGATCTCCTCCTCGAGGACGGGTACACGAAGGCAACTATCGTCGCGGCGGCCGACATCATTGCGCTCGGCATCATCGCCCGACTCCACGCCCGAGGACACCGTGTCCCGGACGACTTCCGCGTCATCGGCTTCGATGGCGTGGGGGTGGCCCGCTTCGCTCATCCAACCCTGACTACCGTCCGGCAGCCCGTCGAGGAGATCGGTCGCACCGTACTCGACCTGATCTCGGCCGAACACACCCAGCCCTCTCAAGCTCTACGCATCGTCCCCGACTTTGTTCCGGGGCACTCGAGCCCAGACTGACCCTGCGGGTCGCCCACCGGAGGTGATGGCTAGCCGATGCGGCCTGGCGGCCCTGAGGCACTCCCTCGACGCCCCCCGGCGCCGCGCTCGACACGACCCGCCAGGCCGCGCAACAGCGCTATGGAGAGCGCTGAACCCTCAGCCAAGATCGGCGCCCAGCAGGACGACCATGCGGGTACGCCCCCCGGTGCCCCCCTCCGAGTGTCCTCACGACATC
>NZ_AWQS01000396.1 GCF_000576575.1 Intrasporangium chromatireducens Q5-1
GATCTTGTCCGCGGGGACGCCGGTGCTGGCGGTGAGGTACTTGATGAACAGCCGCCAGGTGTCCCGGTAGGTCGCGATCGTGTTCGGGGACAGGCCCCTTCGAATTTGGGCGTGGCCGGTGAAGTAGGACTGCAGGGACGGCGCCAAGAGGGTCATGACCGCGCCGCCTTCGGCTGGGCGAGCCGGGTCGCTGCCAGCGCCATGAGTTCCGGGGCCGCGGACAGGTACCAGTACGTGTGCGCGGTGCTGGTGTGCCCCAGCCACGTGGCGAGCAGGGTCAGGGTGCGCTGCGGGTCGCCGCCGCCGGAGTAGGCAGCAGCCATACTGGTAACCAGCAATGTTCGGATCCGGTCGAATAGCCGCTCATCGTTGATCTGTTGACGTGGTTATTCGTCATGGTTGGTGATCATGTCTGTGGGCCAGCTCGGCCGCGTAGCCTGACCAGTCGGCTCCGGAGTCTCGGGTCCAGCGGGTGGCGGTTGCTGGGGTCAGGTTGAGCAGTTCGGCCAGGACGGCTGCGGGGACCTCGGCTGCGAGCTGGACCAGTGTGGCTCGTCGTGCGGGAAGGGCTCGGATGCCGAGCAGCCGGAGGCGTTCGCCCAAGCGAGCGGCGGTGATGGGCCGTCCGGGTAGGTGTCCTGGGAACAGCCATGGGCTGGTGGCGGGTGAGCCGATGCCGCGGTGGCTGCGGCGGCCGGCAGCGGCCAGGTCGGTGAGTAGGCCCGATAGCGGTTCGGGGACGATGATCTCGTGCGCCGCGAAGCGCAACGCGACGATGTCGGGGTCGCCGCGATGGTGGACCTGATCGGTCCTCATGACGGCGATGCGCGACAGTTGCTGGCCGTAGCAGAGCAGCAGGGCGCCGGCGACCCGGTCGGCCAGGTCGAGGCTGTCATCGTGCAAGAGGCGGGCCACGAGTGCCCAGCGCTCGTCGGCGTCGATGGCGGTCCCGGTGTTGCGCGCGGTGGCCGGGACGAGCATCGGGATGCAGTGGTGGTGCTCGGCGGCCCAGGCGAGGAAGTCGCGGGCCGGGTAGCCGGTGGGTGTGGCGGCGAGCCAGTCGTCGAGATCGCCTTGGCGGCACCGGTCCAGGGTGAGGCCTTGTTGATCGAGCCAGTTCAGGAAGCGCGCGGCGGTGCGCAGCTGGGTGCGGGGGTAGCCGGTCGGGCTGTGCCCGGTGGCGCTGCGTGCTGCTCGTCGGCGCAGTCGGCGCAGGACCTGCCAGGTGGCGTAGCCCTGCAGCAGCCGGCGGTGCTCGCCGTCCTGCACCTCGGCGAGCACGGTGGCCACCCAGGCCTCGATGCGGGCCAAGGGTTCGTCGCGGGCCGGGAGCACGTCGGCCGCGACGAGCACGTGCCGCAGGTAGTCGGCGCCGCGGCGGCGCGGGTGCGCATCGAGCGCGTCATGGGTCAGGGCCGTTGTCCCGGCGGCGAGGTCGGCCAGGACGGCGGCGCCGGCGCCGCCGCGTAGCCAGTTCAACGCGGTCCGTGGGGTGCTGGTCGCCAGGATCGCGTCGTGGACCGCGAGCAGCTCCGCGGGGACCTTCCCGTGATCGGCGCGCAGCAGCTTGCCGGCGCGGCGGGCCAGCGCGCAGCGCTCGCACCGGCCGCGTTCGTAGAGCTTGTCCTCGCGGCCGCAGTCGGTGCAGACGTGACTGGTGGGCAGCCCGGCGCAGTCCGCGCAGGTGTGTGCCTGCGGTCCGGGCGGATGGACCAGCCGACGCTCGGCGTGGCACCCGCGGCACGTGCCGCGGTGGCGCAGCGCGGCGGTGTAGCACGGCTCGCACACCGGTCCCTCGGCCCAGTTCGCGCTCGGGGGCCGGTCCTGACCACAGTGGGCGCAGACCGCGGTTCGGCGCGAGGCGCACGAGGCGCAGACCGGGGCGTCGCTGCCGGCGAAGGCGCATGGCCGCAGGCGTGCACAACCTGAGCAGAGGGCTTGGGGCGAGCGGAAACACGCATCGCAGATGTCGGGCTCGTCGTCGTGAGCGCGGCGGGCGATCCGACGGGTCCGGCCGCATCGTCCGCACTCGCGTCGTGGCCGGTCCGCGCAGCGGGCGCAGAGCGGCCTGCGGTCCGGGTCGCGGCCCGCGACGGGCTTGACGATCCCGCAGCGGACGCAGGCCTCGGCCAGCTCACGGGCCCGGCACCGAGCGCACACCCCGCCATGGGTCGCGGACCGGGTCAAGGCAAGGCCCTCTCGTGAACAGAGCGCACAACGCGGCGCCGGCAGACAGGTGACGCCCTCGGCGCGCAAAGCCGCTACCAGCCGGCCGACCACCGGCGGCGCCCCGATCCGCAGCGCGGCCGGGTCGGCGGCCAACG
>NZ_AWQS01000397.1 GCF_000576575.1 Intrasporangium chromatireducens Q5-1
GGCCAGCGCCCGGACGTGCACGAAGACGTCAGGGCCGCCCGAGTCCGGGATGATGAACCCGAAGCCTTTGTCCCCGTCGTACCAGGACACGGTGCCGTCCGCCCCGTCGGATGCCAGTGCCTGGTGGGCGGCCGGGGCCTCCAAGGGCAGTAGATGCTCAGCCTGCGCTCCCTTCTCGCCGTCGACAACAAGGAACGCCACCCGCTGCCCCTCCGAGACCACGCCGCCCGTCACGATGGCCGAACTGTGCACGAAGATCTCCGCACCGCCGTCATCGGGAGTGATGAAGCCGTACCCCTTGGCAGGCTCGTACCAGGCGACGGTGCCCAGCACGCCCAGCGGTGTATCGGCGGCCCGGTCGGCGATCACCCGCACGCGGCGTGCCTGCGGGCCGCGGTCCCCCTCCCCGACCTCAAATTCAACCACCTGCCCCTCCCGGAGCAACTTCATCGCGTCGTCGCTGACGATCTCGGACGCATGCACGTACAGGTCCTCTGCCTCCTGCCCGAGGGCGATGAAGCCAAACCCGCGGTCGGCATCGAACCAGCGGACGGTTCCCTCGGTCACGGCTGACTCCTTGTCAAAGCTAAGGTCGGTGTTCCCCCAGTGTCCCCGACGAGACTGCGACAAGCGCCGCGGGCCCGGCGGTGCTAGGGAAGACATCCCAGGATCGACTGACGCGATAGTCGACAAGCCGGTATGGGGACCTAGTCCCGCTCGCGGCGGATTGACGGACGACAAGGGCCGCCTCAGCCGGCTTGTCAGGGATGACCGTTCAGCTTTCGAGCGATCGCCTTTCTGGTGGACCGCTCATGGAGCGGGGCATCGCGCCCGACTTCCCCTAACCTCTGGAAAGCCGGGGCCGGCCCCTAGGCCGCTCCGCGGCGTCGATCTTCGTCACCAGTCTCGTCAGCATCGTGACATTGCGGCTCGTACTGCTCAAGGGCCCCAGGATGGTCTCCCAGTCGCGGCTGCCGAGGCGGGAGTCGGTGGACTTGCCGCGCATCCGCCAGTGCACGTCGGCGCCCCGGACGATCAGAGTGTCGAAGTCGTTCGACAGTCCTTCCAGGCGCTGGGCAACAGTCGCGCCAGGCGCCTTCTTCAAGAACGTCACGAAATGCGTACCACCGGGCGCGAGCGTGAACGGCCGGGCATCAAGGGTAGCCGTCAGCTGCTGCGCGGTCCGGACGAAGGTCGTGCACTCGAAGCCGAGCTCCTCCTCCAGGGCCCTCTCCATCGCGGCCTCGACCGATGCCCGCCGCCCAATCGCGTCGAACACGACGTTGCCGCTGTTGACGAACGTCCACACATCCGAATAGCCCAAGCCCTCGCACACCGCCGCCAGTCGGCTCATGGCGACCCGTCGGCGCCCGAGGTTCACCGCGCGCAAGAACCCGATTCGGACACTCATGCGCCACACGGTAGCGACCCGCCGCATGCGCAACGGCTCCTACGCCCAAGCCACTCCCTCCGAGCCCTGCGCCATCACGGGCTGCTATCGGGCCGTGAACAATCTCGGCGCTCGCGGCGATTATGACGCAGGTCCGAGACCGCCCGGCGCGGCATCTCCGGTGAACGCCTCCCGCTGATGTGAGTCCTTTGCGGTTCGGCCACTTCGCTCCAGGGCGAGCGTGGAAGGTGTAGTACTTCGGCCATGACCCTGAGGCGGTACCTGTCAACGATTGTCACCCTGCTGGCGTGGGGGATGATGACGATGCCTGCCGCGGGGTGCAGCAAAGCGTCTCCTGGGGAGATCGCTCCACCGCCGCATCCGGCGCCCACAGACTTTGCCGGCTGCAATGGCCTGGCCCCTCACCGTGACGACGGGTTTGTGGTGGCTGGCTCGGACTGGTCGAGCGAGCTGCACGCCTACGGCGGGGAAGCGACGATGTATGCCTGCGTCTATCCCCCTGCGGGCGGGATGGTCAGCCTCGTGGTGTCCGGACAAGCAGTCCACGTCCGACCTCAGCGACAGCAGGTCAGCGCCTTTCCGGGTGGCGTCATCCCATTCCAGGTCAGAGTCGACCCCGGTGGCTACGGGCAGATCGACGTGCGGCAAGACACGACGGGGGGCGGGTACTCAGGCGCATCTGGGCCAAGAATCGACGCTCAAGACCCCGGCTGGCGCTTCAGCCGGGCGGACAGCCACTAGACCCGCATCTCGGCCGATCCAGTAAAGGTCCGGCCGACAGGCGGCGGAGTGACGCAGCCAACGCGCGCACCCCAAACGGGCGCCGCATGTGGTCCGCGCCGAGTTGCTCAGCCGCAAGGTCGAGCATGGCCAGTCTTCGGAACGACTGATCGCGGCAGTT
>NZ_AWQS01000398.1 GCF_000576575.1 Intrasporangium chromatireducens Q5-1
GGACCTCGTGACCCGGCCGCGCTTCGCGGTCCCCGGCTTCCTGGTCCTGCTCCTCATCCTCATGGCCGCCTTTCCCGGACCGATCGCGGGCCTGTTCGGCCACGGCGACCCCTACGACTGCGACCTGAACCGAAGCGGCATCCAGAGCGCCCCCGGCCACCCGTTCGGGTTCGACATCCAAGGCTGCGACCTCTACACCCAGGTCGTCCACGGCGCCCGGCCCTCGATCACCATCGCCATCGTCGTCACCGCCTCGTCCACCGCCATCGCCATCGCCCTGGGCCTGGTCGCCGGCTACTACGGCGGCATCGTCGACCTTGCCCTCGGCAGAGTGATCGACGTCTTCTACGGATTCCCGTTCATGGTCGCCGCCATCGTCATCCTCACCGCGCTCGGCTCCCACGGCATCTGGGCCGTCTCCGCGACCCTGGCCGCGTTCTCCTGGCCGACCATGACGCGCCTCATGCGCTCGACGGTCATCGCCACGAAGAACCTCGACTACATCAAGGCCGCCCGCGCCCTGGGTGCCTCGAACCTGCGGATCATGTTCCGGCACATCCTGCCCAACGCGTTCGCCCCCGTACTCGTCCTTGCCAGCCTCACCGTCGGCGGGATCATCGCCGGCGAGGCGAGCCTGACCTACCTCGGTGTGGGCCTGAAAGCCCCCTCAATCTCGTGGGGTGTGCAGCTGAACACGGCGCAGAGCTACTTCAACAGCAACCCCAACCTGCTGATCTACCCGTCCCTGTTCCTCTGCGTCACCGTCCTCAGCTTCGTACTGGTCGGCGACGCGGTGCGCGACATCCTCGACCCGAAGAGCCGGTGACTCCATGACCCCAGCTTTCGCGCGGCCCGCCACGGCGCCCGCCCTCCTCGAGGTCGACAACCTGGCCGTCGAGTTCCGTTCCCGTGGGGGCAGGCGGGTCCACGCCGTAGAAGCCCTCTCGCTCAACGTGCACCCCGGCGAATGTGTCGTCGTGCTCGGCGAGTCCGGGTCCGGCAAAAGCGTCACTGCCAAAGCCGCCATGGGCCTGCTCGAGCCCACCGCGCACATCACCGCAGGGACCATCCGCCTCTCCGGGGTCGACCTGCTCGGCAACGGCCCCGCCATGCGGCAGGCCCGTGGTGAGCAGATGGCAATGGTCTTCCAGGACTCACTCAGCGCGCTCAACCCGGTACAGCGAGTCGGAGCCCAGATCGCCGAGATGTTCCGCGTCCATCGCGGGCTCGGCCGCCGAGAGGCTTGGGCCCGCGCCGTCGACCTCATGCGCGACGTCGCGATCCCCGACCCAGAGCGCCGCGCGCGCGACTACCCGCACCAAATCTCCGGCGGCATGCGCCAGCGCATCGTCATCGCCATGGCGCTCTCCCTCGACCCGCAGGTGCTCATCGCCGACGAGCCCACTACCGCACTCGACGTCACCGTCCAGTCGGGGATCCTCCAGCTGTTCCGACGCCTGGCCGACTCCGGCACCGGCCTGCTCTTCATCACCCACGACGTCGGCGTCGCGGCCGAGATCGCCGACCATGTCGTCGTCATGTACGCCGGCTCCGTCATGGAAAGCGGACCCGCCCGGGACGTGCTCACTTCGCCGAACCACCCCTACACGCGGGCCCTGCTCGCCTCGGTACCTCGCATCGACCAAGCGGGCGCCCGTACCCCCATCCCCGGCGGCCTGCCCGACCCGGCCCATCGACCCACCGGCTGCCTGTTCGCCCCGCGATGCCCGCTCGCGCAGCCCGAGTGCCGAAACACACGGCCCGTGCTCGAGCACCAGACGCCCGACCGGCAGGCCGCCTGCCTGAGAGTGGAGGAGCTGCTTCATGTCGACGTCATCTGACGTGCTCGTGAATGCGACCGGCCTCATCAAGCACTACCCGGCCCGCGAACCGGGCATCCGCGGCCGCAAGCTCGCCATCAAGGCCGTCGACGGCGTCGACGTCGAGCTGCGAACGGGGGAGTGTCTCGCCCTCGTCGGCGAGTCCGGCTGCGGCAAGAGCACGCTCGCCTCGCTCCTGACCAACCTCGAGCCCCCCACCAGCGGAACCATCTCGGTCGGCAACGACAGGTGGGGGACCAGCCCCAAGGCAGACCGGCGACTGCGTCGACGGATCCAGATCGTGCTGCAGGACCCCTACTCGGCCCTCAACCCGCGGATGACCGTCGATGCGATCCTCCGGGAACCGCTCCAGATCCACAGCGACCTCGTGCCAGCTTCACACCGCACCGAGCGGGTCGTCGAGCTCCTCGAGATGGTCGGCCTGAACGCGTCCCACCGCCACCGCTATCCCCACGAGTTCTCCGGCGG
>NZ_AWQS01000399.1 GCF_000576575.1 Intrasporangium chromatireducens Q5-1
CGGTTGGTGGCCTCTCGACGGTGGCCATCCCGGCAGCGAGGGTGGCGCCCTCGTGCGGGTCGATGAGCAGGAAGGCACCGCCTCGCCGGTTCCGGGCATAGTCCTCGACTGGGAGCGGCTGGGCCAGCCGGAGCCTCACCCGGCCGATGTCGTTGAGGGACAACGACTCCGCCGGCAGCGAGTGCAGGTCGTCGAGGTCGAGGCGGGCGTCGATGGCCGTGACGATCGCCTGCACCGTGCGCGCCCCGTGCTTCAGCAGCAGCCTCGCACCCGGCCGCAACGGTCCGTCCGCCAGCCAGCACACCAGCGCCTCGACGTCCTGCGTCGCACGTGGCGCGTCTCCCGCAGCCGCGATGACGTCGCCGCGAGACACGTCGAGGTCGTCCGTGAGACGGAGCGTGACCGACTGGGGCGCGACCGCCTCCTCCAGCGGCCGCTCCCCGAGGTCGATCCCGGCCACGGTCGTCCGCAGCCCCGAGGGCAGGACGACGACCTCGTCCCCGACGCGCACGACCCCGGACGCGACCTGGCCGGCGTAACCCCGGTAGTCATGGTGCGTCTCGTCATGGGAGGCGCGCTGGGGGCGGATCACGACCTGGACCGGCAGCCGGAAGGGCGCGGTCACGCCCTCCACCGGCGGGGGCAGCGTCTCGAGCAGCTCGAGGAGGGCCGGGCCGTCGTACCACGGCGTTCGGGCCGACCGCTCGACGACGTTGTCGCCGCCGAGCGCAGAGACGGGGATGGCTCGGGCATCGCCGACCCCGAGCTCCTGAGCCACGGCCCGGACGTCGGTCTCGACGCGTCGGAACACCGACTCCGAGAAGTCGACGAGGTCGATCTTGTTGACCGCGACCACGACGTGCGGCACGCGGAGCAGGGCGGCCACGGCGAGGTGACGGCGGGTCTGCTCGAGCACCCCCTTGCGGGCGTCGACGAGCAGGACGATGACGTCAGCGGTCGAGGCTCCGGTCACGGTGTTGCGGGTGTACTGCACGTGCCCCGGGCAGTCAGCCAGGACGAACGACCGGGTCGCCGTCGCGAAGTAGCGGTAGGCCACGTCGATGGTGATCCCCTGCTCGCGCTCGGCGCGCAGCCCGTCGGTCAGCAGGGCGAGGTCGGCCGTCGTCAGCCCGCGCTCCCGGGAGACCCGCTCCACCGCAGCGAGCTGGTCGGACAGCACCGACTTGGTGTCGTGGAGCAGTCGGCCGACGAGCGTCGACTTGCCGTCGTCGACGGACCCTGCCGTGGCGAGGCGCAGCAGCGTGTTCGCCTCTCCTGCAATGGTGCCCATCAGAAGTACCCTTCCTTCTTGCGGTCCTCCATCGCCGCCTCGGACAGTCGGTCGTCCGCCCGGGTGGCGCCTCGCTCGGTCAGCGTGGAGGCCGCCACCTCGAGGACGATGTCCGCGTTCGTCGTGGCACGGGACTCGACCGCTCCGGTGCAGGACATGTCGCCGACCGTCCGGTAGCGCACCAGCCGCCGCTCGACGGTCTCGCCGTCGCGCGGCCGCGACCACGGACCCACCGCGAGCCACATCCCGTCCCGACGGAAGACGTCCCGCTCGTGGGCGTAGTAGAGCGGCGCGAGCGGAATTCCCTCGCGCTCGATGTAGCGCCAGATGTCGAGCTCCGTCCAGTTGCTGATCGGGAAGACCCGGACGTGCTCCCCCGGACGATGCCGCGGGTTGAACAGGTTCCACAGCTCCGGACGCTGGTTCTTGGGGTCCCACTGCCCGAACGCGTCACGTAGAGAGACGATTCGCTCCTTGGCTCGGGCCTTTTCCTCGTCGCGTCGGCCACCCCCGAAGACCCCGTCGAAGCGGTGCTCGGCGATCGCGTCGAGCAGCGGAATCGTCTGGAGCGGGTTTCGGGTCCCGTCGGCCCGCTCGCGCAGCCTCCCGTCGTCGACGTAGTCCTGCACCCTCGCGACGACGAGTCGCAGGCCGAGCCGCTCGACCGTCTCGTCGCGATAGGTGAGCACCTCCGGGAAGTTGTGCCCGGTGTCCACGTGCAATACGGGGAAGGGGATGGGTGCCGGCCAGAACGCCTTCCTCGCGAGGTACAGCATGACGACGGAGTCCTTGCCGCCGCTGAAGAGCAGGGCAGGGCGCTCGAGCTCCGCGGCGATCTCCCGGATGACGAGGATCGACTCGGCCTCGAGGGCGTCGAGCAGTCCCAGCTGCCGCCCCCTGTCGTATGCCGCTGAGCCCGCTCCCGGCGTCCGGGCACCTTCCAGCAGGGCCGAGTCGGCACCCGTGGCGGCGGAACCACCGCACTCTCGATCGGGATTCGTGCACTGTCGA
>NZ_AWQS01000400.1 GCF_000576575.1 Intrasporangium chromatireducens Q5-1
CCCCGACCGCGTGGCGGTCGGGGGCCTCGCGCTGTCCGGTGACGCAGCCGAACACGTGCGCTGGGTGGTGCAGACCTGCTCGGAGGGGGTATGGCCACGATGGTCGTCACGCCGGCGACCGGCACCGATCGACCAGTGAGGAGCACGACATGAGCAACTTCGACGAGACGGGCAGGGCCGAGCAGGTCGAGCAGGACCAGGTGGGCCGCCCGGCCGAACGGGCCGAGCAGCTGCGCGACGGCGGCGCTGCGGACAGCGACATGCTCATGACCGACGGCGAGACCTCCTCGCGCGAGACGAGGGCCGAGGCCACGGACAGGACCACGAGTCGGACCACGGAGGCGGGTGCGGACGACGTCACGGACGGCACGACGGGAGCGGTCGACCCCGGCCCGCGGGGCGGCTCGGGCAACGCGTCGATCACCGAGGAGTCGAGCGGCGACCGCGCGAGCGACTGGCAGGTGAATGCCGAGGGCACCGTGCGGCACGCGGCCGGCAACACCGGCGCGAACTCCGCCGCGATGGACGACAAGCGCGCGGCCGAGGACTTCCAGACCCGGATCGGCGAGGAGACGGTGAACATCGAGTCCGGCCAGGACAACGGCCTGAACGAGTAGCTCCCGGGCCACCGCGGCTGGCCGGGCACACCGACGTGCCCCGGCCAGCGGCATACCCCTTGTGCGCTCAGGGCGAACACGAGCCCGCCCGGAAATCCCCTGACGGTGACGGACGTTAGGGTCAGTGACGAGCCAGCCGGCTGCCCAGCGCGGCCGAGACTGGAGACCTTCGACGATGGAGACATTGGTGACCTCGGACATCTCCGCCAACGGCAACGGCATGCCGGGTGGTCTGGACGACCACATCTACAACCGCCTGCTCAAGGAACGGATCATCTTCCTCGGCTCGGACGTGCGCGATGAGAACGCCAACGCCATCTGCGCCCAGATGCTGCTGCTGTCCGCCGAGGACCCAGACAAGGACATCTGGCTCTACATCAACAGCCCAGGTGGCTCGATCTCGGCCGGCATGGCGATCTACGACACCATGAACTGGATCCCCAACGACGTCGCGACCGTGGCCATGGGCCTGGCCGCCTCGATGGGCCAGTTCCTCCTCTCGGCCGGCACTCGGGGCAAGCGCTACGCGACGCCGCACGCGCGCGTCATGATGCACCAGCCCTCGGGCGGCATCGGCGGCACGGCCACCGACATCAAGATCCAGGCCGAGCAGATGCTCTACATCAAGAAGCAGATGGCCGACCTCATCGCGCAGCACACCGGGCAGAGCGTCGAGCAGATCGAGAAGGACTCCGACCGCGACCGGTGGTTCAGCGCCGAGGAGGCCAAGGAGTACGGCTTCGTCGACCACGTCTTCAGCCGCTCCGAGCAGGCGGTCGAGGGCAACGGGAGCGTGGGACAGGCCGACGCGAAGACCGACGGAAGCGAGAAGTGACCCGCATGATGATCGAGCCCACCAGCCGCCTTGCCGTGCCCGGCCACGCCCAGCCGCAGAGCCGCTACATCCTGCCGCAGTTCGAGGAGCGCACCTCCTACGGGATGAAGCGGTCCGACCCCTACAACAAGCTCTTCGAGGACCGCATCATCTTCCTCGGCGTGCAGGTCGACGACGCGTCGGCGGACGACATCATCGCCCAGCTGCTCGTGCTCGAGTCGCTCGACCCCGACCGCGACATCCTCATGTACATCAACAGCCCCGGTGGCTCGTTCACGGCGATGACCGCGATCTACGACACGATGCAGTTCGTCCGGCCCGATATCCAGACGTTCGTCATCGGCCAGGCCGCCTCCGCTGCCGCGGTGCTCCTCGGCGCCGGTGCGGCGGGTAAACGCTTCGCCCTGCCCAACTCGCGGATCCTCATCCACCAGCCGGCCCTCTCGGGTGGCGACTACGGCCAGGCCTCCGACATCGAGATCCAGGCCAACGAGGTGCTCCGGATGCGCACCTGGCTCGAGGACACGCTGGCCCACCACACCGGCCGCACCTCCGAGCAGGTGCGCAACGACATCGAGCGCGACAAGATCCTCTCCGCCGAGGACGCCAAGGAGTACGGCCTCATCGACGACGTCCTCGCCTCGCGCAAGGCCTCGCTCGAGAGCTGAGTCCCGCTCGAGAGCTGAGTCCCGCTCGGGGAGCGACCAACCCCGTTTCGTATGCCGCTCCGCCCGCCCCGCTGGAAGACCACCTTCCGCACGGGGCGGGCGGAGCGGCATACCGCTTCCTCCCGTCGAAGGGCCACAACCCGTCGAGGGGCCACAAACCGTCGAGGGGCC
>NZ_AWQS01000401.1 GCF_000576575.1 Intrasporangium chromatireducens Q5-1
ATGACACGCCAGAACTTCTCGACGTGCGCCGGTTCCGGCACGAGTGGGAACGCGACGCCTCCCTCAAACTCCGCTCCGGGCGCCCCAGCGTCGCCGACGAGTACGTACGGCAGGGCCGGGTCATCGGCGGTGACCGCGACAGCGTCCTCGACGCGCTCTATGCGGCGTGGCAGGCCGACATCACGGCGGGCCGGTCATCGCTGATGATCGCTGGGGACGCGCAGACCGTGACCGATCTCAACACTCGCGCCCGCTCCGACCGGGTCCGGACCGGTGAGGTCACCCAGGACGGCGTAACCCTGGCGGACGGCACCACCATCGGCACTGGGGATCTGGTCGCGACGCGGCTGAACCAGCGCGACCTCGTCACCGGGTCCGACGGTTCCGCGGGGATGGGTGAGTGGGTCAAGAACGGCGACCGCTGGGTCGTCACCCACGTCACAGGTGACGGTTCACTGCGGGTGAGAAGCGCCACCGGGACGCGGGCTGTAATGCTGCCGGCGGCATACGTGACCGAGCATGTCGAGCTCGGCTACGCCACCACCGCGCACCGCGCTCAGGGTCGCACCGTCGACACCGCGCACGCCTACGTCACCGCGACCACGACCCGGGAACCGCTGTATGTGATGGCGACTCGGGGACGGGAGTCGAACATGCTCTACGTCGACACGGCTTGGGACCCCGATCACGACACCGCCCACGAGGACATCGACCCCCTCGATCCCGCTGAGGTGCTCCGCGGCGTCCTGGCCCGTACCGGTGCCGACACCTCCGCCACGGCGACCCGCGCGGCCGAAGAAGCGGCAGCCGAGGCCCCTGCACGGGCTGCTGCCGAAGGCGCCGCCATACTCGACGCTCGTCGCGAAGCCCGTTACCTCGCGCTGCTGAAGGGCGCGGGAGTTGCAGACGACGACATCGAGCACGCCAAGAACACCGACAGTCTGCGGCCCCTCATTGCGCGCATGCATCACGCCGAACGACTCGGCCTCGATCTCCAGGCCCTGGCAATCCCCACCCGTGCACCGGGTCAGGCGGCAGACGCGCCAGGGGATCTTCACGCGTATGAAGGCCGACTCGTTGCCCAGATGAGCCAACTCGCGGCACTCGACCGATCTTGGCTTGAGCATGGACGTGATGTTGAGCGAGCAGTTGACCGCACCATTCGTCGATGACCAATGCAGGCGCCGTCCCCCCAGTTCTGACTCGATCAGTCCTGCTCATGACTGCCGGCTGTACCGAGCCTCCAGCGTCAGCGCTTGGTCCAGTCGCTGCATCCGCTAGACTCGAAGTACTTGTCCGTCTTGCGGATGGTCACCACGGACTGGCCGCTCGAGTTGTTGTTGGCGATGATCCCGCCGAGGCCATCTTCGCGGGAGAGCCTGGCCCAGTAGCAGTTGCCGCTGCTCGGCTTCTTGGACACGTAGGTACCCGGCTTCACGTCGACGCCGACCTGGTACGTCCCGTCGCCTGACATCGCCACGGCCGGCGGGGGAGGTCCGACCGTGACGGTCGTCTTCGGGCCCGGCACCTCGACTGTCTGGGTCACTGTCGGCCCGGGCTCGGTGCTCTCGACCGCCGGGGCGGTGATCGTGACGGTCGGGCTTGCAGCGGCCGGGGCCGTCTGGGGAGACGGTGACCCGCCCGCAGTCGTGCCGATTCCGAAGGCGACCAGCGTGGTGGCCGCATATCCAATGACGTGCTTCTTGTTCATGGCTCTGCTCCTTGCTTCATTAAGGGGTGGGCCGGCCGCTCCCCTCCGGCACGGCCGGCCCACGTTGAACCTGACCGCATGGTCAGGTAACTCAGTTCTCGGTGATGGTCATCGAGATCCCGTCGTCCGGGTGGTAGGTCCAACGGGCCTTGAGTCCGTCCCACTCGTCCGTCTGTGTGCCGTCGAGGGCTCGCGTCGAGCCCATGTGGTCCTTCACAGCTCGAGGAACCGCAAGCTCGCCGAGGACGCACTCGTAGTCGACGAGCGAGACCCGCCCGGGGTCTTCCTTGGCTGCGACGCGTCGTAGGGACAGCGTGTGACCTTCGTCGTCGATCACTCCGCTGACCGAGCAAGCCTTCGCTGCCTTCTCAAGGCGCGTGCTGGTGTCTCGCAGGGCGAGGAACGCGACGAGTGCACCGATGACCACGATCGCCGCAACGGCCACAACGAGCAGGGCCTTGGGGCGACGGCGCCTCGCGCGCGCCGCCTGTGGCTCGGTAGATGTTGGGATAGTGCGCTGCGCCGGCTCGGGTGCGCCGACAGTGGACTCGCTCACTGGTTTACCTTCCTTGTGTCGG
>NZ_AWQS01000402.1 GCF_000576575.1 Intrasporangium chromatireducens Q5-1
AGGACCGGCAGCGCCTGGGCGGTCTGCACGAGCGACACGAGCGCGGCGGCGCCTGGCTCGCGCACGAGGAGCCACTGGGCGCCGACGGTCTGCATCCAGGTGCCGATGTTGCTGACCAGGGCACCGATCCAGAGCCAGCGGAAGACAGCGATCCGCAGGGGAGCCGTCGGGGAGGTGGCCGCGGCCGTGCGGGCCTGGCTCACCGCGGTCGGTCCCGGCCGTCGAGGTGGTGAACGATGCGCCGCTCGATCGCCCGGGCGAAGAAGAGCAGCAGCGTCGGCAGGTAGCCGAGACGGGGCACGATGAGGGACAGTGCGAGCGCCAGGGCGAAGAGGCCGACGAGCACCAGGCTGCCGACCCGGCCGGGTCGCGTCGGCGGCGCATCGGGGCCGCGCAGGGCAGGTTGGCGCTCGAGGACGGCATACATGGCCACCATGACGAGACTGCTGACCAGCATCGTCCCGATGTAGAGGACCTTCTGGAGCGCGTCGGTGCGCATCGTGCCGGCCATCGCCGTCGGCACCGGCAACCAGACGATCGTGAACATCCAGCAGATGTTGAGGAGCAGCAGCAGCCCGGTCCAGCGCTCCACGCCCATGAAGAGCGTATGGTGCTGGGCCCAGAACGCTGCGATGACCGCGAAGCTGAGCGCAAAGCTGAAGAGCTGGTCGCCGTGCTCGCCGAGGAACCGGCCCGTGTCGAGACCGGCGCGGGCCGCCTCGGAGACGCTCTCGAGCAGGGGCAGGATGAGCAGTGTCAGGGCGATCGCCACGACCGCATCCGTGAACAGCTTCATCCGTTCGGCGGAGCGCCAGGTCTGGAGCGGGTCGGCAGGCCCGGATCCGGCCACCATGCAGGCAACCTACTCCCACGAGGCTGGGTACCGTCGGGGGAGAGCGAACCTCAGGATCGGAGGGCCGATGGCGGGCAGGTCATGGCTGCGGCGGCTGCTGGTGCAGGTGCCGTCGCCCGGCAGCAGGGCCGCGCAGGACCAGCACGCCACCGAGGCGCCGGAACCTTCCGCGGCGACGGTCCCTCGCGCCGTCGCGACGGGCCGACTGGCATCCCACCGGAAGGCGGCGGCGGCCGATCCCCACTCGGTGCAGTGGATCGCCCTTGAGCCCAACGCCTTCCGCCGCGCCGTGATCTTCGTGCTCGTCGCCATCTCGCTGTGGCTCCTGGCCATGTGGGCGTTCCATGCGACCGCGCACTTCCTCTTCCTGCTCCTGCTGGCGTGGCTGATCGCCATCGCCATGGAGCCGGCCATCGAGTGGCTGATGCGGCATGGCTTGGGACGCACGCTCGCCACGGGAGTGACGGGATGTGGGAGTCTCGTCGTCGTCCTCGCGGTGGGAGCGCTCTTCGGGAGCGAGCTCGCCACCCAGGTCTCCCAGCTGGCAACCGAATGGCCCCAGATCGTCTCGGGGGTCGTGTCGTGGGCGAACGGGACGTTCCACCTGTCGCTCGACCCGACCAAGATCAACTCGGCGATCGACATGACGAGCCTCGCGAACTATGGCAGCGCGGTCGCCCAGGGCGCCTTCGGGATCCTCGGCACGCTGGGATCGATCATGTTCGACCTGTTGACCGTGGTCGTCTTCGCCTTCTACCTCGCCGCCTCCGGCCCCCGCCTGATGAAGCACGTCGCCTCATGGCTGCCCCCGGACAAGCAGGAGGTGTTCGGCACCGTCTGGGAGACCTCGACGGCCAAGACCGGTGGCTACGTGATCTCGAAACTCATCCTCATTGCCCTGTCCGCGTTCTTCCACGCGATCTTCTTCTACTTCCTCGGCCTGCCGGGCTGGCTCGCCCTCGCCGTGCTGACCGGCGTGACGAGCCAACTCGTCCCGCTCATCGGCACGTACCTCGGCGTCATCGCCGCGGTGCTCGTCGCGGTCTTCGAGAACCCGCTCGACGCCCTGTGGGTCGTCGTGTTCGCGACGGTCTACCAGCAGATCGAGAACTACGTCTTCACGCCACGGGTCTCGAACCGGACGATGCAGGTGAGCCCGGCCATCGCGCTCGCCGCCGTGTTCATCGGCGTCGGACTCTGGGGGCCGATCGGCGCGCTCATCGGCATCCCCTTGGCGGCCGCGGTCGTCTCCCTGCTCGAGACCTACGGGCGCCGCTACCAGCTCGTCGACCAGATCGCGGAGGTCGGCGAGGAACCGCTCAAGGCCACCGGTGACGACGGCCAGCCACAGCGCCCACCCAGCTGAGCGGCATACCTCCCCGGCGAGTGAGCGGGAACTCCGGTTGCGACACGT
>NZ_AWQS01000403.1 GCF_000576575.1 Intrasporangium chromatireducens Q5-1
CCCCGCCCGAGCGCGACCGACGCGGAAGCCCTGGCGGCAGTGAGCGGCATACCTCTCGATCCCGCGGACCTCGACGGGATCGCGGAGCTCGACCTCGGTCGTGGGGCGCGGCGCGGCTATCCGGAGGCGATCTTCTGCGAGGGCAAGACGGTCGCCCAGGTCCGCGCCATCGCGGCGAACCTCCGGCGCGCGACCGCGAGCGGGGAGACCAGCGGCGCAGCGTTGTTCACCCGCATCTCTGACGAGCAGGCAGCGGCTGTCCTGGCGGTGCTGCCCGAGGCGCTGCACGACGAGACCGCGCGGGTCGTCGCGTGGCCGCCGACGGCGCCCGAGCCGACCGGCGGCCTCGTCGCCGTCTTCTGCGCCGGCACATCGGACCTGCCCGTCGCCCGCGAGGCCGTCCTGACGCTGACCTACCTCGGCCGCCCGACGGAGCTCGTCGTCGACGTCGGCGTCGCCGGCCTGCACCGGATCCTCGACCGGGTCGACCTCATCGCCGAGGCCCGCGCGATCGTCGTCGTGGCCGGCATGGACGGGGCGCTGGCGAGCGTCGTCGCCGGCCTCGCCCGGGCGCCTGTCGTCGCGGTGCCGACGTCGGTCGGCTACGGCACCGCCTTCGGTGGCCTCGCGCCGCTGCTGACGATGCTCAACGCGTGCGCACCGGGCGTCGGGGTCGTCAACATCGACAACGGCTACGGAGCCGGGCACCTCGCCGCCCAGATCGCCGCACCGTTCTGACGCGATCGGGCTGTTCGAGGGTGAACTCACCGGTGTACCAGCGTGTTCGCTCAGGAACGGCGCCTTCGAGGAGCCGTATGCCGCTGGGCCCGGCGGCGCTCGGACGCCCGGTCCCGCTCGGCTGAGGTTGCCTGCCGGTCAGGAGCGCAGACCCTCGGGGAGGGTGCGGCCACTGGCGAGGCCCGCGTGGGCCGCCGCCGCCCGGGCGGCCTCCAACACGTCGCGGACCGGTCGGCCGAGGACCTCGGCGGCGGCCGCCACGTCCCGGAACTCGGGCGTCGCCCGCACGATCCGGCCGTCCCGGTGAGCCACCTTGACGCCGATGTTCCTGCCGTCGACCTCGACGGTCACCCAGCCGCGGGCCAGCTCCCAGCGGCGAATCTCGCTCTCCCGCAATCCGATGGTGCTCGTGAGCTCGAAGACGAGGTCGCGCAGCGACGCGACGTCCCGCTGATGGGCGAGCACGGATAGGACCTGCGCGGGGCGTCCGCGCTTCATGACGATCGGGGTGAGCCACGCATCGGCCGCACCCGCATCGAGGAGGGCCTCCACGACGGAGGGCCAGACGCGCGGGTCGAGGTCGTCGACGTTCGCCTCGAGCAGGGACATGGCACGAGCGGCCAGGTCGTCCGCCGCGGCCTCTCCGTGACCGGTCGGCGAGTCGGAGAGACCGAGAGCGACGCGGGTGACGTTCGCCAGGCCGGGGCGGTCCCTCGTCCCGGCTCCGACGCCGGTCGCGATGAGCCGCATGCGCGGCAGCGGGCCCTGCTCGTGCGCCAGTGTGGTCACGAGGGCCACCCCCGTCGGGGTCGCGAGCTCGCCCTCATCGCCGGCCTCGCCCTCACTGCCGGCCTCGACCTGCCAGCCGGCGGCGAGGCCGGCGACGGCTGGTCCGGGCACGGGCAGGCGTCCGTGCGAGCCGGTGACGAAGCCACTGCCGAGGGCGAGCCGGCTCACGACGACCTCGTCCACGCCGAGGTCCTCGAGCCCGGCGCACACGCCCACCACATCGGCGATGGAGTCCCAGGAGCCGACCTCGTGGAACTCCACCTCGTCGATCTCCGTGCCGTGAGCCGCGGCCTCGACACGGGCGAGCGCCTCGAACGCCGCCAAGGCGCGGGAGCGGGTCCGCTCCGGCAGCGCGGCGCCGCCGAGCCGGTCCCGGATCTCGGCCCACCGACGGTGGTGTTGGTCCTCGGCCAGGAGGTCGACGTGCGCTTTGGCGGCCCGGAGGCCGGCCCGCGTCGTCTCCGAGACTCCGATCCGCACCGTGTCCGGCACGACCGCGTCGATGCACTCCTGGATCGGCTCGAGCTCGGCCCCGAGGTCGAGCAGCGCCCCGAGGAGCATGTCTCCGGCGAGGCCGGCCGACGCGTCGACCCAGGCGACAACCCGTCCCTGACCACGAGCTTCCATGTCCCCCACGCTAGTCGGGGGCGCGCCATCCGGCGCGGCGACCGGCCTGGCAGCCGGGTCAGCGTGGGCCGGTCAGCGCGGGGCCGGATGGCGCAGGCCGGTCAGCGCG
>NZ_AWQS01000404.1 GCF_000576575.1 Intrasporangium chromatireducens Q5-1
TGCACTTCCGTCGATCGAGAGTGCACTTCCGGCGGCACGGAGCGCGCCCGCGTCATCCTCGTCATGGGCCCCAGCGGCTCGGGCAAGAGCCGCCTGTCCGCACGGCTCAACTCGGCCTACGGTTGGCCCATCGTCCGGCTCGATGACTTCTACCGGGAGGTCGACGACCCGGCCCTGCCCCGCTCGTCGCTCGGCATCCCCGACTGGGACCACCCGGACTCCTGGAATGCCGAGGCGGCCATCTCAGCCCTGCGCACGCTCGTCGACGAGGGACGGGTGGACCTGCCGCACTACGACATCGCGTCATCGCGGGTCACTGGCACGCATACGGTGACTGCGCGCCCGCAGGACCGGATCCTGGCGGAGGGCCTCTTCGCGGGTCGCCTGGCGGCACGGCTGCGCGCCGAGGGGCTGCTCGCCGAGGCGCTGTGCGTGCGCCGCAACCGATGGGTCACCTTCGGCCTGCGCCTCGCCCGCGACCTGTCCGAGCGCCGCAAGGCGCCGCACATCCTCGTCCGCCGTGGCCTGCGCCTGCTGCGCGACGAGCCGCGCGTGGTCGCCGAGGCACGCGTCGTCGGTGCCGTGCCGGTTCGGCCGAAACGTGCCGAGTCGATCCTCGCCGCGCACCTGCCGCGCCGCTGAGCCGCGCGACTCAGCTGGTCTCGGGCAGGAGCGGCACGTAGCCCGGCTTGATGATGTCGTTGATGATGCCGAGGCGCTGATCGAAGGGGATGAACGCGGACTTCATCGCGTTGATCGTGACCCACCGCAGGTCGGCGACGGTCCACTCCGCCTGTTCGGCGAGCAGCGTGGCCTCGCGGCTCGCGCTCGTGTGGCTCATCAGCCGG
This sequence comes from Intrasporangium chromatireducens Q5-1, assembly GCF_000576575.1. Lineage (GTDB taxonomy): Bacteria > Actinomycetota > Actinomycetes > Actinomycetales > Dermatophilaceae > Intrasporangium_A > Intrasporangium_A chromatireducens. Next base: position 849 of record NZ_AWQS01000404.1, read on the forward strand.
TTGTCTGTGTTGAGGGTGACCCGGAACAAGAGTCGCTTGAGCAGCGTGATGGGATGCAGCGAGATCGAGAGCGCCGCACCGGTCTGCAGGTTGCTGGTGGGACACATCTCGAGCGGGATCCGGCAGTCCCGGACATAGGCCGCCAGGCGCCCGAGCTGCACTCCGTCGAGGTCCACTTCGGCGAGGGCCCTGGCGTTGTCGCGGTGTGCCTCGAGCCAGGTGGCGAAGGGCAGGCCCTCGATCGTGATGTCGTCGACGATCCGGACGCCGTGGCCGAGCCGGTCCGCGCCACACCACTGGATCGCCTCCCAGATCGACGGCAGGCCGAACGCCTCCCCCGCATGGATGGTGAAGTGGGCGTTGGCCCGACGCAGGAACTCGAACGCGTCGAGGTGGCGCGTGGGCGGGTAACCGGCCTCCGCCCCCGCGATGTCGAAGCCGGCGACCCCGTCGTCGCGATAGCGGACCGCCAGCTCCGCGATCTCCCGGGAGTTGGCAGCATGCCGCATCGCCGTGAGCAGCGCGGTGACGCGAATGGGGCGACCCGCCTCGGCCGCCCTGGCCTCACCGTCGCGGAACCCCGCATTGACGACCTCGACGACGTCCTCAAGGGTGAGCCCCTGCCGAAGGTGCTGCTCGGGAGCGTAGCGGCTCTCGGCGTAGACGACGCCGTCCTTCGCCAAGTCCTGAGCGCACTCACTCGCGACTCGGAAGAGCCCTTCCTTCGTCTGCATGACGGCGAGGGTCTGGTCGAAGGTCTCGAGGTAGCGCGGCAGCGACCCCGAGTCGGCGCTGTCACGGAACCACCAGCCCAGGGCCTCGGCCTCTGTGCTGGGCAGATCGGTGTAGCCGATCTCGTCGGCCAGCTCGATGATCGTCTGCGGCCGCAGTCCGCCGTCGAGGTGGTCGTGCAGGAGGACCTTGGGGGCGACGACCAGCGGATCGTCGCTCACGCCTCGTCCTCACGGTTGACGCCGTCGTTGGTGAAGGCCGGCAGGCACACGGCGACGTACTCCGCGCCCTGGTCACCGCACGAGTAGCGGACTCGCTCGCCGCGGTGGGTGATCACCGTCTGGCCCGCCTCCACGGTCAGGACACCGGCGTCATGCTCGACAATGACCTGGCCACGCAGGACGACAGTGATCTCGTCGAAGTCCGGCGTCTGCGCGGGCTCCGACCAACCGGCCGGCGCGACCATGTGGGCGACGGACACCGAGGCGCCGAGGTTCAGATCGGGCGTCGTCACGGCCCCGACGTGCTCCTCGATGATCTTGCCGCCGGGGACGGGGATGCGGGTGGGCGCAGCGATGAGTTCAGGCACGGGACCACCCTACGCGGCCGCGACGTGGTCAGCAGAACAAGGTCGCACAATACAGAAAGGCGCCCCGCTCGACCGTGGTCGTGCGGG
>NZ_AWQS01000405.1 GCF_000576575.1 Intrasporangium chromatireducens Q5-1
GACACTGCCGCGCGGGGTGATCAGGTCGGACACCAGGCGGTTGCGCTCCTGCTGGCGCGAGTCGGCCGCGGTGCGCTCGAAGAGCAGGACGAGAGCGGTGACGACCGCGGCCCGCTCGACGGTGCGCCGGTCGGAGTCGCTCAGCGTGTCGAGGCCACCGACCGCCAGCGTTCCCAGCCGGTCGCGCATTGCGCTGACCGGGGCCACGAACAAACCGCCGACCTCGACGAGTCGACCCGTGCCCCAGACGGCGTCGGTCGGCAGCGGCAGCTCGTCGGGAACGGCGCCAGACTCGCTGCGCCGCTCGCCGGCGTCGTCCAGGAGGACCGCCCAGCCGCCGAGCAGCTCGGCGAGCGCCTTGGTGATCCCCTCGATCCCGCCCCCTTCGAGGACGAGCGACGCGAAGCGGTCATGGGCCGCCGCCGCCTTCTCGATGCCCGCGGCATACTGCCGCACCGTCTCGTGCGCCTGGGACAGCGCCTGCAGCGCCTGCTCGGCGTCGGCGCGGGCCCGGGTCTGCACGAGGGTCACGGCGGCGAGGGTCGCCAGGCTGCCGAGCAGGGCCACCTCCTCACGGGTGAACGGCCGGGGGGAGCGGTTCGCGGCGAACAGGACGCCGACGAAGTGCGACTCGACGATGAGCGGGGTGCCGCAGATCGCGATGATCCCCTCGTCGCCGACGGCGCTGTCGATGGCGTAGGTGTGCGCGAACCGCTCGTCGTTCGTGTAGTCGGCTGTCCAGTAGGGCTTGTGCGTCGACGCGACAAGGCCGCCGAGACCGTCCCCGAGGGCCAGCCGCACGGCCTGGAACCGGGCCGAGATCGACCCATCGGTCGCGCGCATGTACGTGTCGCCGGCCTCGGGGTCGTAGAGCGTGAGGTAGGCGAGGTCGGTGCGCATGAGGATGCGGGCCCGCCGGACGATCGCCTCCAGGACGCCGGCCGGATCGCTCTCGGTCGCGAGCTCGCGAGCGATGTCGAGCAGGGCCGACAGGGCGCCCTCCCTGTCGAGGTGAGCGTCACGCTCGTGCGTGATCCGCAGCCCCAGCTCCCGCGCCCGGGTCGGTGCGGGCACCGCGACGACGTCGGCCACTGAGGCACCCGAGGCGACCAGCTCCAGCAGGTGGAGCAGCTGATTGCGTTCCTCGGCGTCCGACACGGTGCCGATCCTAGGAGGCGCCTGTGTCCCGTGGACGTCCTGGGGGGCGGGGGCCACCTCAGTGGGCCGTCCAGCCGCCGTCCATGCTGAAGGACGAGCCGGTGACGGAGGCGGAGGCGGGGCCGCAGAGGAACAGGGCGAGCGCAGCGACCTCACTGGGCTCCACCAGCCGCTTGACGGCGACGGGGGAGAGCATGATCTTCTCGACCACCTCGGACTCGGGGATGTCGTGGGTGACCGCCTGGTCGTGGATCTGCCTCTCCACGAGCGGGGTGCGGACATACGCCGGGTTCACGCAGTTCGACGTCACGCCGTGCGGACCCCCCTCGAGCGCCGTCACCTTGGACAGGCCCTCGAGCCCGTGCTTGGCCGTGACGTAGGCCGACTTGAACTCGCTCGCGCGCAGGCCGTGGACGCTGGACACGTTGACGACGCGGCCCCAGCCCCGCTCGTACATGTGTGGCAGCGACTGGCGGATGAGCCGGAACGGCGCAGCGAGCATCAGCGCGATGATCAGGTCGAACTTCTCGAGGGGGAAGTCCTGGATCGGAGAGACGTGCTGGATCCCCGCGTTGTTGACGAGGATGTCGACGTCCGTCGGCAGCGCGGCGAGGGCGTCGAGATCGGCGAGGTCGGCCACGACCGGCTCGATCCGATCCTCCTTGGCCACCTCGGCGAGGGCGTCCGCGTCCCGGTCGACGGCGTGGACGGTGGCGCCGGCCTGGGCGAGCGCCGTGGCGATGGCCGCGCCGATGCCGCTCGCCGCACCGGTGACCAGCGCGGTGCGGTCGCCGAGGTCGACGGTGTCGGCGGCGGGCAGGGGCTCGGAGAAGGGGGCGGCGGCCATGCGGGAAGACTAGGGACGGCCCCGCCCGCCGCTCATGTGCTGCCTCGACATATTCCGCTCGGAATCATGTGTGCGGCTCGGCCTGCCCCCGGCCCTCGCCGGAACTGGACCGTGGTCCGATGTCCGTGGCGCCCCCGTCAGATGTCGCCCCCTCTGCGACACTTCCTCGACTCCGCTTCGGCCGGGTGCCTCGTCCTTCGACGTCGCTTCCTCGACTCCGCTCCGGCCGGGT
>NZ_AWQS01000406.1 GCF_000576575.1 Intrasporangium chromatireducens Q5-1
TGCCAGTGGCACCCAGGACGAACGCGACGCGGCGGCGCAGCTCTACCTCGAGTTCCTCTTCGCGGGCCCGGCCCGGGCCGGGCTGCTTCACGCCGACCCCCACCCGGGCAACTTCCGGATCACGCCGGACGGCCGGCTCGGCGTCATCGACTTCGGTGCGGTGAACCGCCTGCCCGACGGGATGCCGCCCGAGATCGGCGAGCTGGTCACGGTCGCGCTAGGCGGTGGCGCGGAGGCGTTGCTCGAGGGACTGCGGGAGACCGGCTTCGTCAAGCCGAACATCGACCTCGACCCGGAGCGGCTGCTCGAGTACCTCGAGCCGTTCCTCGCCCCGCTGCGCGCCGACACGTTCACCTTCAGCCGGGCCTGGCTGCGCAGCGTCTTCAGCCACATCAACGACCCGAGGCAGCCGAACTACGCGATCGCGTACAAGCTCAACCTGCCGCCCGAGTACCTGCTCATCCACCGGGTGTGGGGTGGCGGCATCGGCGTGCTGAGCCAGCTCGGCGGGACGGTGCACGGGCGCGAGGCGGTCAACGCCCACCTGCCCGGGGCCGTCCTCCCACCGGTTGGCCCGCTCGACTGAGCCGCCGCCGGAACGAGACAAAACGAAACCGCGGGTGACGTTCGCGTCACCCGCGGCTCGCTCACTCGATTCAGTTGTTGCTGTGTGGTTCGCCCTCCTGGGCGGTCCGTCACTTGTCGGCGTGACGGCGGCTGCGACGGATCTCCTGCGAGATCAACCGGGCGCTGCGGCGGATTCCGCTGCGGTCGCGTCGGTGGATGCGCTGTTCGATTCGGTCGCGGGCCAGCAGTTCGAGCTGGTTCATGGTGATCTCCTGATGGAATGGTGCTGGTCTGTGGTGGCTGGTCGCGCATGGCCTGGATCCGGCGATCATGCGGCGACCGGGTGCTTTCGGGGACGTCCTCGTGGTCGTTTGCGGGCGACGATCGCGCCCTGGACGAGAAGCTGGCCGCCCCACACGCCCCACGGCTCCTCACGTTCGAGGGCGCCGGCGAGGCACTGGATGCGGGCCGGGCAGAGCCCGCACAACGTCTTTGCGAACTCGACGTCCTCGGGCTTCTCGGCGAACCACAGCTCCGCGTCGTAGTCGCGGCACGGGATCGTCGCGCCGAGGGACTCGGCCCGGGTGCCGAGGTCGATCATGTCGGTCAGCGGCATCGCGTTCACCTCCGTCTCCGGTGCGCCCGGGGTCTGGCGCACCCGCTCGTTCGTGTCCTGCTGCATGAGTCCCGCTCCGGCGGTGCGGGTCTCGGTCCTGCTCGTCATCCGGGGAGTCATCGTTGGTGTCCCGTATCTGTCTGGCGCCCGGTGGGGCGCTGTCGGTGTGGTGATGGGTGGAGCGGCACGTGCGCGGAAAACACGAAGGCCGCGGACCCGGTGATGTCGGGTTCGCGGCCTGGAGAGGAGCCTGGGTCTGGAATCAGACCGGTGGCCTCCCGAGGCGGAAGCGAGCGACATCGGTGGTCTTGTAGGCGGGGCCATCGACAGAGATGTCCCCAGCGAGCGGGGCATCGAGAACCGCGACGGCCGTCCCACGGCGGGCGATGGACACAGTGATCCCCTGGCCCGTGACAGCGGAAACCGCGAGGATGGTGTGGCCAGCCGGACGCGGACGCGCGGAAACGACGCAGGACACTGCGTTCATCGCGTTCATGATCGTCATCATCAGGCCAACCTCCTCACTGTCTGCGTGGGTCCCAGCCGACCACCTGAGCCGCTGGGCTTGACTCGAAAGAGGCTACGCGGTCGAAGCGCTGCGCAACAACTTATTTACCGAGATTCTTCGAACTTTTTTCAGCGAACTTCACGATCCGGCGGATTCTCTTGCGACAGAGCGGGTTTCGGCGACCGACTCGACGTCGGCACCGGCCACCACCGCGAGCACATCGGGGCCGTACTGCGCGAGCTTGCGGGCCCCGACCCCGGAGATCGCTGCGAGCTCTGCCTCACTGCCCGGCTCACGCTCGGCGATCGCGGTCAAGGTGGCGTCCGTGAACACGACATAGGCGGGCACACTCGCCTCCCGGGCGACGGCCAGACGCCACTCGCGCAGCCGCTCGAAGGTGGCCTCGTCGTAGGTGGGCGGGCAGTCTGCGCAGCGGCCGGTCTTGCGCTCGGCCGCCGTTGCGAGCTCGGCGCCGCACGAGCGGCAGTGGGCCAGCTTGGCGACCTTGGGGCCGCGCCGGCCGGCGCCCGCGGAGGTCG
>NZ_AWQS01000407.1 GCF_000576575.1 Intrasporangium chromatireducens Q5-1
GCTCAGCCGGCTGAGCGGCATACCGCTCGGTGGCGTGGTGTGACCGGTCCCACGACGTGCAGAGGGTGCGGGTCCGCAACAATGCTGCCGTGCCCCCTGCCCCGAACGGAGCGAACGGAGCGAACGGCTCCATGCCGTCGCTCTACGTCGAGCTCGACCGCACCGCGTGGTCGCGGCTGCGCGAGAACCACCCGCTCAGCCTCGACGCCGCCGACCTCGCCCGGCTCCAGGGCCTCGGCGACCGGGTCGACCTGCGCGAGGTCGAGGAGGTCTACCTGCCGCTGTCCCGGCTGCTCCTGTTCTATGTGGCAGGCACGAAGCAGCTGCACCAGGTGACGACCGACTTCCTCGGCGAGCGCCCGGCCAAGACACCGTTCGTCGTCGGCGTCGCCGGCTCCGTCGCGGTCGGCAAGTCGACGACGGCGAGGATCCTGCGCGAGCTGATGGCCCGGTGGCCCGACACGCCGCGGGTCGAGCTCGTCACGACCGACGGCTTCCTGCTCCCGAACGCCGAGCTCGAGCGCCGGGGACTCATGCAGCGCAAGGGCTTTCCCGAGTCCTACGACCGGCGGGCGCTGCTGCGGTTCGTGGCCGATGTCAAGGCCGGCAAGGCCGAGGTGTGCGCGCCGGTCTACTCGCACCTGACCTACGACATCGTGCCCGACGAGCGGATCGTCGTGCGCCAGCCCGACGTGCTCATCGTCGAGGGCCTCAACGTGCTGCAGGCCCCGATGGTCCACCCGGTGCGCGGAACCGGCATGGCGGTCAGCGACTTCTTCGACTTTTCCGTCTACGTCGACGCCTGGGTCGACGACGTGCGGACCTGGTACGTCGACCGGTTCCTCCGGCTGCGGGAGACCGCGTTCGCCGACCCGAACTCGTACTTCCACCGGTACGCCGCCCTGTCGGACGATGAGGCGGTCGGCACGGCGAACCGCATCTGGCGCGAGATCAACGGCCCGAACCTGGTCGAGAACATCCTGCCGACCCGCTCGCGCGCGACCCTGGTGCTGTCCAAGGACAAGCACCACTCGGTCCGCCGGGTCCGACTACGGAAGATCTAACAAGGTAGGCCGGGACCGGCTGCGCAAGATCCGGCTCAGTACCAGTGCGGGCTCTTCGAGAGCCAGAACGACCACGCGTTGCACGGGTTGCCGTAGGACTGCTCGATGTACCAGAGGCCCCACTTGAGCTGCGTGACCGGGTTGGTGCGCCAGTCGTTGCCGAACTTGGCCATCTTGCTGCCGGGCAGGGACTGCGGGATGCCGTAGGCGCCGGAGCTCTGGTTCGTCGCGGTGAAGTTCCACGCGCTCTCGCCGTTCCAGAGGTTGACGAGGCAGTTGTACTGGGCGTCGCTCGTCCAGCCGTGGTCGGCCATGAGGACGCGGGCGGCGGCGCGGGGGTTCTCGCGGGCTTCGGCGATGGCCGCCGCCTTGGCGGCCTCGGCGGCCTGACGCTTCCGCTCCTCGGCGACGGCCTTGGCCTTCTTGGCGGCTCGACCTTGGCCTTGGCCTCGACCTGCTTGGCGGTGTCGACCCCCGCGGCGGCGATCGCGGTGCGGCGCTCGTTGCGCGACACGGAGGCCGCGGCGCGGTAGGCCGTGTCGACGACGGACGTGCGGGCCAGCTCCTCGGTCTGTGCGGCGAGGCCGTCACCGACGACGAAGGCGGCGTCCCCGGAGCCCAGCCCGGTGGCAGCGGCATACCCGATCGCGGTCAGCCCGAGCCCGAGCGCGAGCCCGGCCGCCACGAGGGGCCGGGCCACGCGCCGCTTCGGCGCGGAGTGGTGGTGCTGGGCGCGGGCAGCCTCTGGTGCCGGCGCTGCCAGGGAGCGGTGCCGTCCTGCGTATCGGGCCATGGGTCGGTTGGTGCCTTCCTCGGGGGCCGCCGGTCAGGCGGCACCCTGGGGGTCAGGTGGAGGGATGGTCCTGGCAGCGACGACGGTCAAACCTGCCGTTACCAAGTCGAGACATATCGGTCACCCACGGTGCCAGCCATCGGCCCAGATGGCAAACCGACGCCGCCCTGCGAGCCGTGCGAGAGCGCTCGGTGGGCACCGCTCGGTCACTCGCGGGCTCCCGGTGGCCGGTGCCCCCGGAGCCCGCGAGTGACCCTCAGCTCAGGCCTCGACCCCCTCCAACAGGTCCGTCACGAGGGCGGCGATCGGGCTCCGCTCGCTCCGCGTCAGCGTGACGTGGGCGAAGAGCGGGTGGCCCTTGAGCTTCTCGAT
>NZ_AWQS01000408.1 GCF_000576575.1 Intrasporangium chromatireducens Q5-1
AAACTCCGGAGTTTGCGCTCACTCGACGGGGTAGGCGGCCGGTCAGCACCGGCGGAGCCGCCGGGGCACCGGTCAGGTACCGGCGGAGCCGCCGGGTCAGGCGCCCCTGACCTCGGGGCGCTCCTGCGCCGTCGTGTCGAGCTCCGGCACCTGGGTGTCCCCGACGATGGCGTTGTGGGTGCGGCCCCAGGCGAGGTACTTGGCGCCGAGGTTGACCATCGCGGCGAGCCGGTTGCGGTTCCCCAGCAGGGTGACGATGTGCACGCTGTTCCAGATGACCCACGCCGGGAAGCCCTGCAGCCGGGGCAGGCCGGTGACCTCGGCCACGGCCGATGCCCGGCCGATCGTGGCGAGGATGCCCTTGTCCTTGTACTCGAACGGCGGCAGGGTCTCGCCGGTCAACCCGGCCGCGATGAGCTCGCCGACGTACTTGCCCTGCTGGATCGCCGGCTGGGCCAGTTGTGGCAGGGCCCGGTCGCCCTCGCCCACCGAGATGTCCCCGACCGCGTAGACGTTGTCGCAGCCCTTGACCCGCTGGTGGTCATCGACGACGATCCGTCGCCCCCGGCCTTGCGGCAGGCCCCAGTTGGAGACGACCTCGGGCGCGGTCACCCCGCTCGCCCAGACGACGACGCCCGCCGGGAGGAACTCCTTGTCGTCGCCGACGACGACCCCGTCCTCGCGGACCTCGTTCACCTTGGTGGACAGGCGTAGGTCGACCCCGCGCTTGCGCAGGGAGTCGGCGGCATACTCGCGGCTCTCCGGCGCGAACGGGGCGAGCAGGTGCGGTGACATCTCGACGAGGGTGACGTGCACCTTGTGTGGATCGAGTTCGGGGTAGAGGACCGGGATGTCCTTGTTGCGCATCTCGGCGAGCGCGCCGGCCGTCTCGACCCCGGTCGGGCCGCCGCCGACGATGACGACGCGGATGTCGTCGTACTGCCGGTTGACCGACGCCTCCTCGAGGCCGGAGAAGACCGCGTCGCGCAGGGCCAGCGCCTCACTGCGGGTGTAGAGCGGCATTGCGTACTTGTCCGCACCCGGCGTGCCGAAGTAGTTGGCCGCCACCCCCGTCGCGATGACGAGGTGGTCGAAGTGCACGACCTCGCCGCCGGACAGGCTGACGGTGTGGGCGTCGTGGTCGATCGCCTCACAGCTGCCCTGGAAGAAGCGCACGTTCCGCTGCTTCGATCGGACCGACCGCAGGAACCACGTCACGTCACCGGGGTTCAGCGTGCCGGTCGCCACCTGGTAGAGCAGCGGCTGGAACGTGTTGTAGGGGTGCCGGTCGATGAGTGTCACGTCGACGTCGGCCCTCCGCAGCGCCCGGACGGCCGCCAGGCCGCCGAATCCGCCACCGATGACAACGACATGTGGTCGAGTTCCCATGTCTCCACCATAGGCGCGCCGCTCGCCGGCGCGCCGAGCCGCGGTGAGCGGCATACGACAGCGGGGGTATGCCGCCGGGCTTGGTTGTGGAGGATCGGTCACCTCAGGGTGTGCTGATCTTCCACAGCACGGGCCGGGGTTCCGGCTGTGGCCGCGGCCGGGTCAGCGTCGGCCGCGGCGGGAGCGGAGGTAGTCGGACACGACGTACTCGCCGAGCCGGTCGACCGACGGCGTGAAGACCCGCCCGCCGGCCCGGCGGGCGACGGCGTCGACGAAGCGGGCGAGGCCGGGGTCGTCGCCGAGCATGAAGACGTTGAGCGCTGCCCCGGAGCGGCGGAGCAGGTCGACCTGGGCCATCGTGGCGCGGACCGTCGCCGGGATCGTCGGCCACGCGAAGGTCGGCACGCCCCTCGGGTCGAGGTGTGCGGTCGGTTCGCCGTCGGTGACGACGAGGACGAGCGGCTCCGCCTCGGGGTGGCGGCGCAGGTGCCGGGAGGCGAGCATGAGGGCGTGCTCGAGGTTGGTGCCCTGCACCCACTCGGGCTCGGCGTCGGCGAGCTGCACCGGGGTGAGTCGGCGGGCGGCGATGGTGAAGCCGATGATCTCGAGGGCGTCCTGCCGGAACCGGGTCTGGACGAGGTGCGACAGGGCGAGGGCGGTCTGCTTCATCGGGCCCCAACGCCCCTCGTGGAACATCGAGAAGGACATGTCGACGCAGAGCGCCACGGCCGCCGAGGTGCGTCGCTCGGTCTCGACGACCTCGAAGTCGTCGACCGACAGCCGCAGCGGCCCCGCACCCGTCGAGTGAGCGC
>NZ_AWQS01000409.1 GCF_000576575.1 Intrasporangium chromatireducens Q5-1
CGGGCGAGCGCTCGCCCGCTCAGCGGCATACCCCTTGCGTTTGGGGTCGAGCGTCAGTGCACGACCATGACGGGGCAGAGCGCCTCGTGGATCACGGTGTGGCTCACCGAGCCGAGGAGCAGCCCCGCGAAGCCGCCCCGCCCACGGGACCCGACGACGATCAGCCCGGCGTCGAAGCCGAGGTCCGCGAGGGCGTGTCCGGGGTCTCCGGACAGCACCTCGTACTCGACCGTGAGGGCCGGCTGGGTCACTCCGAGGATGGCCTTGGCCTCCCGGAGCCAGTCGTTCGCGCGGCTGCGCGTCTCACGGTCGTGGCGTCCCTTGGTGCGCGGGTCGGAGTAGGCCCGCGGCCCCACCGCGCCCGCCTCCGCCACCGCCACCACGTGCAACGGGGCGTCGGTGCGGGCCGCGATGTCGGCGGCCCGGGCGAGCGAGCGCTCGGAGTGGGGCGACCCGTCGATGCCGGCAACGACCCGACAGCCCGGACCGGGGTGAGGCGGGGTGTGGCCGTCCTCCGTGTGGGTGCGGACCACGATGGCCGGACAGCGGGAGTGCGCCGTGACGGCATACGACGTCGAGCCGAGCAGCCCGGACAGCAGGCGTCCCCGCCCGCGGCTGCCGGTCACGACGAGGTCTGCGTGCCGGGACGCCTCGACGAGCTGCCCCGCGGGGGTGCCATGGACCTGGATGCCGCTCACCCTGCCCTCCCCGAGGACCGCCGTGGCCCGGTCGACGCCCTCCTGGAGCACTGCACCGCCGGGACTGCGTCGCGCCTCGCCGTCCGGTTCGGCGCCTGCGGTCTCCTGCGCCGTGACATCAGCCGTAGAGCCCGCTTCGGCATACCGTCCGGTCGGGTCGACCGCGCTGAGGCCCGGGCTCCAGTAGAGGTCCAGGCAGTGCAGCACGGTCAGGTGCAGTCCCTGCCGCAGGGCGGACTCGGCCGCCCAGTCGAGCGCGATGCGGGCGCCCCGCGACGCGTCCCAACCGACGACGATGCCACGGACCTCGTCCGGGAAGGGCTCGCTCATCGTCCCGACCTCCTCGCGTGGCCGGGCGTCACGGCCCGGGACCGATGCTTGATCTCATCATGGCGCACCGGCTGGGCTGCCATGGGACGTCTGGTTGAGCCGGGGCGGCGCGGGTAGGTGGCGGCCATGAGCGACGACCGACCCACCAACCAGAGCCAGTCCGACGCGCAGTCCGCCACGCCGCGCGAGGACGACCTCCAAGCCGGCGGAGAGCAGCCCGAGCACTCGGACGCCGAGGTCCTCGAGTCGCAGGAGGAGGAAGGTCCCGCCACCGAGTGAGGGCTGCGCCTCAGCGTGAGACGAGCTTGAAGAAGGTGCTGTCCTCGCCGGACGCCTTGTGCTCCTGGTAGAGGAAGGCGAGCTTGTTCTCGTCGAACTTGGCGAACCAGTCGTCCCAGCTGATCTCCTCGAGCTCGTCCGAGCCTGCGCCGCCCGGGAAGTCGATCCGGAGCACCCCCGGCTCGCCGCCCGCGGTCGTGTCCCGCACCGTCGCTGGCTTGCCGTCGTGCTCCTCGACCCAGCTGCGAATCTCGTCGTGGTCCGTCGTGGTCTTGCTCGATGACGCCATCACTGGTCCTCTCGTCGTGGGCCGGCACGGTCCTTCCGCACCTCACCCGTCCCTACCCACCCGTGCGTGCGGCCACCCAAGACCGCGGGACCTACGGCCCTGTGCGGGTCCCCCGGCCCGGAGGACGGTTGAGCCAGGAAGGAGGTGCACACCATGAAACTGAAGCTCCGAGACCTCATTGCCACCGTTCTCGTTGCCGCCATCGCGGTCCCGTACGTCGGCTACCTGATGAGGGGCGAGATGCCGTTCGTGCAGGATGCCCGCGGGATGGCCGGGATCGGCTTGGTCCTGGGTGCCGCCGCATACCTCGTCCTCGGCGCTGGTGAGCGCTTCGACGCCGCAGGCAAGGTCGAGCTGACGATTGCCGTCGTCTCGCTCGCCCTCGGCGTCGCTGCCCTTGCCTTCGCGGAGGCCGCCGTCGCCGAGGTTCTCCTCGCCGTGTTCATGGGCTCGATCCTCGTCGTCTGGCTGACCCAGATGGTCGACCACGCCGGGTTCGTCCACGTGGGCCACGGCATGGGTCACGCCTGAGCGAAGGTCCACCATCGCCTCGATCGCGTCGCCGCCGGTCCTGCACCGGGCCGGCG
>NZ_AWQS01000410.1 GCF_000576575.1 Intrasporangium chromatireducens Q5-1
GGCCCGGGACGGGGGCCCGGACCCCAGCCGCCCGCTGGGGGTCAGCCCCGGTTGAACAACCGGGACAGGAAGCCGCCACCGGCTGCCGCGGCGTCCTTCTCGTGGCCTGGGCAGCGCTGGTTGGACGGCACGTTGCGCATGACCTGGTCGACGTGCTGGCCACATCCGGCCCACGTCGTCTTGCCACAGGTCCTGCAGTTCACGGGACGGCACATAATCTGGTTTCTCCTTCTAGGGGTTGTTCCGGCAGGCGCCGGTCAATGGGGTTGGGACAGGGAGGTGGGGCCGGAGCCCCGGTCAGGCCGCGACGAGAGGCAGCCCACTGGCGCCAGCGTGCTCGTCGAAGTCGTCGTCGATCGCCACGACGTGGCGGCCGTTGGCGGCGAGCAGGGAGGCGGCGACCGAGGCGCGGTAGCCAGCGGCACAGTGCACCCACACCTCCCCGTGCGGCACGTCGTCGAGTCGCGAGGGGAGCTCATGGATCGGGATGTGCACGGCCTCGGCGATGTGCGAGGCGTCGTACTCGCTCGCCCGCCGCACGTCGAGCACGACCACGGGACGGTGGTGCCGCACCTGGGCGAGGTCGCCGAAGGTGGCCTGCTCGAACGAGGCCAGCGGCCCGTCCGTCCAGTCCTCCGGCCGTCCGGTGGCGGCACCGGCGAGGCGGTCGACACCGATCCGGACCAGCTCGCGCTGAGCCTCGGCGACCTGCTCGGGCGACTCGCCGAGGAGGGTCAGCGGGCTGCCCCACGGGATGAGCCAGCCGACGTACGTCGCGAACTGGCCATCGACCCCGAAGTTCACGGTCCCGGCGACGTGGCCGGCCGCGAAGGCCGTCCGGGTGCGCAGGTCGACGACCCACTCGCCGGCCGCGATCCGCCGGGCCAGCACGGCCTTGTCGGCGCGCTCGGGCGAACTGAGATCGGCCGGTCCGGGACCCTGCAGGTTGGCCGGGCCCATGTGGGCGTAGTAGGCGGGATAGGCGTCGAGGCCCGCGAGGGTGTCGGCGACCCAGCGCTCCTCGTCCTGGGTCAGGGCGGGGTTGGCCCGCCTCTCCTGGCCGATGGTCGAGGCGGTGGTGTCTCCCGTCGAGCCGGCGGAACAGAAGCTGCCGAAGCCGTGCGTCGGCAGGACCTGGGCCGCCTCCGGCAGCTCGCTGGCGAGCCGGTGCGCCGAGGCGTACTGCTGCCGGACGAGGTCGTGGGTGTGCTCCGGACCGAGCAGGTCGGGGCGGCCGGTCGCCCCGAAGAGCAGGGAGCCCCCGGTGAAGACGCCGATCGGCTCGCCGTCCGACTCGAGGGCGTAGGACAGGTGCGTGAAGGTGTGGCCGGGGGTCGCGATGGCCCGGACCGTGAGGCTCGGGGACACCTCGATCGTGTCGCCGTCCCGCACAGGCACCCGCTCGTAGGCGACGTCGTCCGCCGCGTTGACGTGGTAGCTCGCCCCCGTGGCCCGGGCGAGCGCGAGTCCGCCGGTCACGTAGTCGTTGTGGATGTGCGTCTCGAAGACATGGGTGATCGAGACGCCGGCCTCCTCCGCGACCGCCAGGACACGGTCGAGGTCGCGCTGGGGGTCGATGACGAGGGCCACCCGACCGTCGTGCGCCAGGTAGCTGCGGTCGCCGAGGGTCGGGGTGTCGATCGCGATGATGGTCGCCATGGGCATTCCCCCTCAGGCCGCGTTGGCGCGCGGTCCGGTGACGACGGGCCGGCCGGACTGCGCCCAGGCGGTGGTGCCGCCGTCGACGGAGCGCGCCTCGAATCCGACGGCGCCGAGGAAGTCGGCCATCGCGCGGCTGCGGTTGCCGGAGGCGCAGATGACGTAGACGGGGCGTGAGCGGTCGAGCTCGGCCACCCGACTGGGCAGCTGGCCCATCGGCATGAGGACGGCGCCCGGCACGTGGCCGGCGACGTACTCGCCGGGCTCGCGCACGTCGACGACGGTTGCCCCGTCGGCCCGTGCTGCGGCCAGCTCGGTGATCGTCGCGGTCAGGGTCATCTGATGGCTCCTTCTCCTGGATGACTGCGGACTACATACCCATGGGGGTATATGCTGAACGAGGTTAACCCGACTCGGCGGGTTCGCGCCAATCGGGCCGCCGGACCCGCGCGGCCGCCGCCACCGGCAGACATCGCCCCTCGATGCCGGAATGGATCGGGCACGGCCACTGTTGGACCATAT
>NZ_AWQS01000411.1 GCF_000576575.1 Intrasporangium chromatireducens Q5-1
CACCCGGCTCGGGTGAGCGGCATACCTCTGATTCCGGTGCGCTCGGTGTGGTGCGCTGCGGCCTCAGCCGGCCACGCGCGTGGTGACTGACCGCGACCGCGCGCGGAGGTCACGGCGGCGCTGGAGCACCTCGGCGACCGGGCGCCGGGACGCGCCCTGACCGGTGAGCCGGCGCTGCAGGGTCGCGACCGCGGTGACGCGGCGGATCGTCTCGGGAGCGAAGCCGATCCGGGCGAAGAACCGGTTGGCCTCGCGGTCGTGGGCCGGCACGAGGCTCGCGACGTGCCCGGCGCCCACTCGGTCCGCGTAGCGGGCCGTCGTCGCGAGGAGGGCGGTGGCCACCCCGCCGCGGCGGTAGTCCGGCAGCACGTGCAGCATGCTGATGGACACGCACGGCGCGTCGACGAGCGGGCTGCGGGTGGAGTCGGCGACGACGACGTAACCGGCCGGCACGCCGTCGACGTGCGCGATGAAGGCGCAGATGTCGGAGCGGTCGAGGGCCGCGTTCAGCGTGCCGTCAGCGGCGAGGCGCCGAGCCGCCTCCGGGGTCGTGCCGGACTCGATCCGGTGCGCCACCCACAGCTCGATGAACGGCTCGCGGAGCGAGCCCTCCACACGCCGCACGTCGACTGCTGACCTGCCCATGCATCCTCCTGACCGCGACCCCGAGACACCATCCCGACCTTACGCACAGTAGCCCCCCGCGGGAAGGGGCTTCCGACACGCATCACAGGTTGGTCTCATGTCTCCCCGGAGCCGTCCGGCGGCACTAGGGTGGCCGCAACCACCGGGCACACAGACGTGTCCGGACTCTTGCGGGAGGCGAAGTATGCGTTTGACAGGCATGAGGGCCGCTGCCGCGGTTGCGGCTGTGACACTACTTGCTGCAGCGTGCGGAAGCAGCGGCGGCGGCACCGGGACGGGCGGGGGCAACCCGACGTCCGGGAGCACGGGGGGCGGAGGCGGCACCTCGGCAGAGCCGCTGAAGTTCGGCTACGTCCTGCCGGAGACCGGCAGCCTCGCCTATCTCGGCCCGCCCCAGATCGAGGCGGTGAAATACGCGATCTCCTTGATCAACAAGGACGGCGGCGTCCTCGGCAAGCAGATCGGCGCCCCGGTCGGCGGCGACGAGGCCGACGACCAGGCCATCGCCAACCAGTCCGCGGACCGCGTCCTCGCGGCCGGCGTCAACGTCATCATCGGTGCCGCGGCCTCGGGCATGTCCCTCGCCATCATCGACAAGGTGACCGGTGCGGGTGTCGCCCAGTGCTCCGGGTCCAACACGGCGCCGACGTTCACCGACTACAAGGACAACGGGCTCTACTACCGCACCGCGCCGTCCGACGCGTTGCAGGGCCCCGTCCTCGCCGACACGATCGTCTCCGACGGCCACAGCCAGGTCGCCATCACGGCCCGGGCCGACGACTACGGCAAGGGCCTCGCCGACGCGACGGCCAAGGCGCTACAGAACGCCGGGGCCTCGGTCGTGCTCAACGAGACCTACGACCCCAAGGCGACCGACTTCAACGCGACAGTCCAGAACATCGTCGCCAAGAAGCCCGACGCCGTCGTGGTCATCGGCTTCGAGGAGGGCAAGCAGATCATCCAGGGCCTCATCGAGGCCGGTCTGACGCCACAGAAGGTCGGCATGTACGGCGCCGACGGCCTGCGCAACGCGGACCTGGCCAAGCTCGTCAGCCCCAACGACCCGAGCAAGCTCGCCGGGTTCAAGGGCACGGCACCGGCCTCGGCGGACAACCCCGACTTCATCAAGAACCTCAAGGCGTTCGCGCCGTCGCTGAAGGAGGTCCAGTTCGCCCCGCAGGTCTTCGACTGTGTCAACATCATGGCGCTCGCGGCCGAGCAGGCGAAGTCGACCAAGGCCGACGACTTCAAGAAGGTCGTCAACGACATCACCAAGGGCGGCGAGAAGTGCACCTCCTTCGCCGACTGCAAGAAGCTCATCGACGAGGGCAAGGACATCGACTACGACGGTGCGAGCGGTCCGCTCGACTTCACCGCCGCCGGTGAGCCGGGCAGCGCCTCGATCGAGGTCTACGAGTTCGACAAGACCGGCGCGCTGAAGACCGTCAAGACGGTCCAGTCCAAGCCGACCTCCTGACCGAGGCGGCCACGACGAGGGGCCCTGACCACCACGGGTGGTCAG
>NZ_AWQS01000412.1 GCF_000576575.1 Intrasporangium chromatireducens Q5-1
TATTTACGTGCCAGTGAGCGCGAACTCCGGTGTCAGCCCAGCTCCAGGGCATAGACCTGCAGCACGAGGTCCGGATAGACCGGCCAGTCGCGGTCCGGCACGTGGACGAAACCGTAGTCCGCGTAGAGCCGGTGGGCCGCGGTGCTCCAGAAGGCCGTCGACAGGACGACGCGCCGAAACCCTTCCGTCCGAGCGCGATTCACGACCTCGTCCAACAGCGCGCGGCCGACTCCCCGGCCTTGGACGGACGGGTCGACCGCCAGCATCCGGAACTCCGCCTCGTCGTCCGCCGCGACCTCGCGGTGGGCTGATCCGGCCGGCGGCCACGTCACGGTCCCGACCACGTCCGGCCCGTCCACCGCGACCCACACCTCCGCACCGACGGCACGTCCCGCGACATCGCGCAGGTGCTCGTAGTAGTCGTCGCCGGGTGCGAGCCCGCTCGGAGCATAGGCCGAGCTGAGGATGTCGGCGATGCGGCCATACTCCTCGGCGCGTGCCCGTCGGATCTCCACGACGCCCGCCTAGCCTGATCCAAACGGGTTGCGGGAGAAGCGCATCGGGTCGAACGCCGGCACCGCGGCCGCGGGTCCCCGCGCCACGAGCGAGGCCACGAGGGTCCCTGTCGCCGCCCCGAGCGTGAGCCCGAGCATGTTGTGGCCCGTCGCCACGACGACCCGCTCGGCGCCGGGGACACAGCCGATCAATGGCTTGCCGTCCGGGGTCATCGGCCGTGGCCCGACCCGCTCCTCGGTGCTGGCGTCCCAGTCGATGCCGGAGAGCCAGGGCCGGGCCTGACGCTTCATGAAGTCGATTCGCTCCGGGCGGACCCCCTCGCGCGTCCCGTCGAACTCGACCATGCCGACGACCCGGGCGTGGTCACCCATCGGCGTCACGCCGACGTGGGTGTCGCCGAGCCGCAGCACGTGCGTCGGGGGGTACTGCGGGAAGACGCTGAAGCTGTAGCCCTTGCCCGGCGTCACGTAGCCCTTGACCCCGAGTGGGCGGAGCAGCTCCTCGGACCACGCGCCGGCCGCGATGACGACATGCTCCGCGGCGACGACGCCCCGCGGGGTGGCGACCTCGGCCTGCTCGCCCCGCTGTCGGACGGCCAGGGCCGGCGTGTCCTGCTCGAGCCGGGCGCCCCGCGCGACGACGGACTCGACGAGGCGGTCGACGAGCCGGGACGGGTCAAGCCAGCGGTCACCCCGGTGGACGAAGCCGAACTGCGAGGCGTCTCCGAGCCCGGGCTCCAGCTCGAGCAGGGCCTCGCGCCCGACGACCGGGTCCGGCGCGGGCGCCAGCCCGCGCTGCGAGACCGCCAGCAAGGACGCCCACGCCGCCTCGGCGTCCTCGAGCCGCGAGTGGAGGATGAGGAAGCCCTCGTCCTGCAGGTCCCCGATGATGCCTGCCTCGACGAGCTCGTCGACGAGCGGGGCGGTCTGACGGTTGAGCAGGTCGAGGTCGTCCCACGAGCGGGCGAAGCGCCCGGAGCCGGAGCTCGCGAGGAACCGCGCGAGATAGCCCGCCACCCGTGGGAGGGCACTCGGGCGCAGGAAGAAGCTCCCGTCATACGGCGGGATGAGCGAACGCACCCCGTCGCGGACGACACCCCAGGACGGCATCGGGTCGCTCCGGGCCGGGCACACCCACCCGCCGTTGACGCGGGCGGCGCCGCCGCCGGGCGCACCCGCGTCGAGGAGGGTGACGGCATACCCGCTCTCGAGCAGGTAGTGCGCGCTGAACAGCCCGATGAGGCCGGCGCCGACGACCGTGACCTCGCCCTTCGCGGGCATCAGAACCGCTGTCGCTTCACGCTGTCCGGCAGCTCCGGCTCCCTCCCGGCACCCGCGTCGCGCGCCTCGTCGGCCCGCCTGCGCCGCTCCACCTCGTCGCCGTCCGAGTCGACGTGCGTCGGGTCGAGGACCCGCCTGAGGAACGTCCGGGTCCGCTGGTGCTGGGGGTCGCCGATGACCTGGTCGGGGTGGCCCTCCTCGACGATGACGCCGCCGTCCATGAAGATGACCCGGTCGGCCACCTCCCGCGCGAACGCCATCTCGTGCGTCACGACGATCATCGTCATGCCCTCGGACGCGAGCCGGCGCATGACCGACAGGACGTCGCCGACGAGCTCGGGGTCGAGCGCCGAGGTCGGCTCGT
>NZ_AWQS01000413.1 GCF_000576575.1 Intrasporangium chromatireducens Q5-1
CCCGGCTCGCTGACGCCCGCGCCGCCCAGGCGCGGTCGGCTGCCCCCGGTGCGCCTGCCCCGACCCCACCGCCGCCCGGCACCACGACGACCACGACCACGACCGAGCGCGGCTGGCAGGAGACCGCCTCCGACGCCGTCGCCTCGGGCACCGGGGTCGCGGGCCCGGCCGACCTGACCGACCATCCCGTCATGCAGTCGCTCCCGGCGGCCTCCACAGCCGCCCTCCCCCGCACCCGGGCGGAGGCCAAGGCGCAGGCCGAGGCCGAAGCGAGGGCGCAGGCCGACGCCAAGCGCCACACTGACAAGCCAGAGGCCTGATCCCGGCCTCGTCCCAGCCTCACGCGTGGCTCGACCGCGCCCGTCTCCCGAGAGCCCGCATGCCCGTTGACTCCGCCTTCGTCGACATCGAGGGCCCTTGGGAGCACCGCTACGTCGCCGCCAACGGCGCCCGCTTCCACGTCGCCGTCATGGGCGACGGCCCGCTCGTCATGATGCTGCACGGCTTCCCGCAGTTCTGGTACACGTGGCGCCCCCAGATGTCCGCGCTCGCCTCGTGCGGCTACCGCGTCGCCGCGATGGACCTGCGCGGCTACGGCGGCTCCGACAAGCCGCCCCGGGGCTACGACACCTACATGTCCACCCTCGACACGGCCAGCGTCATCCGGGCGCTCGGTGAGTCGTCCGCTGTCGTCCTGGGGCAGGGACTCGGTGGGTGGATCGCCTGGTGCATGCCGATCTTCCGGGGAGACGTCACCCGAGCCATCGGGTCGCTCTCGATGGCGCACCCCCGCGTCATGCGGCACGCCACCTGGACGAACCACCGCCAGCGCGAGGCCTCCCGGTGGATGCTCGACCTGCAGAAGCCGTTCCGCCCCGAGCGGGCGATGAACCGCTCGCACACCTACGTCGAGAGCTTCCTGACCGCGTGGTCGTCGCCGTACGGCTCGTACCCCTCGCGTGAGGACGTCACCCGCTATGGCGACGGGATGATGATCCCGTTCGTCGCCCACTCCGCGGCGGAGCACTACCGCTGGCTCGGACGGTCGTCCGTGCGGCCGGACGGGCCGATGTTCATGCGTCGGATCCGCCGCCCGATCGAGGTCCCGGTGCTGCAGGTCCAGGGGACCGACGACCGGTGCGTGCTCGCCGAGGCCACGACCGGCTCGGGCGCCTATGTGCCCCAGGACTATCGCTATGTCGTCGTCGACGGGGCGGGGCACTTCCTCACCGAGGAGGCGCCGCACGCGGTCAGTCGCATTCTCATCGAGTGGCTCGACACGCTGTGAGTGCCGTTTCGTGGTCGGTGTCCGTCCGCGACGCCTCGGGTATGCCGCTGAGCTCGGACCGTGCCGACGTGCCCTTGCGCACGGCGTCCGTCGGGAAGGTGCTCCTGCTGCTGACGGTGGCGAGCCAGGTGGGCGACGGTTCGCTGTCGGTCGACGAGGTGCTGCGTCGGAAACCCGTTGATGCCGTGGCTGATTCGGGTCTCTGGTGGCAGCTGTCGGTGGACGAACTGCCGATGGGCGACGTGGCGCGGCTGGTCGGTTCGGTGAGCGACAACCTTGCGACCAACGTCCTGCTGCGGAAGGTCGGCCTCGAGGCGGTGGCGGGGACGGCGGCATACCTCGGCTTGGAGCGAACTGCCCTGCACGACAAGGTGCGAGACGTGCGGGGCCCCGGTGACGCGGCGACCTTGTCGACGGGAACGGCGGAGGAGCTGAGTTTGCTCATGCTTCGACTGGCATCGGGGACGGCGATGGGTGCGGAGGCGGATTCGCTGGTGCGACAGTGGCTTTCGGCTAACGTCGACCTGTCGATGGTCGGAGCGGCGTTCGTCGAGCGGCTGGGGATGGATCCCTTGGCGCACCTGGAGGGTCCGGTTCGGTTCTTCAACAAGACGGGCACCGATGCTGGGGTGCGTGCCGACGTCGGCGCGGCCTCACTGGGTGATCGCACCGTTGCCTGGGCCGCCATCGCCAACTGGTCCACGGAAAACGAAGCTCTGATGGCCGAGGCGATGGCCGGGATGAGGCGCATCGGCCAAGAGATCGTGGATCTCCTCTCCCCCTGATCGACAGTGCACGACTCCCGATCGAGCGTGCCCTAATCCCAATCGAGAGTGCAACAATCCCAATCGAGCGTGCGGTA
>NZ_AWQS01000414.1 GCF_000576575.1 Intrasporangium chromatireducens Q5-1
CGCGGAGGCGCCCGCCACCCCCGGCCTGCTCACGGTGAACAACATCGAGGTCATCTACGACGACGTCATCCTCGTCCTGCGCGGCCTGTCGCTCGCCGTCCCGGAAGGCAAGATCGTGGCCCTCCTCGGCTCGAACGGCGCCGGGAAGTCGACGACCCTCAAGGCGGTCTCGGGGCTGCTGCCAACAGAACACGGCGAGGTCACCGACGGCTCGATCCTCTTCGACGGCAAGAACATCACCCGGATGGACGCCGCCGAGCGGGTGCGGCTCGGCCTGTCGCTCTGCATGGAGGGACGGCACGTCTTCGAGCACCTCACCGTCGAGGAGAACCTCATCGCCGGGGCCTACTTCCGCGGCGGCGCGGACACGAAGTCCGACCTCGAGATGGTCTACGGGCTGCTGCCGAAGCTGGGCGACATGAGGGCCCGCGTGGCGGGCTACCTGTCCGGCGGCGAGCAGCAGATGCTCGCGATCGGACGGGCCCTCATGGCCAAGCCGCGGCTGCTCATGCTCGACGAGCCCTCGCTCGGGCTGGCGCCGCTGCTCGTCAAGGAGATCTTCGGCTTCATCAAGCGGATCAACGAGGAGATGGGCCTGACCGTCCTCGTCATCGAGCAGAACGCCCGCCGCGCGCTCGAGGTCGCCGACCACGGCTACATCCTCGAGCAGGGGCGGATCGTCCTCGAGGGGACCGCTGAGGAGCTGCAGGGCAACCCCGACGTCAAGGAGTTCTACCTCGGCCTCGGCGACTCCGGCGGCCGCAAGAGCTTCCGGGACGTGAAGCACTACAAGCGCCGAAAGCGCTGGCTCTGAAGGGAGTTCATCATGACGGATGCATTGCAGGAGGCCGTCGAGCGGTATGCCGCTGAGCTCGCTCCCACGGTCGCCGACCTCGTGCGCGGGTCGGCGAAGCGGGTCCCCGCGCTCGCCGCCCGGCTCGAGAACGCAGGCCTGTCCGTGGACTCGCTGCGGGACGGCGACGTCAGCAGACTGCCGATCCTGACCAAGGACGACGTCCTCGAGCGGCAGCAGGCGGAGCCGCCCTTCGGCGGGCTGCTGTCCGAAGGCGCGGTCGTGCGGCGGCTCTTCCAGTCGCCCGGCCCGATCTACGAGCCCCAGCTCGACGGGACTGACCCCTGGCGGTGGGCGCCGGCGCTCGAGGCCGCGGGGATCGGCCCGGGAGACGTGGTGCTCAACTGCTTCGGCTACCACCTCTCCCCCGCGGGGGCGATGTTCGAGGAGGGCTGCCTCGCCCTCGGCGCGACAGTCGTCCCGGGAGGCATCGGCAACCAGGACCTGCAGGCCCGCGCCATCGCCGACCTCGGGGTCACGGCCTACGTGGGCCTGCCGAGCTATCTCAACGCGCTCGTCGAGCGGTTCGACGCGCTCGGCCTCGACGCGTCCCGGTGGCGGCTGACCAAGGCCCTGGTCACGGCTGAGCCCCTGCCGGACTCGCTCCGGTCGCTGCTCCAGGAGCGGGTGCCGACGGTCCTCATGGCCTACGGCACGGCGGAGCTCGGGCTCATCGGCTACGAGACTTCGCCGGGGGGCGGCCTGGTGCCGGCGCCTGGAGTGCACGTCGAAGTGTGCGCGCTCGACAGCGGCGAGCCGACCAGCTCGGGCGAGGGCCAGGTCGTCGTGACGGTGCTGCGGCCCGACTATCCCCTCGTCCGCTTCGGCACGGGCGACCTGTCGGCCTGGCGGCTCGTGGGCGACGGCGGCCTGCGGCTCGCCGGGGTCCTCGGCCGGGTGGGCGAGGCGGTCAAGGTGCGTGGGATGTTCCTGCACCCCCGGCAGGCGTCGGCGGTCATGAGCGACGTCGACGGGGTCGCGGCTTGGCGTTTCGTCGTCGAGCGGGTCGACCACCGGGACGAGCTGCGCTGCGAGGTGGTGCGGGCCGAGGGCCGGGACGGCGAGGTGGTGGAGCGGGTCCGGGAGGCCGTGCGGGCCGGGCTCCGCTTCAGCGTGGACGTCCAGGAAGTCGGGTCCCTTCCCGAGGACCGCTCCCCCATCAGCGACGAACGCTCCTGGGACTGACCCCCTCCACCGTCGAAAGGCCAGTTCACGTCGAAAGGCCAGTTCACGACACGTCGTGAACTGGCCTTTCGACGGTTGGTGGCCTTTCGAC
>NZ_AWQS01000415.1 GCF_000576575.1 Intrasporangium chromatireducens Q5-1
CCCGCAACTATCAAGCACCAACCAGCATCAGGGGCCCACTCCCACGGCCCGAGGAGTCACGGCTCGAGAAAGCGGGACTCACTTGCGGATCACGGCGCGCGGGTCAGGTGACGTTGTCCCAGGTCAGCGCGTCGCACGCCGCGGGAACAGCGGTTGCGTGGTGCGATCCGAGACGCTACGAGGGACCCGAGAGGCCCCCGGAGAACCACTCGCAACCGCGATCAGCGACAACGAGAGGGCGAAGATCGACAGGGTCGTGGAGGGGTTCTGCATACAGTGACCGTGATGTTGCCTGCAGTTCCCTCCGCATTGGGAGGCGTGATGGCGAGCCAAGGGGACCTGGCCCCGCTGCGGCGTCTGCCCAACCATCTTCCGCTACAGCGACGCCGGGACGCTGGTCACCGAGCGCCAGTTCCGCGACCTGCTCGAGCACGGACCGATCATCCGGATGGCCGGCGGCGTGTACCGCAAGACAGCGGCCGGCCTCGGCGGTCATTTCGGCAAGCAAGGGAATGGCGGACCTGCGGTGCGTGCTGGAGCCGATGCGGTGACCGTGCATCTCCGTTCGAGTGATAACCGCCCACCGGTGTTCAACAGGCGGCTCAAGGATCGGCTTGGCCCATGTCGGCTACGGCTGGATTGCTCTGACGTAGCAGAGGGGATGCTTGCCATCTCCCTGCTACGGGATGCAGCTGCGGAGTCGGCCGCTTCGCCGGGCTGGCAGGTCATGCGCCGGCGGGGACCCGGGAGTGCCGCGCCGCGGGGTGGTCGCCGAGCGGCCGCGCGTGCCCGGGCCCGAAGAACCGCTCCCGGAGGGTCTCGCCCGGGGTGTACGCGGTGCGGTAACGGCCGCGCCGCTGCAGCTCGGGGACAATGTGGTCGACGAAGTCGGTGAAGGTGCCCGGCGAGAGGTGCTGGACGAGGTTGATGCCGTCGGCGTCGGTCCCGTCGATGAGCTGCTCGAGCCGGTCCGCGACGACGTCGGGCGTGCCGGCGATGAACAACTTGTTGTTCTCCGGGCGGGACAGGTGTTCCACGAGCTCGCCGATGTTCTTGCGGTCCTCTCCTTCGGACCACATCCGCTCGAAGGTCTGCATCGCGTCGCCGCCGCGGTACTCAAGGTAGCGGTCGGTGTCGTCGCCGGACAGGTCGATGCCGGACCAGCCGCTGAAGAGCACCAGGTGGCCCTCGACGTCCCGGTGCTGCTGGAGCAACGCCACTTTGGCGGCGACCTCCTCGCGGGTCGCGGCGGTGACGATCTCGACGCCGATGAACGCCTTGACGTGGTCAGGCTCGCGTCCGGCCTCGATGGCGAGCCGACGCAGGTCGGCGATCTCCTCGGCGGCCTGCGCGTCGTCGCGGGGCAGCAGGAAGACGCCCTCGGCGTGCCGGGCCGCGAAGGCCTTGCCCCGGCTGGAGGTGCCCGCCTGGTAGAGCACCGGGGTGCGTTGCGGGGACGGCTCGGACAGATGCGGTCCAGCGACCGTGAAGTGGTTTCCCTCGAAGCCGATCTCGTGCACCCGGTCCGGGTCGGTGTAGACCTGCCGCTCCGCGTCGCGGACCACGGCGTCGTCGTCCCACGACTCCTGCAGCAGCCGATAGATCACCTCGAGGTACTCGTCGGCGACGGCGTATCGGTCGTCGTGCTTGAGCTGCTCGCTCAGGCCGTAGTTGCGCGCGGCGTCGGGCAGGTAACCGGTGACGATGTTCCACGCGAGGCGCCCGCCGGTCAGGTGGTCGAGCGTGCCGAGGCGCCGCGCGAACCCGAACGGCGGCTCGTACGTCGTCGTCCCGGTCACCGCGAAGCCGAGGTGCTCGGTGACCGCGGCCATCGCCGGTACGACGAACATCGGGTCGATGTTGGGCACCTGCATCCCCGCCCGCAGTGCCGCCCGGCGCGAGCCCTGGTAGGTCGTGTACGTCCCGACGACGTCGGCGAGGAAGACCGCGTCGAACAGGCCACGCTCGAGGGTCCGGGCGAGGTCGGTCCAGTAGGACAGCTTCGTGTAGTCGGTGCGCCGGTTGCCGGGGACGCGCCAGAGGCCGTGGTTGATGTGGCCGGGGGTGGCCATCTCGAAGCCGTTGACGTGGATGAGCTTGGACATCGGGTTTCCTTTGGTGGCTGG
>NZ_AWQS01000416.1 GCF_000576575.1 Intrasporangium chromatireducens Q5-1
CCTCACCGAACCCGACCCGGAACCTGCGCTGCATCGCCATCTCGAACTCCTCCTCTCCTTCACTCCTCTTTAGGAGTGATGGGATCAGTCAAGCATCAACCGAGTCGTTGTTGTCAAGTCCTCTTTAGGACTAATCTCGGATTGATCGAGGAACAACTGAGGGACGACAGATGAATGAGACCGGGGCGAGACTGCCCAAGTACCACCGGATCGCCGACGCGCTGCGCGAACAGATCCGCACTGGCCGGCTGGCCCCCGGTGATCGCCTGCCGGCCGAGACCGCCATCGCGGCCACCCATCACACCAGCGTCCCGACCGTCCGGCAAGCGATGAGCGTGCTGCGCGCTGAGGGCCTGATCGAGTCTCGCCACGGCATCGGCACCTTCGTTCGGGCCACTCACCGGCTGCAGCGCCGCTCCCGGAATCGGTACGGCGAGGCCCGAGGCCGCGATGGCCTGTTGACCAACACCCTGCGTCACGAGATCGCCTCTGTCGGAATCGAGCCCGCACCCGAGCAGATCGCAGACTGCCTCAATGTCGAGGCCGGCACCGAGGTCGTCGCGCGGCACCGAAGGCTCTACGACGAAGAAGACCGGCTCACCGAGATCGGGGCCAGCTACCTGCCGAAGGACATCGCGGCCGGGACCTACTTGGAAGAGCCGACCGTCGTCCCCAAGGCGCTGTTCCGGTGCGTGGAGGACCTCACCGGACGGCGCTATACCGATGCCCGTGACCAGGTCACGGCGCGACGTGCCACCGACGCCGAAGCAGATAGATTCGGCCTCCCCCTCGGCGCCTACGTCCTGCACCTCATCCACACAGCCACCGATGAGAACGGCGACGTGCTCGAAGTGTCTGAGTCGATCTGGCCGGCGGACAACGTCATCTTTGTCGATCACTACCCCATACCGGCTGGGCCCACCGGGGAGACGGGTTCCGAGATATGAGCGACCAGGCGACCGATCCCTACGCCGACCACACCGAGATGGCCAACCATTGGTGGTGGCGACCCGGCTGGAAAGTCGGCACCCGGTTCTACGCCTGGCACATCACCCTCGATGGGCAGGACGACCTGCACAGGCTCATCGACCAATACCAAGACGCCCTCAAGCCGTTTCCCACACTCGACCTCATCCCGCGGAGGTGGCGACACATCACCCTGCAGGGCTTGGGCCACTCTGAGGATGTCACCGCTCAACAGCGCGACGAGGCCGTACATGCCGTCGCCGAGCGCCTCGCCAAACTCGAGCCCATCGACTCGGCCTTCCAGCGCGCTGTGATCTTCCGCGAAGCCATCGCGCTACCACCAAGCAACCCCGATGCATACGCAAACCTTCGCAGCGAGATTCGAGCTGGCATCGCTGATGCCTGGGGATGGTGCCCCGAAAACGCCGACGGGTTCCGTGCGCATGCCTCCGCGGCCTACAGCAACGGACAGCGGCCCACGCGTGAGATCAGGGAGGCTCTCGATACCGCCGAACCGCGAGACGGATCACTCGTAAGGGTGACCAGCGTGTCACTCATCCGCATGCATCGAGACCGGGCCATGTACGAGTGGCAGACCGAGGTCGACGTCCCCCTCCAGAACCCCGAGCATTAGCCCCGTACTCAGATCCGAGGGCTAGTCGAACCCCCCGGGGGCGAGGCGACGTCTTGGCGTGCTTGTTCTGAAACCGGCATGGTTGGAAACGAAAAATTGGTGCCGCAGCGGTCTGCATCTAGGAGGTCACCGAGGCCGAGCAGGCGCATACGAAGCCACCGGGTCAGAGGCGTCCATCTCTAAGGCCCTGTACCGGCGAACCAGGGGCCACTGCGGTCGATGCGCCACTCGTAGCGCGGCGAAGCAGTTCCTCTGCCCATTCCCACGCCAGGCTCTCGTTCCGCCGGTAGAACACCTTTGGTCCCACTTTGGGCAGTCGAGAGATGAGTCCAGAACGCTCGAGGTCCCGAAGTGGATCCTGAATGCTGCTTTGCGCCTTGAAGCCAAGGGCCTCGGCTAGCTCCCCAGCGCTAACGATTCCATCGCTTCGGCCGACGCCGAGCATCACGGCCAAGCGATGAGTTTGGCCGAACACCATCTTGGAGTAGGCCTGGACCCGCTCGTCGGTTGCGACAGAC
>NZ_AWQS01000417.1 GCF_000576575.1 Intrasporangium chromatireducens Q5-1
CGACCGGTCACCTTCCCCGCGTCGACCGGTCGCTCTGCGACTCGAGCCGCCGCGGTCAGAGCTTGTCGCCGACCAGAATGGGTTCGTTGGCCAGGCGGATGCCGAAGGCTTCCTCGACACCGTCCCTCACCCGACGTGCCAGCTCGATGACCTGGGTCGCCGTCGCATCGCCCCGGTTGGTGACGGCCAGCGTGTGCTTCGTCGAGAGCGCTGCGGGACCCGGCAACCCATACCCCTTCTGGAACCCGGCGTGGTCGATCAGCCAGGCAGCGCTCGTCTTGACACGCCCGTCCCGCTCCACCCAGCGCGGCGGCGGCGGTGCGTCGAAACCGAGGCGCTCGCCCGCACGCTCGGCGACCGCGTCGAAGTCGTCCGGGGCGAGGATCGGGTTGGTGAAGAAGGACCCGCAGGACCATGTGTCGTGGTCGGCCGGGTCGAGCACCATGCCGCGTCGACGGCGCTGTTCGAGCACCGCCTCGCGCGTGTCCGCGAGGGGCACGCGCGCCCCCAGCTCGACACCCAGCCCGCGGGCGAGGTCTGCATAGGCGATCGGCGTCGAGAGATCGGCGATCTCGAACTGGAACAGGACGTCGAGCACGACCCATCTGTCGGTGCCCTTGAACCGCGAGTGCCGGTAGGTGAAGTGGCAGTCCGGTCCCGCGAAGGTGTGGACCCGCTGCTCCTGACGGTCCCAGGTGCGCACCTGCGCGATCGTCTGGGCCACCTCCTGACCGTAGGCGCCGACGTTCTGCACGGGGGTGGCCCCCGCCAGACCTGGTATGCCGCTCAGCGCCTCGACTCCAGCCCAGCCCTCCTGCACGGTGCGGGCCACGACGTCGTCCCAGGACTCGCCGGCGGCGACGCGGACCATCGCCCCGCCGCAGTAGTCGGCCGACAGGGGCTCCACCCCCCGCGTCGCGACGTGCACGACCGTACCTGCGAAGCCAGCGTCGGGCAGCACGACGTTGGAGCCGCCCGAGAGGAGCAGGAGTGGCTCGTCGGCGTCATCGACCTCGCGAACCGCGTCGACGAGCTCGTCGGTCGTCTCCACCGTGACGAGTCGGGCTGCCGGGCCCCCGACCCGCATGGTGGTCAGTGGGGCGAGCGGGACGTCGAGCTCCTCGTGCATGAGATGACCCGCTCAGTCGAGCTGGACCACGGCGATGGCCTTGCCGAGCACCTTGTCGCCGCTCGATGTGGCGCTCAGCTCGATGGTGGCCCGGCGCTTGTCCTTGTCGAGGGCCTTGACGACGCCGCCCACCTCGATGTCGGCACCCTCCTCGTAGGGCACGACGACCGGCCTGGTGAAGCGGACGCCATACTCGAGAACGCGCCCCGCGTCACCGACCCAGTCGGACACGACCGTGACGGCGCTGCCCATCGTGAACATGCCGTGCGCGATGACGTCGGGCAGTCCGACGCTCTTGGCGAACCGCTCGTCCCAGTGGATGCGGTTGCGGTCCAGCGAGGCACCTGCGTACTGGACGAGCCGCGCCCGGTCGACATGGATGGTGCGGGGCGGTAACTCGTCGCCGACCGCGACGCCGGCGAAGGCGCGCACGCCGCTGGTGGCTCGGGTCTGGTCCGTCATCACTCGCCTCCTCGGATCACTATGGTCGACGTCGCCGTGCAGACGGGCTCACCCGACTCGGTGGCCAGCTCGGTGCGGGTCGTCACCATCGCGTGGCCCCCGGCCTCGCGCACACCGTCGACGTGGAGGGTGCCGACGATGGAGTCGCCGGCCGTGAGCGGCCGGTGGTGGACGAACTTCTGCTCCCCGTGCACCACCCGGGAGTAGTCGATGCCAGCCTCCGGG
The DNA here is from genome assembly GCF_000576575.1 of Intrasporangium chromatireducens Q5-1. GTDB lineage: Bacteria > Actinomycetota > Actinomycetes > Actinomycetales > Dermatophilaceae > Intrasporangium_A > Intrasporangium_A chromatireducens. The sequence goes on from NZ_AWQS01000417.1 coordinate 1,817, forward strand.
TCGAGGATCAGCTGCCGATCGCACTGTTGGGCGATGAGGACGGCGAAGGTCGGCGGGGCAATGACATCCGCATATCCCCGGGCGCGCGCGACATCACGGTCGACGTGCACCGGGTCGCTCGAGCCGACCGCCTCGGCGAACTCGCGGATCTTCGCCGCGCTGACGCCGTAGGGCTTCGTGGACGGGTAGCTGCGCCCCTCAAAGTCTGCGTTCACCGGCATGCGGGCAGCCTATCGGCTGCGGAGTTCG
>NZ_AWQS01000418.1 GCF_000576575.1 Intrasporangium chromatireducens Q5-1
CCGACGCAGGGCCACGGCCACCCGTGCTGCCGATGGGGTCGAGGCGGGCCTGCTCTGCGCGAGAATGGCCGCCATGCGACCACAACCGATGGCCCGACTCGCCGCTCCCCCGGGCGCACAGGTGCCGATGCGCCGGGTCGTGCGACACCCCCTCGAGATCCTGACCCTCGTCGTGGCGATCATGTCCTCGGCCCTGGTCCTCGCCTGGGCAGTCTCGGAGTTCGTCGCCGCCGCGGCCGAGGGCCGGGAGCCCGACATCTACGCGGTGCTGCTCGTCCTCGCACCCCTGCTCGTGTGGTTCGCCCGGGGCCAGTTCTGGGCCCAGCAGCGCCTGAACGGCATCAAGCTCACGCCGGAGCAGTTCCCGGAGGCGCACGCGATGCTCGTCGACGCCGCGGTGCGGTCGGGACTGCCCTACGTGCCGGACGCCTACGTCGTGCTCGGCAACGGGATGATCAACGCCGCCGCGTCGGGACACGGCTTCCGGCGGTTCGTCGTGGTCTACAGCGACCTGCTCGAGGTCGGCGGCGCGGCCCGCGACCCGGAGGCCCTGCGCTTCGTCATCGCGCACGAGGTGGGGCACATCGCGGCCGGGCACACGAGCTACTGGCGCGTGCTCGGCACCTTCGCCTCGCAGTACCTGCCCGTCGTCGGCACCACACTTAGCCGTGCCCAGGAGTACACCGCGGACAACTACGGCCACGCCCTCGTGCCGGAGGGTGCACGACTCGCCATGGCCACGCTGGCCGGCGGCAAGTACCTCAACCGGTCGGTGGACGTCGATGCGATGGCGGACCGTGCGGTGACCGAGCCGGGCCTGTTCGTCTGGGTCGCCAACGCCCTGTCGACGCACCCTGTCCTCGCCTGGCGGATGCACGCGCTGCGCGACCGCCGGCGCCCCGGCCGGCTGCTCTGGCGCCCGCGCCAGCCGTGGCTGTGGCGTCAGCCGGTCGACGCGGCGCAGCACCGGATCCCGGCCCACGTCGGCTTCCGGCCCACCCCGGCCGTCGCCGAGCCTGCCCCCGAGCCGAGCCGGGTCGGGTCGGCTGCGTTCACCGTCGCCGTGCCCGCCACCCAGACCCGCGATGGGCACGTGGGATTGTGAGGTTCCCGCGCTCAGGCCCGGCGCCGCTCCAGGGCCGCCGACCACACGGCGACCCCCACCCCGAGCAGGGCGAGGAGCGCACCGACCCGGCTCGGTGCGCCATAGCCCCAGCCGGCGGCGAGGACGACTGACCCGAGCCAGGCGCCCAACGCGTTCGCGAGGTTGAGCGTCGAGTGGTTGAGCGCGGCCGCGAGCGACTGCCCCTCGTGCGCGACGTCCATCAGCCGGATCTGCAGCAGCGGCACGAGGATCGAGGGCAGCAGCCCGAGCACGAAGACCATCGCCACGCCGAGCCAGGCCAGGTGCACCGCCCAGCCGAACACCCCGAGCAAGGCGGCGATGAGGGCGAGCACGACGATGATGCCGCGCAGGACGCCGCGGCGGGCGACGCGCCCGGCGAGCACCATACCGGTGACCATGCCGACTCCGTAGGCGGCGAGCACCCACGGCACGAACGACGCCGCCACCCCGGCCAGCTCCGTCATGGTCGGGGCGATGAACGCGTACATCGCGAACATGCCACCGAAGCCGACCGTCCCGATGAGGAGCACGAGCAGCACTTGAGGGCGTCGCAGGGCGGCCAGCTCCCGAGCCATCGACTCGTCCCCGCTGACCGGTTGGCGGGGCAGCCACACTGCGAGCGCCACCACGGTCGCCGCCCCGATGGCTCCCACGGCCGCGTAGGCCGTCTGCCACCCGAGGCGCTGCCCGAGCATCGTGGCGACCGGGACGCCGACGACGTTGGCCACACCGAGTCCCTGCAACAGGGCGGCGACGGCGGCGGTGCGCCGAGCCCTCGAGACGAGTGAGGCCGCCACGACCGACCCGATCCCGAAATAGGCCCCGTGCGGGATCCCGGCGAGGAACCGGGCCGGCATGAGCGAGGGGTAGCGGTCCGCGAGGAGGACGCCGAGGTGCGCGGCGGCGAAGAACGCCATGAGGGAGATGAGCAGG
>NZ_AWQS01000419.1 GCF_000576575.1 Intrasporangium chromatireducens Q5-1
GAGGGGAGGGGGTAGTTGGCGGCCTCGTCGAGGATCACCGAGAGGGGAGGGTCGAGCCGTGCGCCGGGGCAGGCTGCCGCCAGTCGGCGGGCCGTCTCGAGGATGTCCTCAAGGAAAGCGCCGACGAGGCCGGCAGTGGCTGACGCACCAGTCGAGGTTCCGAGTAGGTAGACGGTCCCGTCCGCGGTGAGGAACTGGCGCGGGTCGAGGTGCTCCCCTGGCCCGGGACTGACAGCCTCGAGGACCTTGGGGTCGGCGAGGGATGAGAAGGCGATGGAGACCATCGCCCACACCGCATCGCGTTGCCGGGGATCGGCGTTCGTCAAGGATCGAAGGGTGTGCTGCCACCCCGCGGCGGCGTTCGGATGGCTGGTCAGGATGTCGACCGCCTCGCCGGCGGTGACCGCGGACATCGACCAGCGGTACAGATCCAGGGGAGTGGCGCCGCCGAGAGCCGCGGCGTGAAGCAAGGCGCGCACTGCCTGCTCCGCTGACGCCTGCCAAAAGGTTGCGTCCGTCGTTCCTCGGGCGGCGCCGGTCGTCAGCGCCTTCGCCCGCACCATGGCCACGTGCGGATCCTCACAACCGCGGATTGGGGACCAGCGAGCAACGGACGGCATCCCGTGAGTCAGATGTTGTGGATCGAAGACCGCGACTGGCCCCTTCTCTCGGCGAGCGGTCAGCGTGGTCGTCAGATTGTCTGGTCGGGTGCTCGTCGTGACAACGGGGCCCGGTGCATCGAGGATCGCCGGGATCACCAGATGCAGTCCCTTGCCGGATCGCGGTGGACCGAGGATGAGGGTCGAGTCCTCAACGGTGGCATAACAGGCGACGCCCCTGCTTCTGCCCAGCTGGAAGCCCAGGTCATTGACGATCGGCTTGACCAGCGAAGGACGGAGCATCGCGCCTCGACGCAGTAGCCGACGGGATCCGGCGGCTCGAGTGACGTCGCCGCAGGCGGCAATCCCCGGGCGGTCCAGCGCACGCCTGCGCGGGAGATCGTTAACGACCCGCCGGACGAGCACGGCGCTGGCACCTGCAGGGACGAGCATGGCAACGAAGATGGCCCAATAGAGGAACGGCGGCCCAAGGTGTGTTCGCCAGGCAGCGCTCGGATCCGACGGGTTGGTGAGCAGTTGCACGAACCCCGGAATCGAAAGGGATGGCGCGTGGCTGCCGGTCACGAGCGCGCCCACACAAGCCGCAAGCCACGCGAGGGCGCAGACACCACCCGTTGCGAGAACGACCGCAGCGAAGAGTCCGTCACTGGGCTGGGAGGTTTTCCCGGGAATATTGACCATGTGAGGTAAACCGAGTGGCGGGGTCACTCCTCGTCGGCCACCAGCATTTGCCGGGCTTCCCAACGGCGCTGGCCCGCGGTCTGACGCTGCGCCTAGATCTCCTGCCGCCATCGACGATCGGTCAACTAGCGCCGACACCTCCCACCTCGGAGCAGGGCGACGTGTCCGCTATCCGCGCCCGGATGCGTCACAGCGCCCAGATAGACGCGCCCCTGGACGCCTGGCAGGCGAGGGGCGATGGGATGCTGAGGCATCAACCCGCGAAATTTTCGTTGCGCGCGATGGGATCGCCGAGCTGAGGTCGGCCGTTCTCATCCTTTGACGACGTGCGCGAGCGGTCGCACGAATGCTGAAGGGCCAGTTGACGCCGTATCGATCTGAGAAGCGCGTACTTCGAAGCAACGCTTCCGGCGTCTCCCGGCTACACCCCGTCATCTCCCACATCAGCCGCACGCACCGGCACAAGCAAGTGGCCTACGTGTGATGAACGCCTTGAGTCAGGTTCGCCCTGGTCGTTGAGCCATCGGCAACGTCCCATGAGGTGGCTAGGGTCTGCCCGTGGACACGAAGCGGTGCTCAAAATGCGGGGTTGAAAAGCCGGTTGATACGTTCTATCGCCGACGCAACCGCAATGGCTCATACGGCCTCCAGGCGTGGTGTAAGCCTTGTTTGACCGCGAAAACGCGGGCCTGGAAAGCGGCTCTTCGAAGTTAACCGGGCA
>NZ_AWQS01000420.1 GCF_000576575.1 Intrasporangium chromatireducens Q5-1
GTATGCCGCTGAGCCGGCTCAGCGGCATACGTGACCACGCGTGATGGTGCGGCGCGCGTCAGACGCGCTCAGTTGGGCATGTGGGCAGTAGGTTTCCGGTGAAAGGGACCCAACCGTTAGGGGCGCCACATGTCTGACACCCAGAAGCTGATCCTGTGGATCGTGCTTGCCGTCGTCGTCATCGCCATCGTCGCATGGCTGCTGGTGAGGTCGTCGCGCAAACGCCAGGAGGAGGAGCAGCGACGCCAGGCGAGGTCCTTGCGCGCGCAGGCCGCCGCGCGGAACGCCAGTGTGACTCGCGCCAAGGACCGTGCCTCCGTGACGCAGCAGATCGCTTCCGAGGCCAGGGCCGAGGCTGAGCAGACCCAGGCGGAGGCGCAGCAGGCGTTGGAGGAGGCCAAGGCCCGGGCGGCCGAGGCCCAGCAGCAGGCTGCGCGCGCGGAGCGGCTGGACCAGGAGGCCCAGTCACACCAGTCGAGCGCCGGGCAGGTGCAGTCCGACCGGGACGACCTCCTGCGGGAAGCCGACCGGGTGGACCCCGATGTGCCGACCGACGAGCGTGGCCAGCGCGTGGACGACTCGGCGAGGCGAGGCGACCCGGGCGCGGAAGGTGTGGTCCACACCGACGACAGCCTCGCTGGCCCACGGGCACGCGACGAGAGGGCGGCCGACGAGAAGGCAGCAGCATCGTTCGGCGACAAGACCACCGCAGAGGTGCCGGCCCGCGACGAGATGCGCCGCCCTGCGGGCAGCGCCGACGCCGGCGTACGGGCCGAGGCGACGGACGGCACCGGGCCGGAGCGCCACGACGAGGCCCAGCGCCCGTCGGCATGGCCCGGTGCGGTCGGTGTCGGAAGTGCGGTCGGCGCGGTGGCGGCCGGCGGCATCAGCGCGGCAACGTTCGAGGACGACGAGCCCGACCTCGCTGACGCGGAGAACCCGTTCGCGGCGCCCAAGACCCACGGCGTGGCGTCCGAGCCGGCTGCGGGCCACGGTCTGCACGAGGGGTCGGGAGACCAGGACCGGTCCCAGGAATCGCGCCACGACGACGAGCTGCGCGACGCGGACGCCGGTGCAGGCGACACCCGGGGGACACGCCCGGTCGCGCCCGTGCAGGGAGAGGAGGACGCGAACACTGGCGAGCGGATGACCCCCTCCGGCCCGACCGGTCCCGCGGACCCCCACGACCGCCCCGGCGGTGACCTGTTCGCCAGCCGGCCCGAATTCGGCGACCCCACCCACAGCGGGCACGCCACGGGCACGAAGGGGGCCGAGCAGGCATCGCAGCCCAGCAACGTCGCAGACTCGGGTGACGAGCGTGAGGACGACTCGGACGATGACGTCGACTGGGTTAACGGCCCGGTCGACGAGGAGGCGATCGACGAGCGCCCTGTCGACGACGTCGTCGACTGGATCAACGGTCCGAGCGACGACGAGTCCGTGACGATGGAGGTGCCCGAGGAACGGTCGTCGGACACGGACCACCTCGTTGCCGCAGCTGCTGCCGGCGGGGGCCGCGATGCGACAGCGGCGGGCGCACCCGCCGACGAGGTCATCGCTCGCATGCCTGAGCAGCCCCACGTGGCAACGCCGGACGAGGACGAGGCGACGCACGGAGACCAGAGCTCCGAGGAGTCCCGCGACGACGTCGAGGGCGCCGGCTCGGCCGATGCGGCCCACGAGGACGAGGGGCAGCACCTCGGGCGGCAGGATGACTCGGACGCCGGTTCACAGGGGCGCCGGCAGCGGCGGGTCTCCGGCTACGACGAGGTCCGCGACGGCGGCTACGGCGTCGGCTCCGCGGCCCCCATCGAGGACGGCGCCCAGCCGCTCGGCCACGCCATCAAGGCGGTCCGCGGCTCGGGCACCTATCTCGCACCCGGGGCCCAGGGCTACGACGACGTCGAGCCGGACGTGTGGTTCTACGACGAGCAGGCCGCCCGCAACGCCGGGTACCGCTCCGGGTCGGACGCCTGACCCAGCCACTTGTCGAAAGGCCACCAACCG
>NZ_AWQS01000421.1 GCF_000576575.1 Intrasporangium chromatireducens Q5-1
CCCGCCGCGGTGAGCGGCATACGAAAGGATGGTCACGATGACGAACGTGACTGAGCTCTGGACAGCGCGGCGACTCGTCACGGCGCTCGCCGGGACCGTGGGCACGGCCCTGGTCATCGGCGTGCCGACCGTCGTGATCCCGAATCCCGTCTTCGGCCGCGAGATCCCGGTGACGTGGTGGAGCTACCCCGTGCTCGCCGCCGTGTCCATGCTGAGCGGACTGCTGCTCGCGACGTACGTGCGGGAAGGGGCCGCGGCTGAGGGCGTCACACCGGACGACCGGGCGCCGCGGCGCGGGCTCGGGGCCGGCGTGCTGTCGTTCTTCGCCGTGGGGTGCCCGGTCTGCAACAAGGTCGTGCTGCTGGCCCTGGGCGCCTCGGGCGCGATGTCGTGGTTCGCCCCGCTGCAGCCGCTGCTCGCCGTCGTCTCCGTCGCGGGGCTCGTGTGGGCGCTGCGGACCAGGCTCGCCGGGCTTCGCGCCTGTCCCGTCCCGGCCGTCGGGGACTGACCGCCGGACCGTGCCAGCCGACGCTGTACCTGAGGCAGCGTGAAGGGCCCCGACCCAGCCGGGTCGGGGCCCTTCAGCTCACGCGTGCGCGAGGGGGGATTTGAACCCCCACGCCCATAAGGACACTGCCACCTGAAGACAGCGCGTCTGCCGTTCCGCCACTCGCGCGTGACAGTGCCCCAGTGTGCTGCATCGGCCCGGAGTTCGCCAAACCGGGGGTCGTGTCCGGTCACCTGCCGGACGCGTGGCCCCCCACCTCGTCCGGACCGCGGCCGGGCGAACGGGGCCGACGGGGACTAGGACGAGCCGGTCGCACCGTCCCCGACGGCCGCCCCCGCCCGAGCGCCCGAGACGTCGGCAGCGAGCTCGGACTCCTCCTCGCGACGGGCTCCGCTGCCGAGCGAGAAGGAAGCGGCCAGGCCGAGGACGAGGAAGCCCGCGGCGGTGAAGGCGGCGTAGCGGGTGCCGTCGGAGAAGGCCTGCTCCGCCGGGCGGACGGCAGCGGCAGCACGGGGGTCCTTGGCGAGCTGCGGGATCGCTCCGCCGGCACTCGTCACCACCGCGTCGACGACTGCGGTCCGGGCGGCGGCGGGCACCCCGGCGTCCCCGAGCGAGGCGTCGAGCCGGCTGCCGACCGACGTGAACAGCACCGTCCCGAGGATGGCGATCCCGAGCGCCGAGCCGATCTGGCGGGCCGTGCTCTGCACGCCTGACCCCTCGCCGCTGCGCTGCACCGGGACGTCGACGAGGACGACGCCGGTCAGCTGGGCGGTGGCGAGCCCCACGCCAAACCCATAGACGAGGAGCGGGGCCACGACCAGGGCCCACGAGGTGTCCGGGCCGATGACGAACCCCAGCCCGGCGACGCCCACGATTTCGGCGGTGATGCCGATCCGGACCATCGTCGCCGGCGCGAGGCGTGCACTGAGGCCGGCCGAGAGACCACTGGCCAGGAACGACCCACCGGCGAGGGCGAGCAGGATCAGTCCGGTCTGGAAGGCGGTGTAGCCGCGGACGTTCTGCAACCAGAGCGGCAGCGACAGGACGATGCCGAACTCGCCCAGGCTGACGATCATCGCCGCGAGGTTGCCGTTGCGGAAGGACGGGATGCGGAACAGGTCGAAGCGCAGGATCGTGGGCCGGCCGGTGCGGGTCCGGCGGCGGATCCGCGCGACGAGGGCGGCACCGACGAGGACCGAGACGGTCAGGGCGACCGGAGCCGGCGAGAGCGACCACGACCATCGCCAGGAGCCGACCTCGAGTGGGGTGATCGACGTCCACCACCCGTAGGTGCGTCCCTCGATGAGGGCGAAGGCGAGCGCGGCGAAGGTGATCGCGGACAGGACGGCGCCGACAGCGTCCACGGCCTGCTCGCGTGAGGCCCGCGACTCGGTGATGAACATGAGGACCCCGACGACGACGAGCAGCCCGATCGGCAGGTTGATCCCGAACGCCCACCGCCACGAGTAGGACGTCGTGAGCCAGCCGCCC
>NZ_AWQS01000422.1 GCF_000576575.1 Intrasporangium chromatireducens Q5-1
GGCCCGGTCGGCCTCGTCGGCCCGGTCGGCCCGGTCGGTCCTGACGCGCGGTGCGGTGGCCTCGCCGCCCCACAGCCGTGCGGACAGCTCGGCGATCCGGCGGCGGAGGGACGGGTCGGGGACCGCCGCGATCGCCTCGTCAAGCTCGGCGCGCAGACTGGCCCGGTCCGGCTGCACCCGAGGCGCCGCACCGACCCGAGGCGGGACGACCAGCGGCCCGCCACCACCGGGGAGGGCGCGGACGCCCCGGCGGACCCGTTCGGCGACGATCACGTCGCGCTCGATCGCCCGGCTGACCCCAACGGCCTGCCCGACGACGGCTCGGGTCAGGGGGACGTCGGCCCGGCTGGCGACATAGAGCAGCCCGCGCAGGTCACCCTCGACGACGACCGGCACCGCGAGCACAGTGGCGATCCGCTCGGGCGCGACCGCATCGTCGTAGTCGTGGACGATCTCCGCCGAGCCCAAGTAGTCACGGATCATGACCGGCCGACCGAGGGCGAGCGCCTTGCCCCCGAGTCCCACCCCGGCGACGACGCGCAGGCCGGCCAGCGAGCGACCGAGATTGCCCTCGAGGCTACGGATCCCGACCGCCGCGCGGCCACCGCGTCCGGTCTCGACCGGGCCGCCGAAGACGAGGTCCGCGCCGGAGGTGACCCGGAGGCGCCGCACACCTCGGGCGATCGCGGCCTCGAGCTCATCGCGTGCCAGCAGCCGGGGCGTCATGGCACGACGGTAGGCGGCCACGCGCCCACTCGTCTGTGGAGGCCACCACCTCCGAAGGGAGGTATGCGTCACAGCGAGGCACACCCCATACTCCTCGGAACGGCTGCCCTCGGTCCCGCCTGCAAAGGAGCCCGCCATGACGACCCTCATCGCCGACGACGTCGCCCGCTCACTCGCCGAGTACGGCCAGCCGGACGCGTGCGCGGCCGAGCTGCTGTGCGACCGGCATCCCACGGACGCGGTCGCCTTCCGCGTCGTCGACCCCGACCTCACCGTCACCGAGCTGACGTTCGGCGAGCTGCGGGAGCGGTCCGAGCGGTTCGCCGCCGCCCTGGCCGGGCTCGGCGTCTCGGCGGGCGAGGCCGTCGGCGTGCTCATGGGCAAGTCCGCCGACCTGCCCGCGATCCTGCTGGGCATCTGGCGACTCGGCGCGGTGCACGTGCCGCTCTTCACCGCCTTCGCCGCACCCGCCATCGCGATGCGCCTCGAGGGGTCGGGGGCCAGGGTCGTCGTCGCCGACGCGAACCAGGTCGACAAGCTCGCGGACGCCGGCCCCGGCGGCGCTGGGCGACAGGTCGTGCAGGTCGGCGGCGACCGGCCGGCGCGGGACGGCTGGCACCGGTACGAGGACCTCGTCGCGGCCGACGCTGACCTGCCGGCGATGGAGCCGGCGCGGCTCGGACCGGACGCACCCCTCGTCGTCCTCTTCACCAGTGGCACGACCGGCGCTCCGAAGGGCGTGCCGGTGCCCGTCCGGGCGCTCGCCGCGCTGACCCGCTATGTCGTCGACGCCCTCGACGTCCGCTACGAGGACGTGTTCTGGAACGCCGCGGACCCGGGCTGGGCCTACGGGCTCTACTACGCCGTGCTCGGCCCGATGGCGCTCGGGCGGGAGAGCATCCTGCTGCATGCCGGCTTCAGCCCCGAGCTGACCTGGCGGGTGCTCGACGAGCTCGGCGTGACGAACTTCGCCGGGGCCCCGACCATCTACCGCGCGCTGCGGGCCGATGCCGCCTCGGCGGGACGGTCGGTGCGGCTGCGCCGGGCCTCGTCGGCGGGGGAGCCGCTCACGCCGGAGGTCGTCTCGTGGTCGGCCGACGCCCTCGGCGTGACCGTGCGCGACCACTACGGGCAGACCGAGCACGGGATGGTCGCGACGAACGCCTGGCGCGACGAGCTGCGCGAGGAGATGCCACCGGGGTCCATGGGCCGCGCGCTGCCCGGCTGGTCCTGCGCCGTGCTGCTCGAGGACCGCGACGAGGTGGCGCC
>NZ_AWQS01000423.1 GCF_000576575.1 Intrasporangium chromatireducens Q5-1
ACGCCGGCCACGACCGCTTGGTCCATCAGGAGTGCGCCGATGCCACGACCCGTCCGGCGGAGGCGAGCGAGGGCGAGCTGGGGATCCGCCTTGGGGTCGAGCGGGTCGGGGCCAAGTGCGGACCGGACCGACTCACGGGCCTGCTCGTCGATGAGGGCGCACACCATGGGGCCGCGCAGGTCGGCGTAGTGGCCCTCGCCGACGAGGCGCAGGCGGACGGCGCCGACCGGTTCCGGGGGCCGCCGCTCGAAGGGGATCACCGGAAACGTGCCGATCAGGCCGAGGTGCACGTGCAGGATCCGGTCGTCGATGTCGACGAAGAGGTGCTTCCCGTCGGCCAGCGCCCCTTCGAGCACTCGTCCGTCGAGCAGCGCGGCGTCGGCGGCGAACCGTCCCTGCGGGCTGGTCACCTCGACCGGTCGCTCACCGAAGGCGCGCACGAGGCGGTCGGCGAGCGCGTGGATCGTGTGGCCCTCGGGCATCGGTCAGGCCACGTCCTCGATGCCCATCAGCGCCAGGATGCGGCGCAGGTCGTCCACCGAGGCGAACTCGACGGTGATCTTGCCCTTGCGTTGTCCGAGCGAGATTCCCACGCGGGTGTCGAGCCGATCGGCCAGCGTCGCGGTGTAGTCGTCGAGCTGCGGGTGTCGGCCGCCCGGCCGGGGCCGTCGCGGCTTGGCCGGGGTCTCGGCGTCCCCGAGCGCGACGATCTCCTCGACCGTCCGCACGGACAGACCCTCGGCGACGATGCGCTGCGCCATCCGCTCCATCGCGGCGCCGTCCGCCATACCAAGCAGCGCCCGGGCGTGGCCGGCGGATAGCACCCCCGCCGCCACGCGGCGCTGGACGAGGGGCGGCAGCTTGAGGAGACGAAGCGTGTTGGAGATCTGCGGGCGGGAGCGTCCGATCCGGGCGGCGAGCTCCTCTTGGGTGCAGCCGAAGTCGTCAAGCAGCTGCTGGTAGGCCGCTGCCTCCTCGAGCGCGTTGAGCTGGCTGCGGTGCAGGTTCTCCAGCAGCGCGTCGCGCAGGAGGTCGTCGTCCTTGGTGTCCTTGATGATCGCGGGGATGACCTCGAGCTCGGCCTCCTTCGAGGCACGCCAGCGGCGCTCACCCATGATCAGCTCGTACGCGACGCCGTTCTCCGCACCGTCGGCCGCGGCGGTGACCCGACGCACGACGATCGGCTGGAGGATGCCAATCTCCTTGATCGAGTGGACGAGCTCGGCGAGCTGGTCCTCGTCGAAGACGGTCCGCGGCTGCTTCGGGTTGGGCCGGATCGCCGCGACCGGGATCTCGGCGAACTCCGCACCCGGCACGGGCGCGAGCTCCGGGCCGGCGGCGCCATCCTCAGCCCCGGTGACGACGTCGACACTCGTCGACTGTCCGTCGTGGGCGGCATCGTTCGCGGCCGCCCCGCTCGGCGTCACCGACTCGCCCGCCTCGCCGTTCGACTCCGGCTGCACTGCGACGCTGCGCTGCTCAGGGAAGAACACGTCGACGGGCCGCCCCGCCCCGGTCGACGGCCCACTCGGGATCAGTGCTCCGAGTCCTCGTCCGAGCGCCCGCCGCTTCTCCGCCATGCCTACTCCTCTGCTTGTCGCGCGCCTCTCGCGCCACCGGCAGTCTAGGGGTTCGGCGCCCGCTTCCCGCGCACCCCTCGCCCCGCCCTGAGTGCGGCTGTTTCACGTGAAACGCCCCCGCTCGACCCTGGCCCAGGAACAACTCCCAGGTGCGCACGTCCGCTCCGTTTCACGTGAAACGCTGGCGACATGTCAGCCGGCCCCGTTCCGGATGTTTCACGTGAAACCAGCGCGGCGAGGTGAAGGGTGAGTGGCGGGGGTCGTGCCGTGATGCGGTCTGGTGGCTGGGAGGAAGCGCGGAGCGCGAGCGACTCATCAGCGGCACCCTTGTGGACAAAGGAACCCCGTCAGCGTGACCGTGCCGCTGATGCTCGGAGCGAGCGCCCGCGCAGCCTCCCAGCGGG
>NZ_AWQS01000424.1 GCF_000576575.1 Intrasporangium chromatireducens Q5-1
CCGGGCGGGGGATCCGGCTCGGCCTCCGCGCCGGGCTCGGCTTCCGGCCCCGGCTCGGCACCGGGCTCCGGCTCGGCGTCCGGACGGGGCGGAGTGAGGTGACTGCGTCGGCCTCGGCCCGGGTCGTGCACCGGCTCACCGAGCTCGGGCAGACCGTCGCCTGTGGGGAGTCGCTGACCGCCGGCCTCGTCGCCGCGACAATCGCCGACACGCCGGGCGCCTCCGTCGTGCTCGTGGGCGGTGTCGTCGCCTATGCCGCGGAGGTCAAGGTGGAGCTGCTCGGCGTCCCGGCGGACCTCATCGCCGAGGCCGGCACCGTCGACGCACGGGTCGCCGTGGCGATGGCCGACGGTGCCCGCGTGCGGCTCGGGGCCACGTGGGGCGTGTCGACGACAGGGGTCGCGGGGCCGGGGCCTGCCGAGGGCAAGCCGGCCGGCACGGTCCATGTCGCGGTCGCGGGTCCGCGGGGAACACAGACCCGCGCCTTGCGGTTGAACGGTGACCGGGCGCAGATCCGCGTCGCCACCGTGGACCGTGCCCTCGAGCTGCTCGCCGAGCAGCTCGACGCACCCGTGGAAACCTCAGATGCGCGGGCAGACCTACGGGGTACGGTAGGAGAGACGCCAGGACCCGCAACGGCACGGAGGAGGACGACATGACCCTGTTGCGACGTGAACTCGGTGACGTCCTCCGTGAGCGCCGGCGGGCCCAGGGACGCACCCTGCGAGAGGTCTCCGCCTCGGCCGCCGTGTCCCTCGGCTACCTCAGCGAGGTCGAACGCGGCGAGAAGGAAGCCTCCTCCGAGCTGCTCGCCTCGATCTGTGGTGCCCTCGACCTGCCGTTGTCGCAGGTGCTCAGCGACGTCTCGTGCCGGATGGCCGAGTCGGAGGGACTCGCGGCCGCGGTGCCGTTGCCGGTCCCCAACGAAGCAGCCGTGGTGTCGGCCTCGGCTGCCTGAGCAAGGAGCAGCCATGGCGATCTCACCGTTCCGGAACCTGGAAGAGGATCTCGAGGCGGCATCGGAGCACGGGACCGTCTCGCTCTGGTGGGGCGACCTCATCGGAGCACGGTTCGCACGCAACGCCGACGTGCCGCACTACGCGGCCTCGACGATGAAGCTGCCCCTGGTCATCGCCGTGCTGCGCAAGGCGGCCCGCGGCGAGATCGTCCTCGCCGCACCGGTGGAGGTCCACAACAGCTTCACCTCCGTCGCCGACGGCTCGACCTTCTCGGTCGACCCCGCGGAGGACGACGACCCGGGCACGTGGTCGGCGGCCGAGCACGGCACCACCCGGTCGGTGCTGCAGCTGTGCGACCACGCCATCACCCACTCGGGCAACCTCGCCGCCAACATCCTGCTCGAGATGGTCGGCCTCGACGAGATCGCCCATGTCCTGCACGCGGCGGGCTGCTCCGACCAGACCGTGATCCGGCGGGGCATCGAGGACGCCCGGGCCCGCGAGGCGGGGATCACCAACACCGTGACGGCTGCCGACCTCGGTCGCCTCATGGCCAGCCTGGCCCGCCACGACACCGCCCTGGGCGGGGCACTGGTCTGCGCCCCCGTCGAGGCCATGCTGTCCCGGTCCCGGCACCGCAACCAGATCCCGGCCGGGCTGCCCTCGGGCGTCACGACGGCCAACAAGACGGGGTGGGTCGACGGTGTCTCGCACGACGTATGCCTCGTGCGCCCACTCGACCAGGCGCCCTTCGTGCTGTCGATCTGCACGACCACCCACCTGTCGGAGACGGCCGCCGCCGGGCTGGTCGCCTCGCTCGCGAAGGACGTCTGGCGGATCTTCACCGAATGACCCACGCACGTCGCCTCACCCACGTCGCCCTGACGCACGTCGCCATGACGGACCGTGACGGGAGCGGCCTCGACATGAGCTGGCTCGCATGACTCGTGTCGAGTCCGTCCGGCTCACCGACTCCTCCGTCCCGCTCCACACTCCCTTCGTCACGGCGCTGCGCCGCA
>NZ_AWQS01000425.1 GCF_000576575.1 Intrasporangium chromatireducens Q5-1
CCACCACCCACCACCCACCACCCGCCCCTCTGCGGGTCGATGTGTTGCCGCGGCCTATGGGCCGCGCCGATACATCGAATCGGCGGTTAGGGTGCCGAGCATGGAACTGCGGCACCTGCGCTACTTCGTCGCCGTCGCCGAGGAGCGCCATTTCGGCCGGGCCGCGCAGCGGCTGCACATGGCGCAGCCACCGCTGTCGCAGCAGATCAAGGCGCTCGAGACCGAGCTCGGCGTGCAGCTGCTCGAGCGGTCCACCCGTCGGGTCGACCTGACACCGGCGGGGGAGCGCTACCTCGAGCGGGCCCGCGCGGTGCTCGAGGCGGTCGACGTGGCGGCCGGTGAGGCCCGGCGCGTCCAGGACGGCGAGGTCGGTCATCTCCGGATCGGGTTCACGGGGTCGGCGACCTACGAGCTGCTGCCGCGGCTTGCCCGCCGGCTGCGCGAGCAGCTGCCGGGGCTCACCCTCGAGCTGACCGGCGAGATGCTGACGCCCCGTCAGGTGCGGGCCCTCAAGACGCACGAGATCGACCTGGGCTTCCTGCGCCCGCCGGTGCGGGTGCCGGACCTCGAGGTCCACGTGCTGCGCAACGAGCCGCTCGTCGCGGTCCTCCCGGAGACCCACCCGCTCGCCGAGCGGCAGAGCGTCGTGCTGGGCGACCTGCGCGACGAGGTCTTCATCTCCTACCCGTCACACCAGGCCTCGGTCACCTACGACGCCGTGCTGAGTGCCTGTGGACGAGTCGGCTTCAGCCCCAAGGAGATCCACGAGGTCGCCGAGACGTCGACGCTCGTGTCGTTCGTCGCGGCCGGGCTCGGGGTCGCCCTCGTGCCGGCCTCCGTGCAGCACCTGCAGATCACCGGGGCCGTCTATCGGCCGATCAGCG
This sequence comes from Intrasporangium chromatireducens Q5-1, assembly GCF_000576575.1. GTDB lineage: Bacteria > Actinomycetota > Actinomycetes > Actinomycetales > Dermatophilaceae > Intrasporangium_A > Intrasporangium_A chromatireducens. Next base: position 885 of record NZ_AWQS01000425.1, read on the forward strand.
ACGTGACCCACGAGGTCGGCCTGGCGATGGCGCACCGGTCGGGCGACCGGACGCCGCACATGGACCGGGTGCTGGCGCAGGTCCGCTCACTCCTCGAGGAGTGAGCGGACCTGCGCCAGCACCCGGTCCATGTGCGGCGTCCGGTCGCCCGACCGGTGCGCCATCGCCAGGCCGACCTCGTGGGTCACGTCGCTGATCGGCCGATAGACGGCCCCGGTGATCTGCAGGTGCTGCACGGAGGCCGGCACGAGGGCGACCCCGAGCCCGGCCGCGACGAACGACACGAGCGTCGACGTCTCGGCGACCTCGTGGATCTCCTTGGGGCTGAAGCCGACTCGTCCACAGGCACTCAGCACGGCGTCGTAGGTGACCGAGGCCTGGTGTGACGGGTAGGAGATGAAGACCTCGTCGCGCAGGTCGCCCAGCACGACGCTCTGCCGCTCGGCGAGCGGGTGGGTCTCCGGGAGGACCGCGACGAGCGGCTCGTTGCGCAGCACGTGGACCTCGAGGTCCGGCACCCGCACCGGCGGGCGCAGGAAGCCCAGGTCGATCTCGTGCGTCTTGAGGGCCCGCACCTGACGGGGCGTCAGCATCTCGCCGGTCAGCTCGAGGGTGAGCCCCGGCAGCTGCTCGCGCAGCCGGCGGGCAAGCCGCGGCAGCAGCTCGTAGGTCGCCGACCCCGTGAACCCGATCCGGAGATGACCGACCTCGCCGTCCTGGACGCGCCGGGCCTCACCGGCCGCCACGTCGACCGCCTCGAGCACCGCGCGGGCCCGCTCGAGGTAGCGCTCCCCCGCCGGTGTCAGGTCGACCCGACGGGTGGACCGCTCGAGCAGCTGCACGCCGAGCTCGGTCTCGAGCGCCTTGATCTGCTGCGACAGCGGTGGCTGCGCCATGTGCAGCCGCTGCGCGGCCCGGCCGAAATGGCGCTCCTCGGCGACGGCGACGAAGTAGCGCAGGTGCCGCAGTTCCATGCTCGGCACCCTAACCGCCGATTCGATGTATCGGCGCGGCCCATAGGCCGCGGCAACACATCGACCCGCAGAGGGGCGGGTGGTGGGTGGTGGGTGGTGG
>NZ_AWQS01000426.1 GCF_000576575.1 Intrasporangium chromatireducens Q5-1
GTGGCCTTTCGACGGACTGTGGCCTTGGGGCGGTTTGTGGCCTTTCGACGGCGTGGGCGGTCAGCGGCCGCCGGCCTCGGACAGGAACAGGGCGAAGCGGGGCGGCTGCGCCTGGACGAGGTCGAGCCGGCCGCCGTTCGACTCGGCGAGGTCGCGCGCCAGGGCGAGGCCCAGGCCGGTGCTGCCGCCGGCGCCGCTGCTGACGGACCGCTCGAAGATGTGCGGCGCCATGGTGGGCGGCACGCCCTCCCCCTGGTCGCTCACCTCGATGATGACGGAGGGGCCGGACCGTCGGGCCTGCACCTCGACGGTGCCGCGGCCGTGGACGAGCGAGTTCTCGAGCAGCGTGGAGAGGACCTGGGAGAGTCCGACCGGGGTCATCCGGACGAAGAGCCCCCGCTCCCCGTGGACGTGGACGGACCGGCGGGCCTGCTCGAACGCCGGCTGCCACTCCCGCTGGAGCGCCGCGATGACCGAGTCGAGGGAGACCGCCGGCGGCTGGCCACCGTTGCCGGCCCGGGTGCGGGTCAGGAGGTCGTCGACGACGCGGGTGAGCCGCTCGACCTGGGCGATGGCGATGCCGGCCTCCTCCTTGACCACCTCGGCGTCGTCGGTCTCGGAGATCTCCTCGAGGCGCATGAGCAGCGCGGTGAGCGGGGTGCGCAGCTGGTGGGAGGCGTCGGAGGCGAAGTCGCGCTCCGCCGCGAGGGACCGCGCCATGTCATGGGCCCGGCGGGCGATCACCTCCGACACCGTGTCGACCTCGGAGATGCCGGTCCGCAACGGGCGCAGGCGGGCCTGGCCGGCCGCGAGCCGGTCACTCAGCTCGACGAGGTCCGACGTGGCGGAGGCGACCATGCGACGCGCCGGCAGCGTGACGAGCCAGCCGGCGCCCCAGCCGAGCAGAGCCGCCGTGAGGACGACCGCGGCCGCGCGGCCGAGGCCCGCGCCGGGGTCGACGACGAACCAGGAGTGGAAGGTGCCGGGCCCCTGTTCGGCGATCCACCAGCCGGCGCCGGCGAGCAGGACCGCGGTGGTGCCGGAGGCGACACCGGCCCCGAGTGCACCGATGCGGTCGAGTCTGCGCTGCACGACCTCACTCGCCTGCCGGCTGGTCGAAGCGGAAGCCGACGCCGCGGACCGTGGCGATGTAACGGGGGTCCTGGGCCCCGTCGCCGAGCTTGCGGCGCAGGACCGAGATGTGCATGTCGAGGGTCTTCGTCGACCCGAGCCAGGCGGTGTCCCAGACCTCCCGCATGAGCTGCTCGCGGGAGACGACCTTGCCCTGCTCGCGCACGAGGACCCGGAGCAGGTCGAACTCCTTGGCGGTCAGCTGCAGCTCCTCGTCCTTGAACCAGGCCCGGCGCCCCTCGGGGTCGATCCGCACGAGGTCGCCGCCCGGTCCGGAGTCGACCGGCGTGCGGCGCAGCAGCGCCCGGACCCTGGCGAGCAGCTCGGCGAGGCGGAACGGCTTGGTGACGTAGTCGTCGGCTCCGGCGTCGAGCCCGACGACGGTGTCGACCTCGTCGGCGCGAGCCGTGAGGATGAGCACCGGGACGCTGCGTCCCTCGGCCCGGATACGACGACACACCTCGAGGCCGTCGACCTGGGGCAGCCCGAGGTCGAGCAGGACGAGGTCGGGGTTGTCCTTGGCACCCTCGAGCGCCGCCGCACCGTCCTCGCGCACGTCGACGTCGTATCCCTCCCGGCGCAGCGCGCGGGCGAGCGGCTCGGAGATGGTGGGGTCATCCTCCGCGAGCAGCACTCGAGTCACGTGAGCCTCTCCTTCCTGGGTCGGCCTCCCCGTGGGCCTGCCCGAGCGCAGCCTACCCAGTCGCCAGCACGAACTGCCCACCCAACTCGCGTGCCGCCCGGCACCGGCGCCCGGACGCCCGCCGGCTCGGCTTCCCGGCCCGACCCGCCCGGCCGCCGGCTCAGC
>NZ_AWQS01000427.1 GCF_000576575.1 Intrasporangium chromatireducens Q5-1
GTCGGGTTCGGGCGGAGGTGCTGCCCGGCCCGCGCTGCGAGCGCGTGCTGTGCTCACTGCGAGGGCTTCACCCCGAGGGCGCCGAAGCGCCCGGGAGATGGTTCCCCCACTCCTGCCAGAAGGGACATCGAGGGGCCTTGGGCGGCTGGCAGGACTCGGCGGACCACCCTCGGCACCGGCTCAGGAGCGAACCGGCGGGCATCACACTAACGAAGGTTTCTACGGATGTCACGTTTGGGTAACGCGCCTGTGGGTAACGCGCCGCATCCTGTGGATTCGACCGGTTCTACAGCCGCAGAGCGCGAATCCGTAACCGGGAGTGGACAAGACGTCGCTGAAGCATCGCATGCGTCGGCGCCGGCGTCGAATCAGGCCGACGCGGTGCTCCCCGTGTCGCCCCGGAGGCGAGCGAGCCGCGCCTCGAGCGACGCGACGCGGTGGGCGTTGCCGGGCAGCGTGATGTAGTCCTCCCCGTAGACCGCGAGGAGGGCGTCGTCGAGACGCCGCACCGCCCCGGGCGGGTACTTGTAGCCCATCCGGCTGCTGACCTGCGACTCGTCCACGCCCCCGAGCACCTGCTCGAGCTGCTCCACGGCGCCGATGCCGAGGTCGGCGAGCAGGCCGGCGATCCAGTCGTAGTGGTCGCCCCGGGACCAGCCGGCATCGGTGTACGTCGTGGCCAGGAACTTCGCGAGGTCCTGCGCGCCGATCCGCGGGCCGGTGCGCCGAGTCACTCCCTCGAGCCCCGCGACGGCCTCGCTCACCTCGGCCGCCTCCTCCGCATCGTCCTCGTCCTCGGTGGGCTCCTCGGGCAGGGCGAGCTGGAGCCGGTCCCGGATCGCGGCGAACTCGCGGTCGGCGAGGTCGAGCAGCCCGGCCGCGAGGGTGAACCGTCGGTCGAGGTCGGAGGCGTACTCGTCGGGCACCGTCCCCTTGTAGCGGATGTCGTGCTCGAACTCGGCCCACGCGTGCTGCAGCACCGTGCGCACCTGCACCGACGCGGTCAGTCGCCGGACCGGCTCATAGCTGGCCGGGATGCTGCGGCTCGCGTCCACCGCGACGAGCAGGTGGCGGCTCGAGTAGCCGAACCGCCCCGCCCGCGCCGTCTCGAGGCCGAGGTCGCGGTCGTCGAGGACGGCGAACTCCTGGCGCAGCAGGTCGGCCACGGCCGAGACGTCGCCGAGGACGTACGTGATGACCCGCACCCCGATCTCGTCGGTGATCTCCTCGCGAATGAGCGCGTCGAGGTCGCTGCGGTGCGGCTGCGCCCGCAGGATCCGCTCGGCCTTGCCGACATATGACTCGACCGTCTTGGTCCGTCCGGTCACGGTGAGGTAGTTGATGCCGGCGTCATCGAGCAGGTCCGTGATCATCTCGACGAACAGGCCGGTCGCGACCTCCAGGCCCGGGCGCCGCGCGGCGTAGGCGGCGGCGGCGCGTCGGATGGCGCCGCGGCGCTCGCGGGAGCTGGCACGTGTCATGCCCCCCATCCTGCCGGGTCACCCGCACGGCGCTGACAGAACCGCCGCAGCGGTTCGGCGGTCAGCTCGTCAGCGAGGGCGCGGTAGCGCTGGGCGGCCTGCTCCCGCAGTCCAGTTCGCCACGCGAGGTCGGCGAGGGCGAGCCTCGCGTCACGACGGGCGTATGCCGCTGCGCTTGCTTCCAGCTCGAGCAGCTCGTTCTCGACGTGGCGCAGCTCGGGGGCGTCACCGTCGGCGAGGGCCCGGTGCATCCGGGCGGCCAGGTGCGCCACGGTGACGGAGGGGGAGCGCCAGACCTGCGCGAGGGCGCCGTAGAGCGTGACGACGGCGTCCCAGTCGGTCTCGGCGAAGGACGGCGCGACGGAGTGCGGGCCCGAGATCGCCGCCTCGAGGGTGAACCGCCCCACGCCCTCCTCCCGTCGAGAGGCCACCAACCG
>NZ_AWQS01000428.1 GCF_000576575.1 Intrasporangium chromatireducens Q5-1
AGAGGCCACAAACCGTCGAGAGGCCACAAACAGTCGAGAGGCCAGTTCGGGGCCGGACGAGCAGCTGCGAGTCGCCCGCGAGGCGCTCGCGTCCGACCTGCCCGTCGTCGTGGACGCCGGTGGCCTCGACCTCATCGACGGACCCCGCTCGGCCCCGACTCTGCTGACGCCCCACGCCGGCGAGGCGGCCCGCCTGTTGACCCGCCTCCTGACCGACCCGCCCGACGGGTTGACCGGCCGGACCGACGTCGGCTCCGGCGACGGTGCGAGCACGGGCGAGCCGGTCCGGGCCCAGGTCGATCCGGCCACTCGGCCCTGGGCGGGGGTGACCGGCGAGGTGAGCCGCGAGCAGGTCGAGGCCGACCCGGTGGGCGCGGTCCGGCGGATCGCCGAGCTGACCGGCGCGACCGTGCTCCTCAAGGGCTCGACGACGCTCGTCGCCGCGGCGGACGGCCCGGTCCGGTCCCAGGCCGACGCACCGGCCTGGCTCGCGACCGCCGGTGCAGGGGACGTCCTCGCCGGCCTGCTCGGCACGCTTCTCGCGGCCGGGCTCGACCCGCTCGACGCGGGGTCGCTCGGCGCCCTCGTGCACGGCCTCGCGGCAGAGCGCGCGTCAGCGGGAGGTCCGGTGCGAGCGTTGCGGGTGGCACACGCCATACCGTCGGCTGTCCGGGAGCTGCTCGCACGCGGGATCTGACGGCCTGACGTGCGACACTGCCACCGATGACCACGGAGATACCCGACGCGCTGCCCGTCTGGGCCGAGATCGACCACGCCGCCCTCGCGCACAACGTGCGCCTCCTGCGTGCCCGCGCAGGGGACGCCCAGCTCATGGCGGTCGTCAAGGCCGACGCCTACGGGCATGGCCTGCTGCAGGTGGCGCGCACCGCGGTCGGTGCGGGCGCGACCTGGCTCGGCGTGGCCCAGATGCCCGAGGCCTTCGCGCTGCGTGACGCCGGGATCACCACTCGGCTGCTGACCTGGCTCGCCGTGCCCGGCGCGGACTTCGCCGGCGCGATCTCCCGGGACATCGACCTGTCAGCGTCGGCGCCGTGGGCCCTCGACGAGATCGCGGCGGCCGCGCGGTCGGTGGGCCGGACGGCTCGCGTCCACCTCAAGGTCGACACCGGGCTCGGACGTGGCGGCGCCTACGGCCCCGACTGGACGACGCTGGTGCGCCACGCCCGCCCGCTCGAGGCCGAGGGCGTCATCACCGTCGTCGGCGTCTGGACGCACTTCGCGCACGCCGACGCGCCGAACCACCCCACCGTCCTCACGCAGCAGGACCGGTTCTTCGAGGCGGCCGCCGAGGCCGAGCGGGAGGGGTGCCGGCTCGAGGTGCGCCACCTCGCCAACTCCGCCGCGACCCTGCTGCACCCGTCGGCCCACGCCGACTTGGTGCGCCCCGGCCTCGCGCTCTACGGCCTGAGCCCCGTGCCGCAGGTCGACGACGACTTCGGCCTGCGTCCCGTCATGTCGCTGCGGGCGCGGCTCGCGCTGGTCAAACGGCTCCCCGCTGGGCAGGGGATCAGCTATGGGCACCTCTACGCGCCGGAGCACGACACGGTCGTCGGCCTCGTCCCGGCCGGCTACGCGGACGGCATCCCGCGCAACGCGACGAACGTCGGCCCGCTCGCCGTCGGGGACACCCGCACGCGGGTCGCGGGGCGGGTCTGCATGGACCAGTTCGTCGTCGACCTCGGCGCCGGCTCGGGTGCCCGAGCCGGTGACGTCGCCACCCTGTTCGGCGGCGCTCCCGGTGAACCGACCGCGCAGGACTGGGCCGAGATGACGGACACGATCAGCTACGAGATCGTCACCCGCGTCGGTGCCCGGGTGCCACGGATTCACGTCAACCAGTCTCCGGACGAGGCGCCATGAGAAGCCCTGTGTCAAGCCGCTTGCT
>NZ_AWQS01000429.1 GCF_000576575.1 Intrasporangium chromatireducens Q5-1
CGGCAGCGGCCGGCGGGGGCCGGGCAGGTACAGCCGGCCGTGGTGATCCAGCGGCAGCGGGGTGCGCGGGTCGATGGCCTGGGCGGGCTCGGCGTCGGTGACGAGCTGGGCCAGGGTCTCCACGAGCCGGCGCACCTGGGCGGCGGTCCCCGTGGGCTGCGTCAGTGTGTCCAGCCGGCCGCTGAGCACCGTGGAGTGGCCACCGGCACGGTGCGGCGCGCCGGGAGGGCGCACGCAGCCGGTGACGGGGTTGGTCAGCGGGGCCAGGTCGAGGGTGGGGCACAGGTGGCGGGCCAGCCGCGCCAGGGTGGCCACGGTCTCGGGGTCCACGCTCTCGGCCAGACCGACCCACACGTGCCGGCCACCGGAGGGGCCGGACTGGCAGACGACCGCCGGCAGGCCGGCGTCGGCCAGCAGGCCGGCCAGCAGCTCGGCGTCGCGCTGGGCGGCCGCCGGGTCGGTCTTGGCGTCGAGGTCGAACGCGAGCAGCCGGAAGCGGTGATCGGTGCCGGCGAGGTAGACCGCCCACGGGCGGTCGGGCTCCAGGCCGTCGGTCCGGCGGTCTGCGCCGGGTCGGTACTCGTTGAGCACCTGGCCGTGCGCGTCGACGGCGGCCACGCGCACGCGGGGCCGCGGACTGATCGCCGCAGTGAGCGCCCACGGCGCGCCGAGGTCACATTCGTGGTGAGGTGTAGATGTAGACGCTATGATGGCAACACCTTTCGGGTCAGCCTCCGAAGGACAAACGAGGGTTCCCGGCCTGCCAAGCCGGTTCTCCTCCACATCGCTTGATCTGGTTCTGTCGCCAAACTTCGTCAGATCAGGCGCTTAGCTTCCGGACCCCCGCCCCGCCAAGGGTGGGGGTCCGATGCGTTATCGGGTGTCTATGGGTAGTTCCTCCTCATGAGGGTGGCTCTCGGCCCAACCAACAGGTCGGCCGGCCGGGTCCTGCTCGACGCGCTCGATAAGCCATTGCGCGAGCGCTGATCTGGACGTTCCGGCGGCCGTGGCCAGGGCGGTGAGACGCGCGTCGGCGTCGGCCTCGAACCAGAGGCCAACCTTCCTCGCTTCGACGAGCGAGCCGCGTTCGCGGCCACGAGCGTTCATGAGCACGAGCCTAGCGGTGACGGAACCGTCAAGACGGCCGACACGCGGAAGATTATTGGTCATTTCAAATCCGTACCTTGGTCGGGTGGGTCGACCTCGACCCGGTGCGGCTCGCTGGTCCCGCAGCTGTGGCAGGTGGTCGCGGTGACGGGTTGTGGGCGGTGGCAGGATCGGCAGCGGCCGTTCTGCACGGTGAGGGTGCCAGCTGGCGGGATGGTGCCGTTCTCGTCGACGAGCTGCACGATGCCCTCGGGGCGGACGGCGACGGTCCACGTCTGCTCGCAGGTCCTGGGCCGTGACCCGGACGGGCCGGCCCAGCCGGGCGGCAATGCCCGCGCAGCGGGCGATCATGCCGATGCGCAGCTCCTCGACGGTGGCGGCCTGGCAGGGGTGCTCGGTGCCGTTGATGGTCAGGCTGCCGGTGGCGTCGGCGCGGACGGTGGCGGTGATCTTCGGCCAGTCCGGCACGGTCTCGGGCAGGGGTTGGGTGGTCATAGGCCGCGGGCGACGGCTGCGCCGGCTGCCAGCCAGGCGCGCTGCGTCGTGGGTCGCAGGGAGCCGTAGCGCAGGATGCCGTCGACCATTGCAGGGTCGAACGGGATGGTGGCCACGGCGCGGGCCAGGTCGGCGTACCCGTTGGCGACGCGCTGGACGTCGCCGGGCTGGGCCTTGGGGTCGGCCTGGGTGACGATGACGACGGCATTCTGGGCCAGGCGCGCCGAGCGTTCGTCGCGCTCTCCGAGTGCTTCGAGCAGGAGCGCGCCGGCCTCGGCGTGGTCGTCGCGGGT
>NZ_AWQS01000430.1 GCF_000576575.1 Intrasporangium chromatireducens Q5-1
AAGCGGCTTGACACAGGGCTTCTCATGCGCCCATCCTTCCAGCCGCCTTCGTCCACAGGCGGGAGGTATGCCGCACAGCTGCGTCAGTGCCGCGACGTAGGTTGGGTGCCATGCCAGTTGCCACAGACCTGCGCGAGCGCGCCCTCACCGAGCTGCGACGTCTCGTCGGCCGGCCCGACGCAGAGTTCCGCGACGGCCAGCTCGAAGCCGTCGAGGAGCTTGTCGCGGGGCGCCGTCGTGTCCTCGTCGTGCAGCGCACCGGGTGGGGCAAGTCGGCGGTCTACTTCGTCGCCACCGGCCTGCGGCGCGCCGAGGGCGCCGGGCCCACCGTCATCGTCAGCCCCCTGCTCGCCCTGATGCGCGACCAGATCGCGGCGGCCGAACGCGCGGGCATCCGGGCGGTCACGCTCAACTCCACCAACGCCGACGAGTGGGGGGCGGTCTCGGGCGCCCTGGCGCGTGGCGAGGTCGACGTCCTGCTCGTGAGCCCCGAGCGGCTCAACAACCCCCGCTTCCGAGACGAGCAGCTGCCCGCGCTGGCCCGGTCGTGCGGCCTGCTCGTCGTCGACGAGGCGCACTGCATCAGCGACTGGGGCCACGACTTCCGGCCCGACTACCGACGCATCCGTGACCTGCTCACCTCGCTGCCCGAGGAGACGCCGGTCCTCGCGACGACCGCCACGGCCAACGCCCGCGTCGTCACCGACGTCGTCGAGCAGCTCGGGGCCGGGGGCCGCGACGTGCTGACCCTGCGGGGCCCCCTCGCCCGCGAGTCGCTCCGGCTCGGCGTCATGCCCCTCGGTGCACCGGAGCAGCGGCTGGCCTGGCTCATCGCCCACCTCGGGGAGCTGAGCGGCAGCGGCATCGTCTACGCCCTCACCGTCGCCGCCGCCGAGGACGTCGCGACCGCGCTGCGCGAGGCGGGCCACGAGGTCGCTGCCTACACCGGCCGCACCGAGCCGGCCGAGCGGATCCGCCTCGAGGAGGCGCTGCGCGACAACCAGGTCAAGGCGCTCGTCGCGACGAGCGCCCTCGGCATGGGCTTCGACAAGCCTGACCTCGGCTTCGTCATCCACCTCGGCGCCCCGGCATCCCCGGTCGCCTACTACCAGCAGGTGGGACGCGCCGGGCGCGCCACCGACCGGGCCGACGTCCTGCTCCTGCCCGGGCCCGAGGACAAGGACATCTGGCGCTACTTCGCGTCCGCCTCGATGCCGCGCCCGGACCAGGCCGACGCAGTGCTTCGTGCCCTGTCCGAGGCGGCCAAGCCCCTGTCGACCGTCGCCCTCGAGGCGATCGTCGACATCCGCCGGACCCGGCTCGAGCTGCTCCTGAAGGTGCTCGACGTCGACGGTGCCGTCCAGCGGGTGCCGGGGGGCTGGGCCGCGACCGGTGCGCCGTGGGCCTACGACGCGCAGCGCTACACCCGCGTCTCCGAGGCCCGTGAGCGGGAGCAGCAGCTGATGCTCGACTACGAGCGCACGACGGGATGCCGGATGGCGTTCCTCCAGGAGTGCCTCGACGACGAGTCCGCGGAGCCCTGCGGACGGTGCGACACCTGCGCCGGCCCGTGGTTCGACGCATCCCTGCCCGAGGCCGCGCTGCGGGTGGCGAGCGAGCGGCTCGAGCGACCCGGCGTCGTGGTCGAGCCCCGGGCGCAGTGGCCGAGCGGGATGGACCGCCTCGGTGTCCCCCGCAAGGGCCGGATCAGCGCCGACGCGGCCATGGCGCCGGGTCGGGCGGTGGCCCGGCTCAGCGACCTCGGGTGGGGCCAGCGGCTGCGGGAGCTGCTGCGCGGCGAGGACACCGAGGTGCCCGAGCCGGTCGTCCGGGCCTGCGTCGCGGTCCTCGCCGACTGGCGCTGGGCCGAGCGGCCC
>NZ_AWQS01000431.1 GCF_000576575.1 Intrasporangium chromatireducens Q5-1
CGCCGCGACGGCCACGGCGCTCGCGCCAGCGGCCGGCGCCCGTCGGCTCACGGCCGGCCTTGTGAGTGGTACTCCTCGTTGGGCACCATGCCGATCGCGGTCGAGACGCGGTTCGTCATGTTGAACATGCCGACGACCTGCACCAGCTCGAGGATCTCGTGGTCGTCGAGGCCGACCTCGCGCAGCGGCTGCAGGTCAGCCTGCGTCACCTCGGCCGGGTGCAGGGTGAGCTTCTCGGCGTAGGCGGCCATCGCCTGCCGCCGCTCGTCGAGGCCGGCCTGGCGCCAGTTGACGGCGACCAGGTCGGCCATCCGGGCGTCGCCGCTGTACTCGCGCAGCGCCGCGCCGTGGCTGATGCAGCAGTAGGTGCAGCGGTTGAGGTTGCTGACGACGACGGCGAGGAACTCCCGATCGGCGTTGCTGAGGTGCCCCTCCTTGTTGACGAGGAGGTTGAAGTAGCGCCACCAGGCGAGGAACTGCTCCCCGTTGTAGGCCTGCGCCTTGAAGACGTTGGGCACGAAGCCCATGTTCTCTTCAGCCTTGCCCCACAGCTTGGCCACGTCGTCCGGCACCTCGTCGGCGCTCGGCACGGGCAGGTACGAGATCCGCGCGTCATCTCCCATGACGGCAGGTTAGCCCCGCGGAGCCGCGCGGCGAGCGTGAGCCGGCTGAGCGGTATACCGAGGGTTGGTCTCCCTACCAGCAGGGGTTGGTATGCCGCTCAGCTGGCCCCGCAGGTAACGCGCCGACCGACGCGGGGCCGGGCTGCATAAGCGGCGCTTATGCTGGAGGCATGATCGACGCAGCGGGCCTCCGAGTCATGAAGGCCATCGCCGACGCGGGCAGCTTCACCGGCGCGGCCAACGCCCTCGGGTTCACCCAGCCGGCCATCTCGCAGATGGTGCGGCGCCTCGAGCAGCGCACCGGCACGATCCTCGTCGAGCGCTACGGCCGCCAGGTTCGGCTGACCGAGGCCGGCGAGGTGCTGGCCCGCCACGCGGTCGGGGTGCTCGCGGCCCTCGACGCCGCTGAGGAGGAGATCACCGCGATCGCGGGACTGCGAGCGGGACGGGTGCGGCTCATGGCGTTCCCGAGCTCGTCCGCGACGCTCGTGCCGAAGGCCCTGGCGATCCTCAAGGAGCGCCACCCGGACGTGACGATCCACTTCACCGAGGCGGAGCCACCGGAGTCGCTCGCGGCGCTGCGGGCCGGTGACTGCGACGTCGCCGTCGCGTTCGCCTACGAGGGGATGGACCTCGGCGAGATCGAGGAGGACCTGTCGGCCCTCGTCACCCACAAGCTGCTCGACGACGAGGTGCGCCTCGCCGTCCCCAAGGACCACCCGCTGGCCCAGCAGGGGTCCGCCCACATGTCGGACTTCTCGTCCGAGGAATGGATCGCCGGGTGCCCCCGCTGCCGCGGGCACCTGCTGTCGCTGGCGGGCCACGCCGGCTTCGCCCCCAACGTCGCGTTCGAGACCGAGGACTACGTCGCCGTCCTCGGTCTCGTCCGCGCCGGCCTTGGCGTCGCGCTCGTGCCCGACCTGATCCTCGGCGCCGCGAAGCCCGACGACGTCGTCGCCCTGCCGCTCGAGCCGGCGTCGCGGCGGCAGATCCTCGCGGTGACGACGCCCGACCTGCAGCGGGTGCCCGCCGTGCACGCGGCGATCAACGCGCTGTGCGAGGCCGCCGGGGTGCCCGCACCGCCGGCGGTGGAGGCGAAGTCCCCAGCCGCCGTCTGACCCGTCGAGCGGACCCGGGCCTGCGGCGCTCCCATGGAATGGGGCAAATAGGGCAGAGCCGGAGGTTTCGGCTCGGACGGACGGCTATTTACGTGCCAGT
>NZ_AWQS01000432.1 GCF_000576575.1 Intrasporangium chromatireducens Q5-1
CGAGTAACTACCCTTGACCTGCGGAAACGTCACAACTCGTTGCACGCGCCAGAGGACCCGAAACGGGCGGATTGACACTCTTCCCCCGCAAGGGGACAGTCACGGTGGTCGAGCGCTCCACGCCGGAGCGAAATGGGCGGGTGACCTGCGGGAACGTCCGCGGGCCGGATTGGCGCGACCCCTGGTGAGGGGTTGAGCACAGGGAGCTCATCGGCGATTTGGTTGCACGACTGGTTGCACGAAGTCTCGACGTCAAACGACCTTCCGACTCAACGATCGGAGTGTCAACCAGTTTCAATTTGAGCGCCGCACGGGATCCGTCCGTTCGCCCCTCCCCCAGTTGAGAGGTCCTGTGCGCGCGCAGGTCGGCAGACTGGCGACATCGCCGCGAAGGCAAAGGTGAGCGAAGGCGAACGGAGCGACTGGTGCGGCCCTGACGCCCATCCGGCGATACCCTGCGGCCCACGAACCTCTTGAGCACCTGATGGGCGAGCGGACTCCCGAGCCGCTCCTTTCCTCCCGCCGCGCAGCCTCGAGGAGCGAGGGCACGTCCACGCGCCCACTTGTCTGTGTCAGCCCCTCGGCGTACGCTCTGAATCAGTACGAGGGGAAGTGATTCAAAATGATTCTGCACCTTGGCGACCAGGTCGCGCGAGCACGAGAGCAGGCCGGACTGTCCCAGCGGGCTCTGGCCGAACGGGCCGGGATCACGCAGCCCACGCTCTCCAGGATCGAAAGCGGAGCGCGGGAGCCGAAGACGAACGAGGTCCTCGCCATCGCGTGGGCGACGGGATCGAGCGTTACAGAGATCACCGGGCGTTCGGATGTTCGCGCGCGGGTGCGGTGTGTTGCTCGGGCAACCGGGGACGCGACGATGCAGGCCATGCACCGCGAGCTGATGCACTACCTGGAGGTGGACGCCTTTCTCGATGAGATGGGCCTCACCGAGTCCGCATGAGGCCAGAAGTAGAAGGGCGGGCGCGCGCTGAAGCCTTTCGCCGGGAGCATCACCTCGGTGTGCAGCCGATCGCCGACATGTTCGCTTTGTACGAACTGGTTCCGCGTCTGGACGTCGCCAGCCTGAGTGTCGCCAATCCCGACGAACACGGCATGACGGCGCACGACCCTGAGCGGGGAATCACCAAGGTCGTCGTCGCCTGCACGGCCAACCCCATGCGGCAGCGCAGCACCTTGGCCCACGAACTGGCCCACGTCCTGTTCCGTGACTACGAGGTGGCCTCCCAAGGCGCCTGGGCTGACCGCGAGGACTACGAGAAGCGCGCGGATGCGTTCGCACGCCATCTACTCGTACCCGTGAAAGGTCTCCGCGAGTTCTTCGGTCGCTCCGAGCAACTCTCCTTGGCCGACTTGTCCAAGGCCGTGCAATGGTTTCAAGCGTCGCCACGCATCGTGCTCATCCAGATGGAGCAGGCCGCATACCTTGACGCGGCGACCAAGGCCATGTGGTGGGATCACACCACACCATGGCTCGCCGCGAACCACGGCTGGAGCCCGCAGTACCGAGCCCTGCAGGTCGAGTCGCAGACGCCCCGCGCGCCGCAACGCCTGCTGATGCGCGCGACTCGCGGATACCAGCAAGGAATGCTGTCCCTGACCGCGCTGGCCCGGATCCGTGGCACCACCCCGGCGGCTCTCGAGGCTGAGCTCGCCGAAGCCGGCATCAGCCCGAACGAATCCCGAATCGAATGGGCAGCCCCGATCGATCGACAGGCCGTCGAGGACGACTTCGCCGACCTGGACGCCCTGGAAGGCATAGACCTGCCCCTCCCCTTCTACGACGACGCCGACGGCGACGGCGACGGCGACGGCGACGGC
>NZ_AWQS01000433.1 GCF_000576575.1 Intrasporangium chromatireducens Q5-1
CGCCACGGGGAGTCGCGGTGCGGGGCGTCGCGGTGCGGGGCGTCGCGCCACGTGCGGTGGCCCTGCCGCGGGCATCCGGCCGGCGGGGGCCGGTGCCTCGGGTCTGGGTCACGAACTCACCTCGTCGTCGCGGGCGTTCCCGCCGGCTTGCTGGTCGAGTCAAGTGTCTCCGTGGCAGACGGCGGAGCGACGCTATCGGCCACCTTCGGCGTGGCGGCCGCGGCGAGCTTCGAGGCCTCCTTCGCGACCGCCTTGGCCGCTGCCGCCGTCGCCCCGGTAGCGCCGTCGAGGGCGGACGTGATCCGCTTGACCACGCGCGGCGCCGGCATCGGCGCGACGACGATCGCGACCTTCTGCAGCTTGGTCGCCGGCTGGGCGGTGCCCGTCACCTTGCCGGTCCGCAGGTCGATGTAGCCGGGCTCGTTGGCACGGACCATGCCGAGGGAGGCAGCGCTGGCCGCGAGCGTGTTGCTCGACGAGGACCGGGCGATCTGCTCGCCGAGGTCGCCGGCCCGGTCGGTGAGCACGCCGGACTCCTTCGACAGCGCCCCCAACGTCAGGGAGCCCTCGGCGAGCGCCGTGTTGAGCAGGAGCAGCCCGATCAGGCCCAAAGTGAGCAGGCTGACGCAGAGCGTGGCGAAGGCGCCGTTGCCGCTCGCGCCGATCCGGGTCGGGATGACGCGCAGCGGTGCGACGACGGGGACCCTCCGGGGCGCCCGCAGCGGCCTGGCGGTGGCGGTCATCTGGCTCATGGGGTGGGGGCCTTCCTCGGGCGGTCGGTGGTGCGGGCGGTTGTCTCCCGGGTGCGTTCGGCGACGCGCAGCCGCGCCGAGGCGGCCCGCGGGTTGGCGATGACCTCGGCCTCGCCGGGCTCCTCCGCGCCGCGGGTCAGGAGGCGCAGGTAGGGCGCGTGCTCGGGCAGCTCGACCGGCAGGCCGGGCGGCGTCGTCGAGGTGGCACCGGCGGCGAGGGCACGCTTGGTGATGCGGTCCTCGAGGGAGTGGTAGGACAGCACGGCGATGCGGCCACCGACGGCGAGCCGGTCGACGGCTGCCTCGATGGCGCGGCTCCAGCTGCCGAGCTCGTCGTTGACCTCGATGCGCAGCGCCTGGAAGGTCCGCTTCGCCGGGTGCCCGCTCTGCCGCTGCGAGGCCATCGGGATGGTGCGCCGGAGCAGGTCGACGAGCCGGCCCGACGTCGTGAACGGCTCGCGATCCCGCTCGCGGAGGACCTCGGCGGCGATCCGGCGCGCGTAGCGCTCCTCGCCGTAGTCGCGCAGCACCCGGGCGAGCTCGGCGGCGGGGTAGGTGTTGAGGACGTCGGCCGCGGTGGGGCCGGTCGACTGGTCCATGCGCATGTCGAGGGGCGCGTCGACGCGGTAGGCGAAACCACGGTCGGTCTCGTCGAGCTGCAGCGACGAGACGCCGAGGTCGAACAGGACGCCCTGCACGGCTGCGATGCCGAGCGAGTCGAGCACCTCGCCGATCTCGTCGTAGACGGCGTGGACCGGGAGGAACCGGTCGCCGAACCGGCCGAGGCGCTCCCCGGCCAGGGCGAGCGCCTCGCGGTCCCGGTCGATGCCGACGACCGTCGCGTGCGGGAACCGCTCGAGCACACCCTCGGCGTGACCGCCCATCCCCAGCGTCGCGTCCACGTGCACGGCGCCGGTCTCGGACAGTGCCGGTCCCAACAGGTCGAGGATGCGGTCGCGAAGGACGGGGACGTGGCGGTCCTGCGCCTGTCCTCGGTCCGTCATGGTCGCCCTCTCGGTCGTGCTCGGGTGGGCGCTCGGGCCCGGTGCAGCTGGTCGGTGG
>NZ_AWQS01000434.1 GCF_000576575.1 Intrasporangium chromatireducens Q5-1
CGACCCCGGCGCCGTCCGGCGCGGCCGGCGCCGGGACCACAGCCACACCGGCGAAGCCGGTCGACCAGTCGACCCCGGACGCCGTGATGACCGGCTGGCTCACGGCGTTGCTGAACGGCGACAGCTCGACGGTCTGCGGGCTGATGGCCGCGAACGGCACCGCGATCGAGGACCTGCCCAACGCCAAGGAGCAGTGCGCCCAGGCGGTCACGCCGATGCTCGAGCAGCTGCAGTCCGCCAAGGACATGTTCAAGGGGCTCAAGGTCGAGGGCGCCACCGTCCAGGGCGACACCGCGACGTTCGCCAGTGCCAGGACGACCCCGGAGCTCGCCGCATCGATCATCAAGAACCTCAAGGCCGTCAAGCTGAAGGGCAAGTGGTACGTGACCCAGGGCTGACGCGCCGCGCCACTGCACGACACGCGGTCCGGGATCGCGTGCGCGCGTGTGTGATGATGTGGACGGACTGACAGCGGAACGCGGCGGGGGGACGCCGCGCGGAGGGAGTGTGACGTGAAGGGTCGGGTTCTGGTCGTCGACGACGACCTGGCGCTCGCCGAGATGCTCGGTATCGTCCTGCGCAACGAGGGGCTCGAGGTCAGCCACGTCGCCGATGGCTCGGAAGCGCTGGGTGCCTTCCGAGACGCCAAGCCCGACCTCGTGCTCCTCGACGTCATGCTGCCGGGCCTCGACGGCATGGAGGTGTGCCGCCGCATCCGCGCCGAGAGTGGCGTCCCGATCGTCATGCTGACGGCCCGCACCGACACCGTGGACGTCGTCGTCGGCCTCGAGTCGGGCGCGGACGACTACGTCGTCAAACCGTTCAAACCGCAGGAGCTCATCGCCCGGTTGCGCGCCCGGCTCCGTCGCGGCGACGAGCCGGCCCCCGAGAAGCTGACCATCGGCGATCTCGACATCGACGTCGCCGGGCACTCCGTCAAGCGGGACGGGCAGGCGCTGTCCCTCACGCCGCTGGAGTTCGACCTGCTCGTCGCCCTGGCCCGCAAGCCGTGGCAGGTCTTCACCCGTGAGGTCCTGCTCGAGCAGGTATGGGGCTACCGCCACGCCGGTGACACTCGCCTCGTCAACGTCCATGTCCAGCGGCTCCGCTCGAAGATCGAGCACGACCCGGAGCACCCGGAGATCGTCGTCACCGTCCGTGGCGTCGGCTACAAGGCAGGTCCCGCCTGACGATGAAGCCGCAGCCCGGTCAGGACGGGCTCGCAGAGCGGGCCCGCTCCGTGCTGCGCCACGGCTGGGACCGGACCCGACACCTCTGGCGCTCGTCGCTGAGCTTCCGGGTCGTCGTCGTCACGATGCTCCTCGGGCTGCTCGTGCTGAGCGCGGTCGGGACCTACCTCTACGGGGCCATCGCCCAGGGTCTGATCGACAGCCGACAGAAGATCGCGGCGGAGGACAGCCTGCGGCTCGCCAAGGACGCGCAGCGCCAGATCCTCTACACCGACCAGACCGAGTCGATCGCCCAGATCACCCAGTTCGCGACCGAGCTCGTCAAGTCCTACCGCCAGGATGCCGGCAACGAGCGACGCTACGTCGTGCTGTCGAGGACCGACAACAACACGGCGCCCGTGGCGATCGGCCCGATCGAGAGCAACGAGATCGGCGTGCGCTTCATCCCGACGAGCCTCCGACAGGCGGTCTCGTCCTCGCCCGACCGGCAGCACCTGCAGGTGGCGACGATCGACGAGAACGGCCACGAGATCTCCGCCGTGATCGTCGGCCAGCAGGTCGACCTGCCGCTCGCGCGGACGTACGGCCTCTACTTCATCTACCCGATGGACCGCGAGCGC
>NZ_AWQS01000435.1 GCF_000576575.1 Intrasporangium chromatireducens Q5-1
GACGAAAGGCCACTACCCGACGAAGGGCCACGACCCGACGAAAGGCCAGTCGGCCAGCGAGGTGGCTCCGCCGGGATCGGACCATGGTCCGATATGGGAGGGGCTGGGGCCACCAGGATCGGACCGTGGTCCGATATGGGAGGTGCTGGAGGGCCGGAAAAGGCCGGACGCCGGCCGCGGAGGCGCTCCACACTGGAACGATGAGGACGGAGACCCTCAACGCCGCCTATCTCGCAGTCCCCGACGGCACCGGGCCGTTCCCGGGGCTGGTGGTCATCCACGAGGCGTTCGGACTCAACGACAACATCAAGGACGTCTGCCGGCGCCTCGCGGGTGAGGGTTTCGTTGCCCTCGGGGTCGACCTCTTCGCGGGCCGCAACCGGGCCGTCTGCATGGCCCGCATGATGGTCGGGACCATGACCGGCAACCTCGACCACTACGGTGTGCCAGCCCTCCGCACGGCGCTGAGCGACCTTGCCCGGCGTGCCGACGTCGATGCGGATCGCCTGGGCGCAGTCGGCTTCTGTCTCGGCGGCTCGGTCGTGCTCACCTGGGGGTGCACAGAGCAGCGCCTGCACGCCATCGCCCCCTTCTACGGTTTGGCGCCGCGGCCACGGGAAGCCGTCCGCCGCCTCTGCCCGGTCGTGGGGTCGTGGCCGGGACACGACTTCACCACGAAGGCGGCCGCCATCCTGGAGACTGAGCTCAGTGCGGCCGGCGTACCGCACGATCTCAAGGTGTATCCGTCGGCCAGGCACTCCTTCTTCAACGACCAGCTCGCCAACTACGACCCCGAGGCCGCGACCGATGCCTGGCAGCGGGTCCTCGCCTTCTTCGACGAGCACGTCCGGCACCGAGCGGAGCCGCCCGAGCCCGAGACCTGAGCTGCTCGGCTTACCTCCGCAGGCTCTGGCCACGTGCGCTCGCACGTCGCAGGTTGCGCAGGTGCAGGTAGGCCATGAGGGGCAGCAGCGGGGCGTGGATCGCCGGGATGTTGTGAGCGAACCAGTCCGGCAGGTAGACGTCCGTGACCGACCCGCGCTCGGCGACATACCGCTCGGCGAGCTCGGTCAGCGGACAGCGGAAGCCGTTGGCAGCGAAGACCAGGCTCTCGCCCGCCACGACCGCCGCTGCCGTCCCGACGTGCCTGTTCGTGCGCCCGACGAGCCCGGTGTAGAGGACATAGCAGACGCACGCCTCGATCGAGAACCACGCCGCGGTGTGGAACGTCTTGATCGCCACCACGGCCGGGGGTCGAGCCGTCCCGGTGGCAACGCGGCCCGCGAGCTCAGCTCGCTGCCGCCATGGGCTCCACGGAGGAAGTCGGCGTTCGGTCCTGTGCCCCGCCATCGCCATACCGTCCCTCCGCTCGCAGCTTGAGGCCCCGCAGGACCCCCATCTCCATGTACTGGTGCAGGGGGTCGGCGACGAGGAAGTCGAATCCGCGCGCCAGCAGCGTCGCACCCGGGACGCGCCTGACGACGAATGCCAGGGCCCGGACGGCCGTCGGGGCGTCCGCTGCCAGACCGTCGATGGCCGCGGTGATGTAGCCCTGGCCGCGCTGCCGGATGATCACCCGGGTCCGGCCGTCCGGCAGCGGGCGCAGCACGAACGCCTCGCCGGCGACGAGGTGCCGGTTCGGCTCCAGCTCGGTGACCGTCGCATAGCACCACCGCCGTAGGGCACTTGGTCTCCGACCGCGAGGTCCAGCAGCTCCGGGTGGATCCGCGTCGCGGAATGCTTGCCCTCGACGTAGCGAGCCCGGAAGAGCAGGCGCTCGACCGCCTCGTCACCCTCCGTACCCCACCGC
>NZ_AWQS01000436.1 GCF_000576575.1 Intrasporangium chromatireducens Q5-1
ACCCCCGCCGCGTCCGCCGACGAGATCGCCGGCGGGACGGGCGGGCGAGCCGTCGTCGTCGACGAGGCCGCCCACCTCGCACCGGCCGAGCAGCCGGCCGCCGTCGCGGCGATCCTGGCCGACTTCTTCCGCATCGAGGTCTCGCATGCCACGGCCTGAGTCCACCCGCGGGGACCGCACCGCGGAGCAGGCCCATGCCGACGGCATGGCGGTGCGCCGGGCCGTCCTCTCCGACGCCCACGTCGACGCTGCCGAGGCCCGCAAGAGCGACTTCACGTCCGACTTCCAGGACCTCATCACCCGCTACGCCTGGGGCGAGATCTGGACCCGCCCCGGCCTCGACCGGACCATGCGCAGCGCCATCACGATGACCGCGCTCATCGCGAACGGGCACTGGGACGAGTTCGCCATGCACGTGCGGGCAGCACGCCGCAACGGCCTGACCGTCGCGGAGATCCAGGAGGTCATCCTCCAGTCGGCCATCTACCTCGGCGTCCCGAGCGCCAACCACGCCTTCGCGATCGCCCAGGAGCAGATCGCCCGATTCGAGCAGGAAGAAGGAGACCGGTCATGACTGCGCCCACCTCATCGCTCGCCCCGTCCTTCGTCTACGACGCGGTCCGCACGCCGTTCGGCCGGTTCGCCGGTGCCCTCGCCGGGGTGCGCCCCGACGACCTCGCCGCTGTCGTGGTCGAGGCGATCGTCGCGCGGGCCCCCGGCCTGCGCTCCGACGCGACCCGGATCGACGAGGTCGTCTTCGGCGACGCGAACCAGGCCGGCGAGGACAACCGCAACGTCGGGCGGATGGCCGCGCTTCTCGCCGGGCTGCCGACGAGCATCCCCGCCACGACGGTCAACCGGCTGTGCGGGTCCAGCCTCGACGCCGCCATGTTCGCCTCCCGGGAGATCGAGGTCGGCGACGCCGACATCGTCCTCGTCGGTGGGGTCGAGTCGATGAGCCGCGCACCCTGGGTGCTGCCGAAGACCGAGAAGCCCTACCCCGCAGGCAATCTCAGCCTCGCCTCGACCACCCTCGGCTGGCGCCTCGTCAACCCCAACATGCCGGCGGAGTGGACGGTGTCCCTCGGTGAGGCGACCGAGCAGCTGCGCGAGAAGTACGACATCAGCCGGGAGCGCCAGGACGCCTTCGCGGAGCGCTCGCACCGGCTCGCCGACGAGGCCTGGGGCTCCGGCTTCTACGACGACCTCACCGTGGCGGTGCCCGGCGTCGACCTGGCCCGCGACGAGTCCATCCGACCGGACACCAGTGTCGAGCGCCTGGCCGGCCTGAGGACCTCGTTCCGCAAGGAGAACGGCACCGTCACCGCGGGCAACGCCTCGCCGCTCAACGACGGGGCCTCGGCCGTGCTGCTCGGCAGCGCGGCGGCCGCCGACCGGATCGGGCTGGCTCCCATCGCGCGGATCGCGGGCCGCGGCGCCAACGCCGTCGAGCCGCAGTTCTTCGGCTACGCGCCCGTCGAGGCGGCGAACCGGGCACTGGCCCGGGCCGGGATCAGCTGGGACGACGTCGAGGAGGTCGAGCTCAACGAGGCCTTCGCCGCCCAGTCACTCGCCTGCGTGGACGCGTGGGGCATCGACCCGGAGATCGTCAACCCGCACGGCGGCGCCATCGCCATCGGGCACCCGCTCGGTGCCTCCGGCGGCCGCATCCTCGGCACCCTGGCCCGGAGCCTGCAGCGCAGCGGCAAGCGCTGGGGCGTCGCGGCCATCTGCATCGGGGTCGGGCAGGGCCTGGCCGTCGTGCTCGAGAACGTCTCGGAAGCCAAGGCGTGAGGAACG
>NZ_AWQS01000437.1 GCF_000576575.1 Intrasporangium chromatireducens Q5-1
CGACGAAGGGCCATCAACCGACGACGGGCCAGTTCCGGCCAGGTGCGGCCCTCACATGGGCCGGGGAACGACCAATGCCGTGGCGACCGCCGCGATCCCGTCGCCCCGACCGGTCAGGCCCAGGCCGTCCGTCGTGGTGCCGCTCACCGACACCGGGGCCGCGACCGCGTCGCCCAGCGCCGCCTGGGCCTCGTCCCGGCGCGTGCCGATCTTGGGGCGATTCCCGACGACCTGGACGGCGATGTTGCCGATCTCGAAGCCGGCCTCCCGGACCATCTCGGCGGCGGCCTTCAGGAGCGTCGATCCGGACGCCCCGGCCAGCTCCGGACGGTCGGTGCCGAAGTGGGCGCCCAGGTCACCGATGCCGGCGGCCGAGAAGAGCGCGTCGCACGCGGCGTGGGCCGCGACGTCGGCGTCCGAGTGGCCCGCCAGGCCAGGCTCTCCCGGCCAGAGGAGGCCCGCGACCCACAGCTCACGCGGCGACCCGGCCGGAGCGAACGCGTGGACGTCGACGCCAACCCCGACGCGAGGCAGTGGGTTCACGTCGTCTTCCAGTCGATCGGCCCGCGGTGCACCTTGTGGGACGCCGCCTGGGCCACCGGCTTGATCACCATGGTGTCGATGTTGACGTGCTGCGGCAACGCCACGGCGAAGGCGACGCACTGGGCCACGTCGTCGGCCAGGAGCGGGCGGTCGACGCCTTCGTAGACCCTGTCGGCCGCGGCCTGGTCACCGTGCAGCCGCGTCAGGGAGAACTCCTCGGTGTGGACCATCCCGGGGCGGATGTCGATGACCCGGATGTTCTCCCCGTTCAGCTCCAGCCGCAGCGTCTCGCTGATGACCGAGGTGCCGTGCTTGGCCGCCGTGTAGCCGCCGCCGCCCTCGTAGACGGACTGGCCGGCCACCGAGGAGACGTTGACGATCGTGGC
Organism: Intrasporangium chromatireducens Q5-1; assembly: GCF_000576575.1. Taxonomy (GTDB): domain Bacteria; phylum Actinomycetota; class Actinomycetes; order Actinomycetales; family Dermatophilaceae; genus Intrasporangium_A; species Intrasporangium_A chromatireducens. The sequence continues at coordinate 930 of NZ_AWQS01000437.1, forward strand.
GCGCGGCGACCGACGCAGCAGCGGCAAGGCGGCCTTCGTCACCTGCATCGTGCCGAGCACGTTCGAGGCGAACATCTGCTGCCACTCGGCCGGGTCGCCGTCCTCGATCCGGCTCGTGCCGAGGGCACCCCCGGCGTTGTTGACGAGCACATCGAGCCGCTCGAGGCCTCCGATCCCGGCCGTGACGCTGTCCACGTCGGCGACGTCCATGACGACGAAGCGGGCGGAGCCACCGAGCTCGGCGACCACCTGTCCGAGCGGTTCGCGTCGACGTCCGGCCACGATGACGTCGAAGCCGTCGGCGGCGAGACGCTTGGCGACGGCGGCACCGATCCCGGTGCCGCCTCCGGTCACGAGAGCAATGGCGTTGTCGGTCACCCTGCGAGGATACGGGCCGCCCGGTCGAGGTCCTCGCGGGTCGTGATCTTCAGGGCACGCTCGTCACCGGGCACGACGATCACGGGCTCCCCGAGCCGCTCGACGAGGGCTGCGTCGTCCGTCGCGTCGCTCGTCACCGCATGGGCGCGCTCGAGCACGGTCCGGGAGAACGCCTGGGGCGTCTGCACCGCTCGCAGCCGCGACCGGTCGGGGGTGCCGACCACCCGGCCGCACGCGTCGACCTCCTTGATCGTGTCGACGACGGGGAGACCCGGCACGGCTGCTGCGGCGCCGCCGCGCACCGCCTCGATGACTCGGGCGAACACGGTGGAGGGCGCGAGGCACCGAGCTGCATCGTGCACCAGCACGACGTGCACGCCACCTGACAGGGCCCCAAGGCCAGCCGCCACGGAGTCGCCCCGCTCCGCTCCCCCCGCCACGACCGTGACGGTCGGGTTGTGGCCTTTCGACGAGTAGTGGCCTTTCGAC
>NZ_AWQS01000438.1 GCF_000576575.1 Intrasporangium chromatireducens Q5-1
CGACGGGCGAGAACCGGAGAACGCGCTCACTTGACGGTGGGGTCGGGGGGAGCGGGCAGGCGCCGGGGGAGTGAGCCGTCAGCGGGGGCAGTCGTCGACGGGGATGTCGCGTTCCTCGGCACGCGACCCCCGCAGGCTGAGCAGCGAGTCGACGGTCAGCAGGACCAGCGCGACCCAGACGATGCCGAAGCCGATCCAGCGCTCGGTCGGCATGTGCTCGCCGAGGAAGAGCACCGCGCACAGCAGCTGCATGATCGGGGTGATGAACTGGATCAACCCGATCGTCACGAGCGGGATCCGCCGGGCGGCCGCGGCGAAGCACAGCAGCGGCAGCGCCGTCGCGACGCCGGACCCGACGAGCAGCCACGTGTGCAGCGGCCCGTGCCGGCCGAACTCGAGCACCCCCTGCTGGGCGAGCACGACGAGCGTCACTGCGGCGACCGGCGCGAGCACGACGGTCTCGATCGTGAGCCCGTGCAGGGCGGGCAGCGTCGCTCCCAGCTTCTTCTTGATCAGTCCGTAGAGCGCGAACGACGCGGCGAGGGTCAACGCGACGACCGGCACCCGGCCACCGGCGATGGCGAGGAACAGCCCGGCCGCCACCCCGATCGCAACGGCGGTCCACTGCAGGAACCGCAGCCGCTCACCGAGCACGACGACGCCGAGCGCCACGGTGACGAGCGGGTTGAGGAAGTAGCCCAGCGCGGCATCGCTCGTGTGCCCTGACGTGACGGCTGCGACATACACGACCCAGTTCGTCGCGATGAGGAGCGCCGCGAGCGTGATGCCGCCGAGGAGCCGGCCGTTGCGGAAGATCGGGCCGAGCCACCGGAAGTCGCGGGTCACCACGAGGACGATCGCGCAGAAGGCGAGCGTCCACAGGATCCGGTGCGCGAGGATCTCCCACGCCCCGGCCGGCTTCAGCGCGTCGAAGTAGAGCGGGAAGAAGCCCCAGAGCCCGTACGCGGCAAACCCGAGGACCGTGCCCCATCCCGTGGCCGAGACACCGCCGAGCCGGCCGCGCACGCGCCCCGGCCGGTTGAGGGTCGAGGCCGGCTGGCCCGACGTCACGCGGTCACGGTCCAGGTGTCCTGTCCGGCGAGGAGGGCGTCGATGTCGGCGTCGGTGATGGGGGTGGTCTGGGCGGAGGCCACCTGGTCGCGGACGGCGTCGTCGTAGGTGGGCCGCGTGACGTTGCGGAAGATGCCGAGCGGGACGTGGCTCAGGTCGGGCGTGTCGAGCCGGGAGAGCGCGTAGGCGGTCGACGGGTCGGGCGCGTCGGGGTGGTGCACGACGACCCGCGCGGGGTCGGCCTGGTCGCGAGGGACGATTCGTATGCCGCTCACCTCGTCCCAGACGGCCACCTGGTCTCCCAGCGTGACCTCCTCGCCGTCCTGCAGCTGGATGATCCGGGCCTCGGCCGAGGTGCGGTCCTTGAGGACGTCGAAGGCGCCGTCGTTGAAGATCGGGCAGTTCTGGTAGATCTCGACGAGGGCAGAGCCGCGGTGCTCGGCGGCGGCACGCAGCACCGTGGTCAGGTGCTTGCGGTCCGAGTCGAGGGTGCGGGCCACGAAGCTCGCGTCGGCCCCCAGTGCGAGCGACACCGGGTTGAAGGGCTGGTCGACGGAGCCGAGCGGGGTCGACTTGGTGACCTGCCCGACGCGGGAGGTGGGGGAGTACTGGCCCTTGGTCAGCCCGTAGATCTCGTTGTTGAACAGCAGGATCTTGAGGTTGACGTTGCGGCGCAGCGCGTGGATGAGGTGGTTGCCGCCGATGGA
>NZ_AWQS01000439.1 GCF_000576575.1 Intrasporangium chromatireducens Q5-1
CGGACCAGAGCGCCGCCTCGAGCCGGGCCGTGAGCCGGCCCAGCTCGTACGGGCTGTCGGCTCCGAGCCGGACCGACTCGTCGCCGACGTCGGCACGGCCCTCGGGCACCGCGTGGAGCGCCAGCGCGACGGCGCGGCGCACCGAGTCGCGCACCGTCCCGGGAGCCGCCGGGGGAATGCCGACCGCCTCCGACTCGGGCGAGCCCGGCTCGACCCCGAGGGCCGCCCGCACGGCTTCGACCTTGCCGAGCGCGAACCAGTCGGTCGGGCCCGTCCGCACGAGCCGGCCCGCACCGGCATCGTCTCCCGTCACCAGCGTGGCGAGTCCCCGCACGACGGCGGCCGGCACGCGGTGGGCCTTGCCCTTGACGAGGTCGGCCGCGGCCGCGATCTCGTCGACGACGGCGCGCGTCGTCACCTCCAGGGGCCGCCCATCGGCGTCCTGGCCGCCGCGAAGGTCCTCGACGACGGCCAGTCCGTGTGCGCCGAGGGCGAAGTCCGTCTGCCCGACGCGCCAGGGACGCCCGGCCGTGTCGCTCAGCACCACACCGAGTCGCACGCCGCGCCGAGCCGTCAGGCCGGCATGCAGCTCGCGGCAGACGGCATCCGGGTCCTCGGGCAGCAGGAGCCAGCCGCCGCGGTCGCCGGTGTTGGACCCGTCCACCCCCGCCGCCGCCATGACCGGACCGGCGACGGACCGGACGACCCGGGTCACGCGTCCCTCGAGGGCGCGCTCGGCCACGACGGAGCGGGTCTGGGAGGCGACGATGGCGTCCTTGTCGCCGCTGTCGGTGACGAGGCCGAGCGCCTTGGACGCGATCTTGCTCGAGACGACGACGATGTCGCCGTCCCGCAGGTCGATCCCCGAGTGGCGCAGACCCGCGTCGAGGAGCGCCGTGAGGTCGTCCCCCTGTCGAACCTCCGGTATGCCGCTCACCGCGGTCACGGTCACCGGCTCGCTCACGCGCTGGTGTCCTTCGCCGCGAGGCGGAGCCCGAGCTCCAGGGCCGCCCCGGCGATGTCGGCAGCAGCCTCGACGGACGACATGAGCAGCGGCCGCGCCTGCACGACCGGGCGGGTCGTGCCGGACATGGGGTCGGACTCGTCGACGAGCCATCCGTCGAGGAAGTCGGCGTAGAGTCCGGCGACCGCGGTGCTGGTCGAGTCGACGCCGATGGTCCGGAGGCAGACGTCGGCGTGGCCGCGCACAGGGCGGCCGCCGACGAGGGGGGAGACGCCGACGACGGGGGCGCGTGACCCGCGGAGCGCGTCGCGGACGCCCGGCACGCCGAGGATGATCCCGATCGAGACGACCGGGTTGCTCGGCGGGAGCAGGATGACGTCGGCACCGCGGATCGCGTCGAGGACGCCCGGTGCCGGCGCGGCGCCGTCCAGCCCGGCGACGACGAACCGCTCGGCCGGCAGTGCCGCACGGTGCTTGACCCACCACTGCTGGAAGTGGATGGCCCGCGCGCCGTCGCCGTCGTCCACGACGACGTGCGTCTCCACGGGAGTGTCCGTCATCGGCAGGAGCGTCACCCCCCGCTCCGGCAGCCCCCAGCGGGAGGCCAGCAGCGAGGTGACCTGGCTGAGCGGCATACCTTGACCGAGCAGCTGCGAGCGGTAGATGTGGGTGGCGAAGTCCCTGTCGCCGAGGCCGAACCACGTCGGGGTGGCGCCGAGGGCGGCGAGCTCCTCGGCGACATGGTGCGTCTCGTCGGCGCGTCCCCAGCCCTGTCCCTCGTGGACGCCGCCACCGAGGGTG
>NZ_AWQS01000440.1 GCF_000576575.1 Intrasporangium chromatireducens Q5-1
CGTATGCCGCTCAGCCGGCTCAGCGGCATACCGGCCCTTCGTCACGGGGCGCGGTTGCGAAGGCGCGCCGTGCGCGGCGCGCGGCCACCCAGGTAGGAGCGGCGCGAGTCGACGACGAAGCCCTGGCGCAGCGCCTCGCGGCCGATCAGCATCCGGAAGCCCATCTCGTCACGGTTGGTCAAGGTCACCTCGACGGTGATGGTGCGGCCGAGCAGGACGACGTCGGTGAGCACGACGATGCGCTCCTCGGCGTGCCCGGAGGAGCTGCGGACCGAGCGGCGGTCGTGCACCGGGCACTCGACGAGGACGGTGTCCGCGTCGGAGCCCTGCCAGGGCTGCACACCGAAGCGGACCCACCGCTCACCGGCGTGGTCGAACTCCTCGATCGGGCTGGCGTGGAGGGACGAGGAGCGCGCGCCGGTGTCGAGCTTGGCCTTGAGCCAAGGGACCCCGAGACCCGGCAGCGCTACCCACTCACGCCACCCCGCGATGGTGGTTGGATGGGGCGGCTCTGACACTCCACCATCCTTGCAGGTGCACCCCATGAAACTCGCGATCCTCTCGCGCGCCCCGCGGGCCTACTCGACCCAGCGGCTCAAGGCCGCCGCGCTCAGCCGTGGTCACCAGGCGAAGGTGCTCAACACCCTGCGCTTCGCGATCGACCTGACCGGACCGGAGCCGGACCTGCAGTTCCGGGGGCGGCCGCTGTCCGACTATGACGCGATCCTGCCGCGGATCGGCAACTCGATCACCTACTTCGGCACGGCGGTCGTGCGCCAGTTCGAGCAGATGGACGTCTACACGCCGAACACGGCGAACGGCATCTCGAACTCGCGGGACAAGCTGCGCGCCAACCAGATCCTGTCGCGGCACAACATCGGGATGCCCGCCACGACGTTCGTGCGCAACCGGGCCGACGTGCGGCAGGCCATCGGCCGCGTCGGCGGTGCCCCGGTCGTGATCAAGCTCCTCGAAGGCACCCAGGGGATCGGCGTCATCCTCGCGCCCGAGGTCAAGGTCGCCGAGGCGATCATCGAGACGCTGCACAGCACGAACCAGAACGTCCTGATCCAGAGCTTCGTGCAGGAGAGCCGCGGCCGCGACGTGCGGGCCCTCGTCGTCGGGGACCGGGTCGTCGCCGCCATGCGCCGGGTGGCGCACGGCGACGAGTTCCGGTCCAACGTCCACCGGGGCGGCTCGGTCGAGCCGGTGGCCCTCGACACCGCGTACGAGCAGGCCGCGGTCCGCTCGGCCCAGATCATGGGACTGCGCGTCGCCGGCGTCGACATGCTCGAGGGCAACGACGGCCCGCTCGTCATGGAGGTCAACTCCTCGCCGGGGCTCGAGGGCATCGAGACCGCGACGAACCTCGACGTGGCCGGGGCGATCATCGACTACATCGCCGGGCAGGTCGCCTTCCCCGAGATCGACGTGCGCCAGCGCCTCACCGTCTCGACCGGCTACGGCGTCGCCGAGCTCGTCGTGCGCGCCGGCGCCGACCTCGTGGGCAAGACGATCAGCGAGTCGGGGCTCTCGGAGCGCGACATCACGGTCCTGACGCTGCACCGCGGCACGATGGTCGTGCCGAACCCCCGCCGCGGCGTCGAGCTGCAGGCGGAGGACCGGCTGCTGTGCTTCGGGCGGCTCGAGGAGATGCGCACGATGGTCCCCGAGCGGCGGCGGCGTCGGGCCAAGGTCCGCAAGCTGCCGAAGGAGCCGATCCCCGAGGGCGCCTGACCCCCGTCGAGAGGCCAC
>NZ_AWQS01000441.1 GCF_000576575.1 Intrasporangium chromatireducens Q5-1
CGACAGCGCCGTCTGGGACGCGCTGACCCACACCACCCTGGACGGCATCCGGGTGCCGCCGCTCGGCACACCAGCACTGGTGGACGGGCTGCCGCCGACTGGCGCCCCGGGTGAGGCGCCGTTCACGCGGGGTCGCAGCGGCGAGCGCCCGGAGGACGGCTGGGACGTCCGGTCGCATGTCGGCGGCGTCGACCCGAAGCGCGCCAACGAGGAGGCCCTGCTCGACCTCGCCGGTGGCGTCACCTCGCTCTGGCTCGAGCTCGGCGGCCCCCTCTCCCCCGGTGACCTGCCGACGCTGCTGAGTGACGTGCTCCTCGACGGCGCGCCCGTCGTCCTGGAGGGCGAGGACCCGCTGGCCGCCGGGCGGGCGCTCGTCGCCGCCGCGGACGAGCAGCAGGTGCGGCTGCACCCCGACAGCAACCTCGGCCTCGACCCGATCGGTGCGGCGGTCCGGGCCGGCGCCCACCCGGCCTCGGCCGGACAGTTCGCGGACGTCGTCGGGGTGGCGGAGGCGGCGGGCGTCCGGGCCGTCGTCGTCGACGGCACCGTCGTGCACGACCTCGGTGCCTCGGACGGGCAGGAGCTGGGCTATTCGCTCGCGGTGGGCGCCGCCTACCTGCGGGAGCTGACGGCGGCGGGCCGCTCCGTCGACGACGCTCTCGCGCTCATCGAGTTCCGTTATGCCGCAACGGATGAGCAGTTCCCGACGATCGCGAAGTTCCGTGCGGCACGACGCCTCTGGTCGCGCGTCGCCGAGCTCTCCGGCGCCTCCCCCGACGCGGGCGGCCAGCGCCAGCACGCCGTGACGAGCCGGCCGATGATGAGCGCCCACGACCCCTACGTCAACATGCTGCGCACCACGGTCGCTGCCTTCGCCGCCGGCGTCGGTGGCGCGGACGCCGTCACGGTGCTCCCCTTCGACAGCCCGCTCGGCCTGCCGAGCACCCTGGGGCGCCGCAACGCGCGCAACACCTCCTCGCTGCTCATCGCCGAGTCGCACGTGGCCGCCGTCACCGATCCCGCCGGAGGGTCGTATGCCGCTGAGCTGCTCACCGACGAGCTGTGCCGCGCCGCGTGGGCCGAGTTCCAGCGGATCGAGGGATCGGGCGGCATCGAGGCGGCCCTGACCGACGGGTCGCTCCGGTCCCGGATCGACGAGGTCGCCGCCCGTCGCGCCGACCAGGTGGCCCACCGCACCCGGCCCATCACCGGGCTGACGGAGTTCCCCAACCTCGAGGAGCAACCGCTCGAGCGCGAGCCCGACCCGCTGGCGCGCGAGGTGCACCGGTACGGCGCCGCGTTCGAGGCACTGCGCGCCGAGCCTGCCTCGCAGCCGGTCTTCCTCGCGACCCTCGGGCCGGTGTCGGCCCACACCGCGCGGGCGACGTTCGCGGCGAACTTGCTTGCGGCGGGCGGGATTCCGGTCATGACGGCCGGACACACCGAGGACGTCCCGTCACTGCTCAAGGCGTACGAGGCGCAGGACAAGCCGCGGGTCGTCTGCCTCTGCGGCACCGACGCCGCCTATCTCGAGTGGGGCGCGGACGCGATTGCCGCGCTGCGCGGTGACGGCGCGACGTGGGTCATCCTCGCCGGCAAGCCGGGCGACCGCACGGTGGACGCGTCGCTCGTCGACGACTCGGCCGCGATGGGCCTCGATGCACTGACCTTCCTGACGACCACGAGGGAGAAGCTGGCATGAGCGCCGACCGGAGTGAGGAAACGAGCGAGGAACGAGCGAGGCCCGGAGCGAT
>NZ_AWQS01000442.1 GCF_000576575.1 Intrasporangium chromatireducens Q5-1
GGCGCGGCTCGCGCACCACCGCGCCGGCGGCGATGATCACGTCGGCCGCGACGTGCGCACCGTCCTCGACGCGTGCGCCGGCGCCGACCTTGACCCGGGGGCCGAGCTTGGCGCCCCGCCCGATCACCGCTCCACGACCCACGTGCACGGCGCTGCCGATGAGCGCGCCAGCCTGGACCAACGCGTCCCGGTCGACCCATGCCCCGCTGTGGATGCGGACGTGCGCGTCGACCTTGGCGCCCGGGTCGACGTAGGCCGACCGCTCGACATACGCGGTGGGGTCGACCGCTGCCGTCTCCTCGACGAGGCCGTCACCGTTCAGGTGGTGGAAGTAGCGCAGGACGGTGCCACTGTCTTCCTCGATCTCCACGTACTGCTTGCGCTTCTGCACGACGTTTCGACTTCTCTCTCTCACTCGAGGGTGGGCTGCGGGACTGCAGCTCATGGAGGGAACGAGTGAGTGCAGCGCAGGATTCCGCTGAGGCGGCCAATTCGTGGCGGGATGTCTCGCCCCATGGACACCGGGCCTGATGAGTTTAGCAATCGCTAAAGTCATGTGCGGCGAAGGAGGAAAACCATGCCGCTGTCCGCTGCGACGGCCCCGCTCTACGCGATCAAGGCTGAGCTGTTCAAGTCGCTCGCCCACCCCGTCCGCATCCAGGTGCTCGAGGTGCTCAGCGGGGCCCCGGAGCATGCAGCGCCGGTCAGTGAGCTGCTCGATGCGACCGGTGCCGAGGCATCCGCGCTGTCCCAGCACCTGACCGTCCTCAAGCGAGCCGGCGTCGTCACGTCGACACGACAGGGCAACGCGGTCGTCTACCGGCTGAGCCAACCGCTCGTGGCGGAGCTGCTCGTCGTCGCCCGCGCTTTCCTGACCGCCCGGCTGGCCCACTCGGCCGAGCAGCTGGCCGCCGCGGAGAGCCTCCCGCCCCTTCCCGCCAGCGGCGCAGCACAGACGGACGCGCCCGGGACGCCCGCGACCGGGGCGTCGGAGTGAACGCACCCGCCTCGACCGTGCCCCGGCGCGCCAGAGCCAAGTGGACGCCACGTGGGCTGTGGCCGGCTCGCAGGGACTACGACCTGCGTCCGCTCGCGCTGCGCTCCGACCTGCTGGCGGGGCTGACCGTCGGTGTCGTCGCCCTGCCGCTCGCGCTGGCGTTCGCCGTCAGCTCCGGCGTCAGCCCTGCGGTCGGCCTCGTCACCGCGGTCGTCGCGGGGATCGTCGCGGCGGTCTTCGGCGGCTCCCACGTCCAGGTCTCCGGACCGACCGGCGCCATGGCCGTCGTCGTCGCGCCGATCGTCGCCAGCCACGGTGCCGGTGCCGTGCCGGTCCTCGCGGTCATGGCGGGCCTCATCGTCCTCGTCGCCGGCGTCGCGCGGCTCGGCCGGGTGGTGACCTTCATTCCCTGGCCGGTGGTCGAGGGCTTCACGCTCGGGATCGCGACGATCATCTTCCTCCAGCAGGTCCCCGGTGCCCTCGACACGCGTGAGGCCGCCGGCGGAAACCCCGTCGTCGCCGCCGTCCGCTCGGTGGCCGACCGAGGTGACGCCGTCGGGTGGACGCTCGCGTGCGTCGCGGCCGTCGCCGTGGTCATGCTCGTCCTGCCCCGGATCACCCCTGCCGTGCCGGCCTCGCTGCTCGCGGTCATCGTCGTCACGACGGCGGCGGAGGTGCTGCACCTGCCAGTCGCCCGGATCGGCAGCCTTCCCGACTCGCTCCCCGTGCCGGCGATCCCC
>NZ_AWQS01000443.1 GCF_000576575.1 Intrasporangium chromatireducens Q5-1
AGGCCACCAACCGTCGAGGGCCACCAACCGTCGAGGGGCCACTCCGTCCGCGGGTGCCGCCAAACGACCACGATTGGTCCGGGCGGTGCTCTACGAGCACGGCGCCCCGGCGACACGGCGATTGGTGGTCGTCCGGCGACACCTGGGATGGCCGCGGCAGTCGGGCCCGCCCACGCGTCACCGCGCGGGGCGCGCTCACCCGGCTCAGCCGGCATACCGCGCCGTGTTCTTGAGCGGACCCGTCGGCTCAGGTGGCCTCGTTGTCCCACGGGGTCGGCCGGCCCGGGTCGTAGCTGACCGGGCGGGGCATCGTCACGGTGTCGGTCGTCGCCGCGGCGGGGTCGGGCGTTGTCAAGGCCTCACGCACGATGCGGCGCGGGTCGTACTGGCGGGGGTCGTAGGCGCGCCAGTCGATGTCGGAGAACTCCGGACCCATCTCGTCCTTGAGCTGCGTCTTGGCGCGCTCGGCCAGCTCCTTGGCCTGCCGCACGAGACGGCCGAGCTTGGCGGCATACTCCGGGAGCCGCTCCGGCCCGAGGACGACGACGGCCAGGACGATGAGGACGATGAACTCCCACCCGTTGATGTCGAACACGGCCACTCACCTCCTCGATCCCAGGGCCGCCATGCTACGAGACCTCCCTGCGATCAGTCGCTGGGTGCCGCCTCGAGCGTCATCTTGAGGTCGAGCTCCTGCGCGCCGCGCTTGACCTTGAGGTTCACCGTGTCACCGACGGCGCGAGCGCGGATCGAGACGATGAGCTGGTCGGGGGTGCGGATCCGCTTGCCCTCGAAGCCGATGATGACGTCACCGGGCTTGATCCCCGCCTTGTCCGCCGGCCCGCCCGCGGTGACCGCGTCGGGACCTGTGGAGACCTCGGCGCCCTCGCCGCTGAAGGTGCGGTCGAGCATCACGCCGATGATCGGGTGCGTCGCGTGGCCGGTGGCGATGAGCTGGTCGGCGGTGCGCCGGGCCTGGTCGCTCGGGATGGCGAAGCCCAGCCCGATGTTGCCGCCCGTGGAGGACGTGGTGCCCGGCACCCGGGCGATCGCCGAGTTGATGCCGATGACCTGGCCCTTCATGTCGAGCAGGGGGCCGCCAGAGTTGCCGGGGTTGATGGCGGCGTCGGTCTGGATCGCGTTGATGTAGGACCCCTCGTCGCCCGCGCCAGGAGTGACCGGGCGGTTCAGGGCACTCACGATGCCGCTCGTGACCGTCTGGTCCAGGCCGAGCGGCGCGCCGACCGCGATGACCTCGTCACCGACGACGACCTGGTCGGAGGGACCGAGGACGAGCGGGGTCAGGTCCGTGCGCGAGAGCTTGATGACGGCGAGGTCGTAGCTGCTGTCCCGCCCGACGATCGTCGCCGGCTCGGTGTCGCCGTTGCTGAGCACCACGTCGATCGAGCCGCTGTTGCCGGCGGCCGCGACGACATGGTTGTTGGTCAGGACGTGGCCCTTGGTGTCGATGACGAAGCCGGAGCCGGTGGCATCACCCTGGCCACCCTTGACGCGGATGGTGACCACGCTCGGCAGCGCTTTGGCGGCGATGCTGGCGACGCTGCCGCCAGGCCTGGCCGTGGCCCCGGGGCCGGCCTGCGGGAGCGTCGAGCCGGCCAGGGGACGGTCGGCGAGCAGCTGGCCCACGACGCCGCCGATGACACCGGAGACGAGGCACAGGGCCAGGACGAGCGCGACGAGCGGGCCGCGCGCCCGGCGCGGCG
>NZ_AWQS01000444.1 GCF_000576575.1 Intrasporangium chromatireducens Q5-1
CGGTTGGTGGCCTCTCGACGGGGAGGGGGCTGCGCCGGGTGGCCGGGGCGGCCGCCGTGACCTGGCTCGGCCTGACCGCCGACTTCGCCTGGCGCCGCATCGCACCCGGGCCGCGCACGACCACCGAGGTCACCGAGATGGCCTGGACGAGCGCCGCCATCCCGGTCGCGGCGGTCTGGCACCGCCTCCGCGGCGAGTGGCGGCACCGGCACGCCAGGCCCTGGCCGCCGCCCCTGCGGGCGGTCCTGTTCGACCGCGACGGCACCCTCGTGCACGACGTCCCCTACAACGGCGACCCGAGCCTCGTCGCACCGGTGGCCGACGCAGACGCCGCCGTGCGCCGGGTGCGCGCCGACGGCCTGCTCACCGGCGTCGTGAGCAACCAGTCCGGGGTCGCGCGGGGCGTGCTGTCCCGTGAGCAGGTCGCGGCCGTCAACGCCGAGATCGACGACCGGCTCGGGCCGTTCGACACGTGGCAGGTGTGCCCGCACGGACCCGACGACGGCTGCGCCTGCCGCAAGCCGGCCCCCGGTCTCGTGCTTGCCGCGGCCCGGGATCTCGGTGTGCGGCCCGAGGAGTGCGCCGTCATCGGAGACATCGGCAGCGACGTGCTCGCCGCCCGCGCCGCCGGGTCACGTGCGGTCCTCGTGCCCACCGCCGAGACCCTCCCCGACGAGATCGACAACGCCCCGTGGGTCGCGCCAAGCCTGGGGGAGGCGCTCGACCGGCTCCGGATCGGAGGGGCACCTTGACCTCGCACCCCATCCACCCCGGCGGCCCCGGCCGCACCCTCGCGGTCCGCCTCGACAGCGACGGCGACGTGCTGCTCGCCGGGCCGGCCCTGCGCGCCCTGCGGGCCGGCGGCGACCGGCTCGACCTGCTCGTCGCCCCCTCCGGGCGGCAGGCCGCCGAGCTCCTGCCGGGCATCGACGACGTCATCGTCTTCGACGCACCGTGGTCGGGCAACGACCCCCCGCCCGTCTCGGCCCGTGCGGTCGAGCGCCTCGTCACGCGACTGCGCGAGGCGGCCTACGACGACGTGGTCATCTTCACCTCCTTCCACCAGAGCGCCCTGCCGATGGCGCTGCTCGCCCGCCTCGCGGGCGCCGGGCGCGTCAGCGCCACGAGCGAGGACTATCCCGGCTCCCTGCTCGACGTCCGACACCGCCGTATGCCGCTGGGTGCCCCTGACCTGGGCGGCGCGGCGGGCGGACACGAGGTGGAGGCGATGCTCGCGCTCGCCGCCGCGGCCGGGTTCCCGCTGCCGGCCGAGGACGACGCGCGCCTCCGCCTCGCGCCCCTCGGTCCGCCGACCCGCCCCGAGCTGCGCATCGGCGGTCCGTATGTCGTGCTCGCCCCCACCGCGTCGGTCCCGGCGCGCAGCCTCGGTGACCTGGCGAGCCGCCGGATCGCCGACCGGCTCGCCGCAGACGGCTGGACCGTCGTCGTGACGGGAGCGCCGACCGGGCCGACGCCGGCACCCGTCGTCGTGCCCCGTGGCGGGGTCGACCTCGTCGGCCGCACGACCCTCGCCGAGCTGGCGCAGGTGCTCGCCGGCGCACAGTGCGCCGTCGCGGTCAACAGCGGCCCCGGGCACCTCGCCGCCGCGGTCGGCACGCCGGTCGTGAGCCTCTTCGCCCCGGTCGTCCCGGCCGAACGGTGGGCGCCGTGGGGCGTCCCCAGCGTGGTGCTGGGCGACCGGCTGGCCGC
>NZ_AWQS01000445.1 GCF_000576575.1 Intrasporangium chromatireducens Q5-1
CCTCCTCGATCTGCGGTCGCTAGGAGCACGCGCCCTCGCTGGACTGACCATCCAGGACCTCACCTCATCCACGAATGACCCAGAGGCGTACGCCAGGTGCCAGCAGGTCGCGCTCGTGGCGCACCAGCTGCGTCATCACGGCATCGTGGCTCCCGCCGCGACAGGCATGGGGGAGACGATCGCTTTGTTCATGGACGTGCTGCCAACCGCACAACACCCCGTCGCACTGGGCGAACCTGAGATATGGAGTCGGCTGCCCGCTGACCCTCGCCGACCGAGCAAACCAGCGCTAAGAGTCGTCCGACCAGAGGGCTAGAAGCTTTCTGGGGCGGCGCTCCAGGTCCCCGGGGCGGTCCGTGAGGAAGCGCCTCTGCTGTCCGCAAGGCGACAGCCCCCACGACCGTTCGAAATGTCCTCGCTTATCACGTGCATAACAAGCATGGAGCATGGTGTGAGTCCCGTGGAGTGGTGGGGTTTGGGGCCCGGCATGTCGCTGTGACGTGAGGGGCCATCGGCGGGATCTTCGGTGTGTACCGCCAAGTACTCACCAGAGAGGGTCCACACCGATGGCCTTGTCCCAGTCTGCCCTGTCCGAGTTGCTCGAGGCGTTCCGTACCGGGGAGGGGGTGAACCTGATCCAGGACGCGGTCCGGGTCGCGTTGCAGGAGCTGATCGAGCTCGAGGCGACCAGCGTGATCGGCGCCGGCCGGTATGAGCGGACCGACGCACGCAGGACCGAACGCAACGGCTCTCGGCCGCGGACGTTGACGACGACGGCTGGGGACGTTTCGCTGCGGATCCCGAAGCTGCGCAAGGGCAGTTTCTTCCCGAGCATCCTCGAGCCGCGCCGCCGGGTCGATCAGGCCCTGTACGCGGTCGTGATGGAGGCGTACGTGCACGGGGTCTCGACCCGGGCGGTCGACGAGCTGGTCGCCGCGATGGGCAGTGACACCGGGATCTCCAAGAGCGAGGTCTCAAGGATCTGCGCCGGCCTGGACGAGGCGGTCACCGCGTTCCGGACCCGCACCCTGGGACACACCCGGTTCCCGTACGTGTTCCTCGACGCGACCTACCTGCACGTGCGCGAGGCCTCCCGCGGGCAGGTCGTCTCCCAGGCCGTGGTGGTCGCCACCGGCGTCACCGAGGACGGCGGCCGGGAGATCCTCGGCCTGGACGTCGGCGACAGCGAGGACGAGACGTTCTGGCGCGCGTTCCTGACCGGCCTGAAGGACCGCGGCCTGGGCGGGGTGCGCCTGGTGATCTCCGACCAGCACGCCGGCCTGGTCAAGGCCCTCACCCGCTGCTTCGCCGGCGCGAGTCACCAGCGCTGCCGCGTGCACTTCGCCCGGAACCTGCTCGCCCTCGTGCCGAAGTCGCACAAGGACATGGTCGCCGCGGTGTTCCGCACCATCTTCGCCCAACCCGACCCCGAAGCAGTGGCCACAACGTGGGACCACGTCCGCGACGAGCTGACCGCCCGGTTCCCCAAGATCGGGCCACTGATGGACGAGGCGAAGACCGAGGTCCTCGCCTTCACCGCGTTCCCGCGCAGCCACTGGACCAAGATCTGGTCCAACAACCCAGGAACGCCTCAACCGAGAGATCAAAAGAAGAGCCCGCGTCG
>NZ_AWQS01000446.1 GCF_000576575.1 Intrasporangium chromatireducens Q5-1
CCGCGAGGGCGGCGCGGACCGCCGCGAGGGCCGTGATGACAGTCGTGACACCCGCGAGGCCCGGCAGCGCGAGGACCGGGACGACCGCAACCGGGACAACCGGGCCGACCGCGACGACCGTCGCCCCGAGCGGGACCAGGAGGACCGGTCCTGGGACCGCGGCACGGACGACGACCGGCACGACCGGGGCGACCGTGGCCAGGACCAGGGCAACCGCCACGGACAGGGTCGTCAGCAGGGCGTGAGCCGTGGTGGTGACGACGATGCCGGCGGCCGCCGTGGTCGCAACCGCAACCGCAACCGCGACCGGAAGCGCCGGGGTCAGGGCGGCCAGGACTGGAACGACACGGACGTCCAGATCACCGAGGACGACGTCCTCGTCCCGGTCGCCGGCATCCTCGACGTGCTCGACAACTATGGCTTCGTCCGCACGACCGGTTACCTGCCCGGTCCCAACGACGTCTACGTGCCGCTCGGCATGGTCAAGCGGCACGGCCTGCGCAAGGGTGACGCCGTGACGGGCGCCGTCAAGGCGCTCCGCGACGGCGAGCAGCCCTCCGGCCATGTCGGCCGGCAGAAGTACAACGCGCTCGTCCGCCTCGACAGCGTCAACGGCGCCTCGCCCGACGATGCGCTCAAGCGGGTCGAGTTCCACAAGCTGACGCCGCTCTACCCCCAGCAGCGGCTGCGGTTGGAGACCGAGCCGCACGTGCTCACGACGCGCGTCATCGACCTCATCGCGCCCATCGGCAAGGGGCAGCGTGGCCTCATCGTCGCGCCGGCCAAGGCCGGCAAGACGATGGTGATGCAGGCCATCGCCAACGCGATCACGACGAACAACCCCGAGTGCCACCTCATGGTCGTCCTCGTCGACGAGCGGCCCGAGGAGGTCACCGAGATGCAGCGGGCCGTCAAGGGCGAGGTCATCTCCTCGACCTTCGACCGGCCGGCCGAGGACCACACGACGGTCGCGGAGCTGTCGATCGAGCGGGCGAAGCGACTGGTCGAGCTCGGCCACGACGTGGTCGTGCTGCTCGACTCGATCACCAAGCTCGGCCGGGCCTACAACCTGTCGGCGCCGGCCAGCGGACGGATCCTCTCCGGGGGCGTCGACTCGGCAGCGCTCTACCCGCCGAAGAAGTTCTTCGGCGCCGCTCGCAACATCGAGAACGGCGGCTCGCTGACCATCCTCGCCACGGCGCTCGTCGAGACCGGCTCGAAGATGGACGAGGTGATCTTCGAGGAGTTCAAGGGCACCGGCAACATGGAGCTGCGGCTCTCGCGGGAGCTCGCGAACCGCCGGATCTTCCCGGCGGTCGACGTCAACGCCTCCGGCACCCGGCGCGAAGAGATCCTGCTCGCGTCCGAAGAGCTGAAGATCATGTGGAAGCTGCGTCGCGTCCTCGCGGCTCTCGACCCGACCCAGGCCATCGAGCTGCTCCTCGACCGGGTCAAGAAGACGAAGACGAACTACGAGTTCCTCGTCCAGGTGCAGCAGACGAGCAGCATGCGCATGGAGGACCAGGGCTGAGCCAAGGCGTGAGGACCCGACCGAGCGGCTGGCTCCAATCGGTCGTGACCGCGGCGGACGGCACCCATCGGGTGCCGTCCG
>NZ_AWQS01000447.1 GCF_000576575.1 Intrasporangium chromatireducens Q5-1
GGCGTCGAAGTGCTCGACCATCGCGGGCGTCATCGGCTCGCCCTGCAGGCCCTCGTTCATCAGGTAGATGCGCCCCCGGGGGGAGTCCATCTCCTCCCCCCACAGGGTGTACGTGGGGCAGGTCGGCAGACAGAAGCCGCAGTGGACGCAGTCGGAGACGATCTCGGCGGACGGCGGCCGGTGGTCGTCGAAAGCCGGTGTCCCGCCCTGCACGGGCGTCAGGGACAGGCGTGCGTCCGTGCCGAGCGTGCCGGTCGGCGTGGAGACGACCCCGGAGTCGGATGCGGTCATCAGATCCCTCCCACGAATCGCCCGGGCGCCAGGCGGCGCTCGGGGTCGAACCGCTGCTTGACGGAGCGCATGAGGTCAAGCGCGGTCACCGGGCCCCACACGTCGAGGCCCTCGCGCAGCTGCGGCGGCGCATCGAGGACGACGACCGAGCCGCCGAAGGTGGTGGCGCGGCGGCGCAGCTCGTCGACGAGCTCGCGCACGGCGCCAGCACTGACCGCGCCACCAGCGGATGGGGCCCCGACCCCGACGAGGGCGGTGCCGACGGCGGGGCTGCCCCGCAGCGTGGTGGCGAGGCCGGCGCTGTCCGCGGCGGCGTCCAGCGCCTCGAGCAGCCGCGTGAAGCGACCGATCTCGTGGGTGACCTTGAGGAGCACCCCGCTCGGCGTGGCCGGCTCGGTCCCCCACCACTCGGGTGGCGTCGCCGCGTCGGTGGCCGCCGCCCCGAGGAGGGTCCTCACCTCGGTGACCCGCTGCTCGACACCCGGGGCGATGCCCTCGAGGAGGACGCCGAGGGATGCGCCGTCGCGGGACCGGTCGAGCTCGACGGCGGCGGGGACCAGCTGGGAGTGCACGAGCGCGAGGACGTGTTGCTGTATGTCGCTGGGCCCGTCGACCGCACAGGTGACCCACCGCTGGGCCTCCGGGAGGGGGTGGAGGCGGAAGGCGACCTCCGTGATCAGGCCGAGGGTCCCGAAGGAACCGGTGAGCACCTTGCCCAGGTCGTAGCCCGCGACGTTCTTGACGACCTTGCCGCCGGCGTGGGCCACGACGCCGTCCGGTCGGACGAAGCGCATCCCGATGACCAGGTCCCGGACCGCCCCGTGGAAGAGGCGGGTCGGGCCGGTGGCCGCGGTGGCCACCGCGCCGCCGACGGTCCCCGACCGGGTGGGGTCGATGCCGACGCGCTGGCCGGCGTCGCCGAGCTCGGCCTGCAGGTCGGCGAGCCGGCGGCCGGCCCCCACGACGACAATGAGGTCACCGGCGGCGTGCTCGACGACCTGGTCCATCCGCGTCGTGTCGACGACGACGTCGACGTGTTCGGGGGGCGCTCCCCAGCCGAGCTTCGTGCCCGTTCCCCGGGCCACGAGGGTCAGGTCATGCGCCGCGGCCGCCCTCATCAGCGCCGCGGCCTCGTCGGCCGTGCCGGGGCTGGCGACCCAGCTCGGCATGACGCCGGCGACGGCGTCGTCGTCGGTCGCGGCGCGGGCGTGGCCGCCGGTGGCCGCGGTGAGGTCCTCGAGGACGTCCGCCATCAGAACAGCTCCGCCTTGCCGGCCGCGACGAGCGGGTGCGGGCCCTTGTGGCGGCCGG
>NZ_AWQS01000448.1 GCF_000576575.1 Intrasporangium chromatireducens Q5-1
CGCTCCTTCTAACGGACGATATAGTCGAATTTAGAACCGGAAGTGGTGTAGCGTCAATGAAATCGTCCGATAGAAATGGGACCGGCCCCGAGACGTCCTTCGAGGCGGACCTCGCCGGCATCGGTGCCCTCGTCGACCCAGTGCGGCGCGACCTCTACCGGTTCGTCTGCGCTCAGCCCGAGCCGGTCGGCCGGGACGCGGCCGCCGAGGCGGTCGGCATCCCACGGCACCAGGCCAAGTTCCACCTCGACCGGCTGGAGTCCGACGGGTTGCTCGTCGCCGACTACGCACGCCTGACCGGCCGCTCCGGCCCCGGCGCCGGGCGGCCCGCCAAGGTCTACCGGCGGGCCGACCGCGACATTGCCGTGTCGCTGCCGCATCGCCAGTACGAGCTCGCCGGCCAGATCATGGCCGACGCGATCGACGCGTCGATGCGCTCGGACGTTCCCATCGCCGAGGCGCTGCGCTCGACGGCGGTGGCGCGTGGCCACGCCCTCGGCGAGGCGGCGCGGGCCCGGACGACGCCTGGCACCGGGGATGGGGGCGCCGGGGACGGGGGCGGCGGCTCGGAGGCCGGTCGGCACGGCGGCGAGGGCGACACCCCGGTGGACAGGGTCGTCGCGGTGCTCGCCGAGCACGGCTACGAGCCGCGGTGGGACGCGGACCGGGTCATCATGGCCAACTGCCCGTTCCACTCGCTCGTCGCCACCCACACCGAGCTGGTCTGCACCCTCAACCACGCCCTCATCGCCGGGCTCACGGACGCACTCGCCCCCGGCGGCGTCCGGGCGACGCTCGACCCGGGCGAGGGCCGGTGCTGCGTCACCCTCCGCCAGGCGCCCGAGGGTGAGGTGCGCCGCTAGCCCCGGCTCCTGACGACCTCGCGGTGCGCGCCGTCGAGCCGGCGGGTCCAGCCGCGGCGGTCGAGGTGCTCGAGTAGCGGGATCGCGACGCGGCGGGTCGTGCCGAGCGCCTGCCGGGCGTCGCTCGTCGTGAACGGCTGCGGCAGCCCGGCGAGGATCCGCATCGCCCGGGCCGGTGACGTGGGAAGCACGACGATGCCGTCGCCCAGCCGTAGGAGCAGCCCGAGCGTCTCGGCCGCCGCGAGCTCGCGCACGCCGAGCGCGTCGGCCTGCAGCTCGTGCTGCTCCGGGGCGTCGAACGGGTCCGCCGTCAGGCGGGCCACGACCCGGTCGACCGCCGCCCGGGCACGGCCGAGGTCGGGCGCGACGTCCGCCCGGAGCACGCGCCCGTCGCGCACGTCGTAGCCGAGGGCCCCTGCCACTGCTGCCAACACCGCCCGGTCGGGTATGCCTGCCGACTCGAGCGCGTGCGCCTCGCTCGGCCAGGGGTCGAGCGGGTGGCTCGTGGCGTATGCCGCTGTCCCGGCCTCGAGCGCATCCGTCCAGGCCTGCCACACCTCGCGAGCGACGAACCAGTCCGCGATGCGTCTGACGTTGCGCTCCGGCACCGGTGGAGGCGGGGGGTCGTCGCCGTCGGGGCCGTCCGTCTGCAGCTCGTCGGGGTCGAGGCCGAGCAGCCGCAGATCGTCGGCGTGGACGTGTCCGCGGCGGCGCACCTCGTCCGCGAGCCGGTCGGGC
>NZ_AWQS01000449.1 GCF_000576575.1 Intrasporangium chromatireducens Q5-1
CGGCGCCGGTGCCGCCCGGCGCCGGGCCATCACCGAGCAGACGCGGGCCGTGCTCGCGGAGATCTGGGACGAGGCGCGGGCCGGGCGTCGGCTCGACGGTGTGGCGCTCGCGGCCGTCGGGTCGCTGGGCCGGGGGGAGCCCGGCCCGCTCAGCGATCTCGACCTGGTCCTGCTGCACCATCCGCGGGGGCTGGCCGGCACGGACGTCGCCACCTTCGCGGACCGGCTCTGGTACCCGATGTGGGACCTGGGCGTCCGGCTCGACCACAGCGTGCGGACCGTTGCCGAGTGCCGCGCAGTGGCTGCTGCCGACCTCACGGCGGCCACCGGACTGCTCGACCTCGCCCATGTGGCCGGTGACCCCGACGTCGTGGCGGCGGCCCGCTCCACCGTCGCGCATGACTGGCGTGCCAATGCACGCAAACGGCTGTCCGAGGTCGAGATGACGCTCGCGGCACGCCACGCCCGGCACGGGGACCTGCCCCACCTCGTCGAGCCCGACCTCAAGCAGGCCCGTGGCGGGATCCGCGACATGACCCTGATCCGGGCACTCACCGCCGCCTGGCTGGCCGACCGTCCGCACGGCGACGTCGACGAGGCGTACGCCCACCTCCTCGATGTCCGGGACGCTCTCCACGTGGTGACCGGCCGGGACCGGAACCGCCTCGCTCGCGACGACCAGGACGCCTGCGCGGCGCTGCTCGGAGAGCCGGACGCCGACGCGCTCCTCACGACCGTCTCCGCGTCCGCGCGGGTGATCGGGTATGCCGCACAGACCACCCTGCGACGGGCCCTGCAGTCCCAGCGCGCCCGCACCCTCAGGGTGGCGGCCCGGCGGCCGCAGCTCGCACCCCTCGGCTACGGGCTGTACCGGCACGAGGGCGAAGCCGTCCTCGGCTCAGCCTCAACCGCCGGCACGGACCCGCTCCTGCCGCTGCGCGCGGCCGTCGTCGCCGCCCGCAACAACCTGCCCCTGGCCCCGGCAACCCTGCGCAACCTGGCCGAGCAGGCGCCGCCACTGCCCGACCCCTGGCCAGAGCTCGCTCGAGAGCTCTTCACCGAGCTGCTCGCGGCGGGCCCTGGCCTGGTCGCCGTCTGGGAGGGGCTCGACCTCGTCGGGGTCGTCGACCGGTGGCTGCCCGAGTGGGCCGGGGTGCGCTGCCGTCCGCAACGCAGCGCCGTGCACCGCCACACGGTCGACCGGCATCTCATCGAGACGGTCGTCGTCGCGAGCGGGATGCTGCGGGACCTGCACCGCCCGGACCTGTTCCTGCTGGCAGCACTGCTGCACGACATCGGCAAGGTGGAAGGAGCCCACGACCACGCCGCTGCCGGGGCCCGCCTGGCCGGCGCCGTGGTGCGGCGAATGAGCATCCCGGACGAGGATGCCGCCCTCGTGGTCCGGCTGGTGCGGGAGCACCTCACGCTCGCCGAGCTCGCCACCCGACGCGACCCGACCGACCCCGCGACGGTCGATGCCCTGGCGGCGGCCGTCGGGGGGTCCGGCTCGACGCTCGAGCTGCTCCGCGCCCTCACCGAGGCCGACGCTCGCGCCGCGGGGCCGCTCGCGTGGACCGACTGGCGGGCG
>NZ_AWQS01000450.1 GCF_000576575.1 Intrasporangium chromatireducens Q5-1
GGCCGCTTCCCAACTCGGGAAGCGGCCCTCTTGCTGTCTCGGCGCGTCCTCTGTCGAGGACTGCTGTCTCGGGGTCGACGCCGCTCAGGAGGCCTGGCGGACCGAGCCGTCGAGCAGCAGCTCACGCTCGAGCTCGGACAGTCCGCCCCAGATGCCGTACGGCTCGCGCACGGACAGGGCGTGCTGGAGGCACTGGGTGACCACGGGGCAGGAGCCGCAGATGGCCTTGGCGGCTGCCTCGCGAGCCCGTCGACGCGGGCCACGCTCTCCCTCGGGGTGGAAGAAGGTCTCGGGGCTCACGGTGCGGCATGCGCCCTCGATCTGCCAGTCCCATCGCTCCGCGAGTGGGCCGGGAAGACGACTGATCTCGGCCATTCTCTTGTCTTTCGATCCGTGCAGGGCAGGCCCTGCGGTCCCTGTACCGGCTGGGAGCGGCCGGCCCTTCGACGCTAACCGGCGGGACTACCAAGAAAACAGGACGAAAAGTTCAAGAGATCGTCAAGATTCGGTCCGCTGATGGCATGCTCTGAAGTGCGCGAGTCAGGGGTGGGTCCGCCCGCGGCTGCGGCGCAGTCGGCAGCCATTCCGCGCACCGTCGCCGGTGCAACAGCGGTGGTCGAGAGAGGTCGGGGGACGGGGAGATGGGCCTGGGGTTGAGCGCGCCAGCCGCTGTAACGCGACGGCGCCCCCACGCGATGGAGCAGGTGGACCCTCCGACCTCCCTCGGGGACCTTGCCGTCCGTGCCCGGCACGACGCGCGGGCCACCGAGCGACTGATGGAGGGCGTCAGGGAGCTGGCACTGAAGTACGCGCGCGTGCGCTTCGCCCGGTTCGGGGCCGAGGACCTCGCGCAGGACATCGCCCAGGAGGTGTGCATGGCCGTCCTCTCCGCGCTTCCCACCTACGAGCACCGCGGCCTGCCCTTCGAGGCGTTCGTCTACCGGGTCGCTGCCAACAAGGTGGCCGACGCGCAGCGGCTGGTCCTGCGCTCCGCGACGCCCGTGGCGGCCGTCCCCGACGGTCTCGACGACCGGCCGGGCCCCGAGGCCCAGGCGGTCACCCGCGCGGAGGCCGACCAGGCGCTCGCGCTCATGGAGCAGCTGCCCGAGCAGCAGCGCGAGATCATCACGCTCCGCGTCGTGCTCGGCCTCTCGACGGAGGAGGCAGCCGCTTCCCTCGGGATGACGGCCGGTGCGGTCCGTGTTGCTCAGCACCGTGCGCTCACGAAGCTACGGGCCCTCATGGCGGCCCGGGAGGCGAGCGTCGTCGCATGACCGGTCCGGCAGCCCTGAACGACGTGCTCGCCGACGAGGCGCTCCTCGATCGGTTGGGGGCCCGTGCCGACACCGGCTCCGACCCCGTCGCGGGCGTTCTCGCGAGCCTCGCCGCGCTCTCCGAGGCGCCCATCGGGCCGGCCCGCTCTGCGCGGTCGACCCGGCGCCGTCGGCCCTCCCGCACCCGTCGCAGCGTCGCGGCCGCCGGCCTGCTCGCGGTCGCCTTGTCCGGGGCCGGGGTCGCGGCGGCCATGACGCTGCCCGACCTCGCCGGGCCGACGCCGACGCAGGTCCGGGCGAGCGGGTCCG
>NZ_AWQS01000451.1 GCF_000576575.1 Intrasporangium chromatireducens Q5-1
TCGCCAACCAGCTGCACACGATCTCGGGGCTGATCCAGCTCGGGGAGTATGACGAGGTGGTGCAGTATGTCGACTCGGTCAGCGAGCACCGCGCCCATCTCGACCTCAGCGTCTCTCGGCGGATCCACGACCGGGCCATCACAGCGCTCGTCCTCGCGAAGGCGTCTCAGGCGACGGAGCGGCGGGTCGAGCTGCGGGTGGGCGAGGACACGACGCTCAGCCGGCTGAGCCCGCGCGACTCGGCGGACCTCGCGGCGGTGGTCGGCAACCTCGTCGACAACGCGATCGACGCGTCCGCCGCCGGCGCGGGCCCCGAGAAGTGGGTCGAGCTGTCGATCCGGCAGGGCGGCACGACGGTGGAGGTGGTCGTGTCCGACTCCGGACCGGGCGTGGCGCCGGAGCTCGTGACCGAGGTGTTCACGCACGGCTTCACGACGAAGGCCGCTGCCGCCGGTGAGCGCGGGATCGGGCTGGGGCTGACCCGGCTCATCTGTCGGCGCCGGGGCGGGGAGGTCAACGTGGAGAACACGCCGACGGGCGCGGTGTTCACGGCCAGCATGACGGTGTCGTCAGTCCCGGAGCCGGTGCGGTGATCCGGGTACTCGTCGTCGACGACGACTTCATGGTCGCGCGGATCCACCGCGGGTTCGTCGAACGGGTCGAGGGATTCGAGGTCGTCGGTGTGGCCGCCACTGGGACAGAGGCGATCTCGCTCGTCGCCGAGCTCGCGCCGGATCTGGTGCTGCTCGACCTGTACCTGCCCGACCGCTTCGGCCTCGACGTCGTGGGACGGCTCCGGGCGGCTGGCGAGACGTGCGACGTCCTCGTCATCACCGCGGCGAAGGAGGCCGACGCCGTCCGGCGGGCGGTCCGTGAGGGGGTCGTCGGCTACCTGCTCAAGCCGTTCGGGTTCCCCGAGCTCGAGCAGCGGTTGCGGGCCTATGCGGCGGAGCGGGAGCGGGTCGCGGCGGACGGCGAGCTGACCCAGGAGCAGATCGACGCCGCGTTCGGCACGTCGGGGGTGACCCGACGGGCGACCGTCACGTTGCCCAAGGGCCTGAGCGTCGAGACGGCCGCGGCGGTTCAGGACGCCCTGGCTGCGGCAGGCGGCGGGGAGCCGGACGGGGCACTCTCCGCGTCCGAGTGCGCCGAGCGCGTGGGGATCTCGCGGGTGAGTGCGCGGCGCTACCTGGAGCACTTCGTGGCGACCGGTGCGGCGGAGGTGTCACTCCGGTACGGCACGACCGGCCGGCCCGAGCGCCGGTACCGCCCCCGCGTCTAGCTCAATCGAGAGTGCACGATTCCCGGTCGAGAGTGCTCTACTCCCCATCGAGCGTGCATCATTTCCCATCGAGAGTGCAGTAATTCTGGTCGAGCGTGGAGCACTCCCCATCGAGAGTGCAGTACTCCCCATCGCGCGCGGAGTGTTCCCCATCGAGAGTGCAGTAATTCTGATCGAGCGTGCAGTACTTCTGATCGAGGCTGCACCGTCGATCGGGAATGCCGCACTGTCGATTGGGTTTCCGCACGTTCGATCCGGACTGTCGCACTCTCGATTGGGATTACCGCACGCTCGATTG
>NZ_AWQS01000452.1 GCF_000576575.1 Intrasporangium chromatireducens Q5-1
ATCATCGAGGTCCACGGCCACCAGAAACAGGGCGCCGGTTTCGGCTACTCGAAGGTCCGCGGGCTCAACGCGTTCCTGGCGACCCTCACCACCGCAGGACACGCGCCGGTCATCGTCGCTCAGCGGCTACGCAAGGGCTCGTGCGGGTCCCCGCGCGGCGCGGCCCGGCTGATCGGCGACGCCGTCAAACAAGCCCGGCGCCTGCTCGGGGCGGACCAGCCGGTCCTGGTCCGGATGGACTCCGCGTTCTTCGGTGGCCCCGCCGTCCGGGCCGCGCTGGCCGGCGGCGCGGACGTGTCCGTCACGGTGAGGCTGACCAGCACCATCAAGACCGCGATCGCTGGGATCGACGAGAGCGCGTGGACCACGATCGAGTACACCGACGCGATCCGCGACGAGGCAACCGGGGCGTGGATCTCCCGGGCCGAGGTCGCCGAGATCGACTTCACCGCGTTCGCCGCACAGAAGACCGCGCACCACGTCCCGGGCCGGCTCGTCGTGCGCCGCATCCCCGACCTCAACGCCGAGAAGAAGAAGGCCGCCGGGCAAGGCACCCTGTTCGACGTGTGGCGCTTCCACGCCTTCTTCACCACCGTCCCCGCCGACACCCTGGACACCGTGACCGCCGACCAGACGCACCGGCACCACGCGATCATCGAACAAGTCCACGCCGACCTGAAGAACTCGGCCCTGGCTCACCTCCCCTCCGGAAAGTTCACCGCGAACGCCGCCTGGCTCGTGCTGGCCGTGATCGCGTTCAACCTCACCCGCGCCGCCGCCGTCATGGCCTCCGGTGCGACACGCCAGACCTCGAAGCTGGCGAAGGCGAGCACCGCGACCGTCCGACGCACCCTGATCACCGTCCCGGCGCGGGTCGCGTCCTCCGCCCGCCGGATCACCCTGCACCTTCCCGAGTCCTGGCCGTGGCACGAGGCGTGGACCCGACTGTTCGACCGCGTCGCCGACCCGCCCATGACGGCACCATCCTGACCACCCAGCCGACAACGGCGCGACCGAGAAACCCGACGTGGAACATCCCGACAGCGAGGTCGGGCAATCACCCACGCCCTCAGCCGATCCTCAGCCAGCGGAAAGCGTCACGCCGAGAACCGAAGGCGCATCGGTGGATCGAGGCTAAAGGGCGGGGTGTGCTACTTCCTCTGGGATCGCGACCACCCCGGACTCTGCGAGGTCACCACCCACTTCAAGGATTGGCCGACGACCACGGCCACTCGCTCTTTGCTCGAACCAGGCGCGGATGTCTTCATCCGGTTCAACGAGGCTCTGTCAATCTTGCGCAAGGTGATTGCCGTCGAGACCGGGCAGGAGCACTCGCTGGCACTGCCGGAGAGCAAGCGCTTCGAAAGGCTGGTCAGCTCCCGTAAGCCCTTTGGATTTGAGACCACGTTCAAGGGCAGAGCGTCAAAGGCGCCTGGCGACGTGCTCATCTACCAGAACGGTGGGACTGGGTATGTGGACCGAGCATCGATCCCTTCGGGCGCTCACCTCATCGATGGCTGGAAGGTTTACGGGCTCTTCGAAGTTAACCGGGCAGGTGT
>NZ_AWQS01000453.1 GCF_000576575.1 Intrasporangium chromatireducens Q5-1
AGGCCACCAACCGACGACCTGGTCACCACTCCACCACCGGGAGTCTCCGGCGGTAGGCGTCTGTGGCGCGGTCGACGAGCCGTTCGGCCGGCATGACCTTCCGGTGCCGGCCTGCCACGTCGGTGACGGCAACCAGGCCTGCGGTGGCCTCCCTCTCCCCGATCACGGCAATGAGGGCGTCGCGTCGGTGGCGCGCCTCGCGGATGCGGGCCGCGAGCGAGTCGTCGCACCGCAACGCTGGGCGGAGCCCGTTGCTGCGCAGGGTGTCGACGAGCCGCCGGGCTGGCCCGTCCTGCTCGGAGGAGACCGGCAGGACGGCCACTTGGGTCGGCGCGAGCCAGAGTGGCAAGCGCCCGTGGTAGCGCTCGAGCAGGGCGGCGACGACCCGCTCCATGGAACCGACTGTCCCACGGTGGATCATGACGACGCGGTGCTGCGCGCCATCGGCGCCGTGGTAGGTCAGATCGAAGCGTTGCGGCTGGTTGAAGTCGAGCTGGACGGTCGCGATCGTCTCTTCGTGACCTCGGCCGTCACGGACCTGCAGGTCGAACTTCGGCCCGTAGAAGGCCGCCTCGCCCGGGGCCTCGACGAGCTCGAGCGCGGCGTCGGCGAGAACGTCGCGCCCGGCCTCGCGAAGCGCCGCCTCGGCGTGGTCCCACTGCTCCGCGCTTCCGAGCCAGCCGTCCGACGCGTCGCGCATCGACAGGCGGACGTAGTCGACGGGCAGCCCGAGCACGCGCTGCGCCTCGATCGCGGCCCGCAACCCCCGGGCGGCCTCCTCGCCAGCCTGGTCCGGCCGGCAGAACACGTGAGTGTCGTCGAGGTTGATCTGGCGGACCCGGCTCAGCCCCGAGACGACCCCCGACCGTTCCGCCCGGAACATCGGGGCGAGCTCATTGAGCCGGACCGGTAGCTCCCGGTAGGAGTGGCTCGACGAGGCGTAGATCAGCGCGTGGTGCGGGCAGTTCGCCGGGCGGAGCACCAGCTGCTCGTTGGGCTCCTCGTCACCCAGCTGCATCGACGGGAACATGTCGTCTTTGAACTTGGCCAGATGCCCGGACCGCTCGAAGAGTGCCCGTTTGCCGAGGACGGGTGAGAACACGTCGACGCAACCGTCCCGGTGGGCGAGGTCCTTCGCGAGCCGCTGCAGCTCCTCGCGGATGATGGCGCCGTCCGGCATCCAGAGGGGCAGACCGGAGCCGGCGAGCGGGTCGGTCGTGTAGATGTCGAGGTCGCGGCTGAGCTGCCTGTGGTCGATAAACGAGTCGGACATGTCTTCTCCTGTGTCACGTGCGGTTCGCCGGGTCGGCCCAGGAGACGACAGCGCCCCGGAGTCGACTCCGGGGCGGGATGGGGTGGGATCAGTGCAGCATCGCGTCGCCGGAGGGGTCCGGCGTCGTCGTCTGCACCTGGGGCTGCATGGGCGTCATGCTAGCGACAGCGGTAGGCGGTGCGCCCGCCATTTCGTTGGCGACCCGCTTGGGCGCTCCGTCCATGGTGTCGGGAACTGGCCTCTCGACGTGCGAGCCGTCGAGAGGCCACCAACCGACGAGAGGCC
>NZ_AWQS01000454.1 GCF_000576575.1 Intrasporangium chromatireducens Q5-1
TCGACCTTCTTCTTGCGGATGTCGCGGGTGGCCTGGTCGGTGCGCATCGGCGTGTAGATCAGCGACAGTGCCCGCCCGATCCCGGAGGAGAGCACGATCGGGGCGAGGAACCCCGGATACACCATCGACCGCGGCCACTCGCTGATCCACAGCACCGCGTGGTACGCCGAGTCGGTGTGCAGCCTGGTCCAGGTCTCGGTGACCGCGACCGGCCCCGCCGTGGCGAGGGACTGGCCCAGCTCCCCGTGCCGCTCCAGCGTCGCGGCCACGGCAGGGTCGTAGGCAGAACGCAGGATTACCGCGACCTGGCCGGGGGTGAGCCACCCGGCCGGGGTCAGGTCGGCCGAGCGCAGCGCCGCGGTGAGGGTGGACATCTCTTGGCGGAGCACGGCGGCGGCCCCGCGTAGTCCGCCGCCGGCGGTCCTGATCTGCCGGGCGGCGGCCTGCATGTCCAGCGACAGGGACAGGGTGGTGGCGTGGCGTTCCCCGGCGGGACCGGCCCGCTCGATCAGCTCTTGGTAGGTCGTCGCGGCCCAGGAGCCGTCGCGGGTGCCGTGCGCTGCCCACCATTCCGCCAGCCCGGTGCCCGAATCCGGCAGCGTGCGCTCCAGCACCTGCAAGGTCGCGATCCGCCCGGACCGGCACACGGTCGCCAGCACCCTGCCCCAGGCGGTGACGCGGCGGTGCTGTTCGGCCGGGTCGAGCAGCACGAACGCGGGATGCCGCACTTCGCAGACGACGGTGAGGGTGTGCTGGTGCGGGTCGTGAATCATCCCGGCCCCGGTCTCCGGGTCGACGTGCTCGCGCAACCGCGCCTGGTCGCCGGGCAGGGCGAGCGTGCCCGCCGGTCGCGGGGCGACGATCCGGCGCCGGTAGGCGAGCTGCCCGCCGGTGCTGCGCCACAGCCACCAGCCGGCCGCGGGTATCCATTCCACGACCGGGCGGCCGGCGACCGGCATCCAGGTCAGCACGACCGACAGCACCCACACCGGGGCGGTAGCGGCGATGAGGATGCCGCCGCCGGCGTAGAACGCGCCCACCAGCGTCAGCACTCCGATCCCGAGGGTCACCAGCTGCGACGCGGACAGGCCCAGCAGCACGCCCCGGCGGGTGAGGCGGCTGAACTTCACCGGCACCAGCTCCGCCCCCGACCCGGCCTGGGCGCTGGTGTCCTCCGTGCTGTGTTTCGTGGCCATCGCGGTTCACTCCTTCCTGCTCGGCGGGCGGCCGTCGCTGTCGGGCGGCTTCAGCCCGTCGGGGGCGTTCGGCGGCGGGGTCTGATGTGGCGGCACCCGCGAGTCCGTGCCGGCGCCGGTGTCGTAGGTGTTCTGGTTCGCGCCATCGGCGGCGGCCTCGGCCTGTCCGCCGATCTGCGCGCCGGCCTCGGGGCCGGCGGTCGCGGCCTTCTTCGCGACCTGCGCGCCGATCACCACCGCCGCGGCCGGCCCGGCAGCCGCTCCCGCACCGGCAGCGGAACCACCCGCACCACCGGCACCCGCGCCTGCT
>NZ_AWQS01000455.1 GCF_000576575.1 Intrasporangium chromatireducens Q5-1
GGAGTTTGCGCTCACTCGACGGGGCAGGGGGCCGCGGGCTGGGGCTAGGGCTGGGGTGGGGGTTGGGGATGGACGGTGACTGGTCAGCGCTGGAGAGGTGGCAGGGTCGAGCCGCCGGGCAGCATTGGCCGCGGCGTGTGGGACGAGTCGACGACGACGGTCACCAGGTCGCTGCCGGTCAGGGCCGAGACCAGGCCGTGGTCATCAGCGGTCGTCGTCACGACCACCCGGTTGGTCCGGGCGTCGAAACGCGTCCCGAGCACCGTGACCCCTCGCGCCTGCAGGGCCACCCGCTGCGACTCCACCCGGCTCGCCGCGTCCTGCAGCTCCCGGATGGAGTGGGCCACGGTGCGGTACTCGACGTCCGCCCCGGCGGCCGACCGCACGAGGTCCTCGAGGGCCGGGTCACTGCGCGTGACGCAGACGACGACGCGCGCGTTGCCCGCGTCAGCGCCATACATGCCGGCGAACACGTCGGCGAAGCGGGCCTCCAGCGTCGGCGCGAGCGCCTCCATGGCGCCTCGCACCGGCGTCATCGGTCCGCTGAACCAGCCCGAGAGGTCGCGGGCGGGCGGCACTCCGGGCGTTGCAGTGACCGGAGCGCTGGGGGGCCGCCCCCCGGCGCTGCCCGTGTCGTTCTGGGCGGTCACCGCCTCCGGCGCGCCGGCCGAGCTCGCGGAGGTGCCCTGACCGGGCCGGCCGACGACCCACGTCCCACCCACGACGGCGACGAGTGCGACCGCCGCCGCGGCGCCCACGACCCAGGACCGGCGTCGGTGGGCGCGCGCCCGTCCGCGGCGCATCGCCCGGTCGACGAAGAGGTCATCGCGAGGGGGTTCGAGGTCGTTCACGGCGCCCAGCGCCTTCCGTAGTCGCTGCTCGCTCATGTCAGGGCTCCGCTCAGGGGTGGTTCGGCGAGCCGGTCGCGCAGCGCGGCGAGCCCGCGGGAGATCTGGCTCTTGATGGTGCCCTCGGCCACCCCGGTGCACTCGGCGATCTGCGGGACGGTGAGGTCCTCCCAGAAGCGCAGCACGAGGACGGCCCGCTGCTTCTCGGGCAGCCCGTCGAGCAGGCCGGCCAGGGTCAGCGCGAGCTCGCGGTCCGGGTCGCTCGTCGCCGGCTCCGGCAGCTCGTCGGTGAGCACCTCGCGGCGCCGCTTGCGCTGGTCGTTGAGGTAGAGGTTGAGCATCGTGCGCCTCGTGTAGGCCTCGTGCGCACCCGCGCCGATCCGCGGCCACGCGACGTAGACGCGGGCGAGTGCCTCCTGGACCAGCTCGTCGCCGTCGGCCCAGCCGCCGCAGAGCAGGAACGCCCGTCGTCGCAGCACCGTCTGGCGCTCCGCCACGAACGCCCGGAAGGCGTCCTCGTCCCTGCGTCTCATCGGCTCCCCGGTCGGCTCGGTGGGCTCGTCCCAGTGTCGTACACCCGTGCAGACACGCGGGGACGCCGTTCCGTTGCATGCCGTATGCCGCTCACCGCCCTCCCGCTCGTCCTTCCCACGTCGAG
>NZ_AWQS01000456.1 GCF_000576575.1 Intrasporangium chromatireducens Q5-1
GAGCGCAAACTCCGGGTGCCCCGGCCGCTGCAGCCTCAGCGCGGTTGTCCCCAACGGGGCTGCTCGTCCTCCATGTCCGGGTAGGCGTGCCGCAGGTCGGCCGAGATCCGATCGGCCGTCGCGACGAGGTCGTCGATGGTCGCCCGGTCCATCGGCTCGGAGCCGGGTTGCGCCGTCGTCGAGGCGTTGATCGCGGCGATGACGTCGCCGGCGGCGTTGCGCACCGGCGCGGCGACCGACCGCAGCCCGATGGCGAGCTCCTGGTCGACGACGGCCCAGCCCTGCCGCCGCACCTGCTCCAGCTCGGTGCGCAGCCGGTCCGCGTCCACGATGGTCCGGTCCGTCAGCGGCTCGAGGCCGACGCGAGCCAGGTAGGCCTCGCGTGCAGGCTCGGGCGCGAAGGCGAGCATGACCCGGCCCATCGAGGTCGCGTACGCGGGGAAGCGGGAGCCGACCCGGATCCCGACCGACATGATGCGCCGTGCCGGTATCCGCGCGACGTAGACGACGTCGTCCCCGTCGAAGACCGACGCGGAGGTCGACTCGCCGAGTCGCTGGGACAGCGCCTTGAGGTGCGGCTCCGCGATCTCCGGAAGCCGCAGCGAGGACAGGAAGGCATGACCCAGGGCGAGCACCCGCGGCGTCAGGCTGAACAGGCCGCTGTCGGAGCGGACGAAGCCGAGCGCCTCGAGCGAGAGCAGGAACCGGCGCGCGCTGGCCCGGCTCTGCCCGGTGCGCCGGGCGACGTCGGACAGGGTCAGGTCGCGGTGCTCGGCGTCGAACGCCTGGATGACGTCGAGCGTCTTGGCGACCGACTGGACGAAGTCGGTCCGCTCGAGCCCTGCCCCGCCCGCCACGGTCCCGTCGCGCTCGACGCTCGCGACACGCTCGACCGTCCCGTCGCGCCGGGCGCTCCCGCTCACGCCTGCTTGAGCGGCACCGGCACGAGCTGCGCCAGCTCGTCGAAGCCGATGCCGAACAGGTCGCGGACCACGACGCCCTCGGGCTCGATGAGGAAGACCGCCAGGTCGGTGTAGACCCGGCTCACACAGGCGACGCCGGTGAGCGGGTAGGTGCACTCGGACACGAGCTTGCTCTGCCCATCCCGGGTGAGCAGATTCATCATCACGAAGGTGTCCTTCGCGCCGATGGCGAGGTCCATCGCACCGCCGACGGCCGGGATCGCGTCCGGGGCGCCGGTGTGCCAGTTGGCGAGGTCGCCCGCGGCCGAGACCTGGTAGGCCCCCAGCACGCAGATGTCGAGGTGGCCGCCGCGCATCATCGCGAACGAGTCGGCGTGGTGGAAGTACGACGCTCCGGGCAGCTCGGTCACCGGGATCTTGCCGGCGTTGAGCAGGTCCAGGTCGACCTCGTCGCCGCGGGCCTCGGGCCCCATGCCGAGCATGCCGTTCTCGGTGTGGAGGGTGACGCCGCTGTCGGGCGCCAGGTAGTTCGACACGAGGGTCGGTTGGCCGATGCCGAGGTTGACGTAGGCGCCGTG
>NZ_AWQS01000457.1 GCF_000576575.1 Intrasporangium chromatireducens Q5-1
CGAATCCGAGGCCGTCCCGCGGCCGCAACCCCAAGCCATGGAGTACCCGCAGTGAAGAGTGCGCTCGAGACCCTCAGCCCGACCCGGGTCAAGATGACCGTCGAGGTCCCGTTCGAGGAGCTCAAGCCGAGCCTCGATGCGGCTTTCAAGCACATCGGTGAGCACATCCAGGTGCCCGGCTTCCGCAAGGGCAAGGTCCCGGCCCGGATCATCGAGCAGCGCGTCGGCCGTGCGGCGGTCCTCGAGGAGGCCGTCAACAACGCCCTCCCGCAGTTCTACGGCCAGGCGCTCGAGGAGCACGCGGTGCGCCCCCTCGGCCAGCCCGAGATCAGTGACCTGTCCGTGCCGATGAGCGACGGCGACGACTTCTCCTTCGTCGTCGAGGTCGACAAGCGCCCCGAGCTCGAGCTGCCGGACTTCTCCGACATCGAGCTGACCGTCGACGAGGTCAAGGTCGACGACGCCGACATCCAGGAGCGCCTCGACGCGCTCCGGGCCCGGTTCGGCACGCTCGTCGGCGTCGACCGTGCGGTCCAGGACGGCGACTTCGTCTCGATCGACCTGTCCGCCGAGGTCGACGGCGAGGAGGTCGACTCGGTCAAGGGCGTGTCCTACGAGGTCGGCTCCGGCAACATGCTCGAGGGCCTCGACGAGGCGCTCGTCGGGATGTCGGCTGACGAGACCAAGCAGTTCACCGCGCCCCTCGCCGGTGGCGACCGCGCCGGACAGCAGGCCGAGTGCACCGTGACGGTCACGGCCGTCAAGGAGCGCGAGCTGCCCGAGCTCGACGACGAGTTCGCCCAGCTGGCCTCCGAGTTCGACACCCTCGACGAGCTGCGCGCCGACGTGGCCCGCGCCGCCGAGAACGAGAAGAAGTTCGGCCAGGGGGTCGAGGCGCGCGACAAGCTCCTCGACGTCATGCTCGAGCGCGTCGACGTCCCCGTGCCCGACGGCGTCGTCGAGTCCGAGATCCACTCGCACCTCGAGCAGGAGGGTCGTCTCGAGGACGACGAGCACCGTGCCGAGGTCGACGAGAGCACCCGCAAGGCCCTCAAGACGCAGCTGCTCCTCGACGCCGTCGCGGAGCGGGAAGAGGTCCAGGTCGGCCAGCAGGAGCTCATCGAGTTCCTCGTCATGACGTCCCAGCAGTACGGCATGGACCCCAACACCTTCGCCCAGTCGATCGACCAGGAGGGCCAGATCCCCGCCATGGTCGGCGAGGTCGCGCGCCGCAAGGCGCTCGCGGCGGTGCTCGAGAAGGTCGCCGTCAAGGACACGGCCGGCAACGTCGTCGACCTCAACGCCGCAGTCCCGGGCTCTGAGGACGACGAGGACGACGACCAGGCCGTCGAGGTCGGCGAGGTCGAGGCGGTCGAGGTGCCCGCGGACGAGGCGGAGCAGAGCGAGGTCGCTGCCACGGACGCCGACGAGACGGCCCAGGCCTGACCCACCAGCTCGGCTGACGAGGCCCCCGACCGCGTGGCGGTCGGG
>NZ_AWQS01000458.1 GCF_000576575.1 Intrasporangium chromatireducens Q5-1
GCGAACCGTCCAGTGAGCGCGAACTCCGGTCAGCCCAGATCGCCGAGCGCTGTCTCGATCCCGCGGTGGAAGGTGGGGTAGGCGTAGATCATCGAGCGCAACGTCTCGACAGGGACCTCGGCGTGGACGGCGACCGAGAGGGCGCCGAGCACCTCACCGCCGGCCGGTCCCATCGTCGTGGCACCGACCAGCACCCCACGGCCGGCGTCCTCGACGAGCTTGAGGATGCCCTCATTGCCCGGCCCCTGGATGAAGCCACGGCTCGTCTGCGCGATGGGGACCGACCCGGTGCGCACGTCGATGCCCTGGTCGCGGGCCTGCGCCTCGGTGAGTCCGACGGCTCCGACCTCTGGCTCGGTGAAGGTGACCCGCGGGAGTGCCCGATAGTCCGCGGCTGGTCCGTCCTGGCCGAGGAGGTCTCGCACGACGATCCCCGCCTGGTACATCGACACGTGCGTGAAGGCGCCCTTGCCGGTGATGTCCCCGATCGCCCACACCCCGTCGGTGACTCGGCACCGGTCGTCGACAGGGACGGCGTGGGCGCCAGGATCGACGCCGACCCGGTCGAGACCCGCGGCCGCCGGGTCGACCCGACGCCCGGTGGCGACGAGGAGTCGTTCGCCCGTGACGCTGGAGCCGTCATCGAGGCCGAGCTCGACGCGCCCGTCACTCGCGCTGACCTTGGTGGCGGTTGCCCCGAGGCGCACCTGGACGCCCTCGTCCTCGAAGAGCTGCCGGAGCCGGTCGGAGGCCTCGGGCTCCTCGTTCGACAGGAGCCGGGGGCCGGACTCGACGATCGTGACGTCGACCCCGAACCGGGCCAGGACCTGGCCGAACTCGCAACCGATCGCGCCGCCGCCGAGGATGACGATCGAGCTGGGCAGCTCACGCGCCTCCACCAGATCGCGGTTGGTCCAGATGTCGACGTCCTCGATCCCGTCGATCGGGGGGATGAGCGGGTTCGTGCCGGTGTTGACGACGATCCCCCGACCGATCGCGTACGCCTCTCCGTCGACCTCGACCTCGTTGGCGCTGACGACCCGACCGGTGCCGCGGACGAACGTGGCGCCCTTTCCGGTGAGCCGGTCGACAGCGGCCTTGTCGTCCCAGTCGTCCGTCGCCTCGTCCCGGATCCGGTCCGCGACGGGACTCCAGTCGGGGATGACCTCAGCCGTCGCCCCGGCCAGCAGGGGCACGCGGCGTGCCTCGGCGAGCGACGTGGCCGCCCGGACCATCATCTTCGAGGGAATGCAGGCCCAATAGGGGCACTCCCCGCCGACGAGCCGATGGTCGACCGCGAGGACGGACAGACCTGCCGACGCGAGCTCACCCGCGACGTGCTCACCGCCCGGACCGAGACCGATGACCGCGATGTCGTAGCGCTGCGTAGCCATCGTCCAGTGTTACCCATTCACCCCACCACGTCGAAGGGCCAGTTCCCGACGGGAGCCGGCTGAGCGGCATACGACGGTTAGTGGCCCTTCGTCGGTT
>NZ_AWQS01000459.1 GCF_000576575.1 Intrasporangium chromatireducens Q5-1
CTGGCCGACGTTCCAGAAGAAGTTCACGAGCGTTACCGCCGCGCCGCATATCACCGCGGCGCCGCAGGAGATGAGGACGCCCAGCTTGCCCCTGCCCGCCAGGTGCGGGTTCGAGCTGTTGGAGCCGTAGGCCCACACGATCGCGCTCACGATCAGCGCCAGGACGCTGAGGATCAGGCCGACCGTCATCACGGCGCCGACGATGGTGCGGAGCTGTTCGATGCCGGGCAGGCCGTTGCTGTTGGGGTCGATGTCGATCACGGCGGTTACTCCCTCGCGTGGGCGGATGGCTTGTGGCGGCGAGGTAGGCCGGAGAGCGACTGGACACCCAGCCAGCGCGTGAGGGCATGATGAAGGCCCCGTCCACGTGCGGGCCTTTACTCGGTGCGGGTCAGAGCTGGTTGCCGAGGGCGATGAGCCAGTTCACCCACGCGACCCCGGCGCCGGCGAGCGCGGCGGCTCCGACGCCGACGAGCACCCCGACCCTGCCTTTGGAGGCGAGGGCGGGGTTGCCGTGCGAGGCGCCGAACGCCCAGCAGATCGCGGAGACGATGACCATGAGCACTGCGACGATCAGTACGATCGTCAGCAGGGCGCCGATGACCTGTTTCAGATCACCGATGCCGCCCAGCCCGTCGAAGTCGGGGAACACGTCCATTACGCACCGCCGGCTTGGACGGTGATGTGCAGGTGGTCGAAGTGCCCGCCGGTCACGTTGCCGGGGTCGTGCATCCCGCCGCCGTTGTAGGGGCGCCAGCCTTCGGCGGCGCGTGCGAGGGACCATATCTGGCCTTGCCAGATCAGGTACTCCACGCCCAGGACCTCGGCGTGGTCTTTGATCCAGTTCGTGAGCGCCCATCCGGCTTCGAGTTGCGCGGGCGTCGGGTACTGGCCGATGGCGTTGCCGAATGTCACGTCACAGGCGCGGCCCAGCGGGTGTTCGGAGACGGTGCCGGGACGGGGCGAGTAGCACGCCCACGAGGTGTCGGGGAAGGCGGCGCGGGCCTGGGCCATGACATGCGCCATGCGCGCGGTGATCTGCCCGCTGCTGGTGGGGTCATCGACCATCTGGTCGGGGTCGCCGTCCAATGGGGCCGGCGCGCCCGCGGTGCCGCCGCTGGTGTCGCAGTCGGCGGGGCTGCCGACCGTGGCTTCAGGCAGGTCGGCCGCGTTGTGATCGTTGAGCCACGCTGCGGCGTCGACGGCCTCGCCGGTCGTGCCGCCGGGCCGGACCTCGAAATGCAGATGCGGTCCCGTGCTGTTCCCGGAGCTGCCGACATCGCCGATGTGCTGACCCGCGGTCACCCGGTCACCGGCCGCGACGTGGATGCCGGACTGCCACATATGCGCGTACGCGGTCGCCACGGTCTGCCCGTCAATCTGGTGCTCGATGACGATGAGCCCGCCGTAGCCGCCGGAGAACTCGGCCACGGTCACGGTGCCGTCCGCGGCGGCGAGGATCGGCG
>NZ_AWQS01000460.1 GCF_000576575.1 Intrasporangium chromatireducens Q5-1
GGTGCGGGTGACTGCATGCGAAACGAAGCTCAGCCGTCCTTGGGCAGTGAGGGAGTGAAGTAGTGCCACGCCCGGACGGGAGGGTCGGACAGCGACTTGGCCCGGCGGTCGATCTCGCCGTCGTAGCCGGTCAGCCGTCCCTCGTGCTGCAGCAGGTGCTCGGCCCAGGACGCGACGGTGTACTCCTCGAGGAAGCGGTTTGGTGCCTCGCCGTCCCGGTAGAGCTGCCACGACGTGCCGCCGGTGCGCAGCCGGGACCGACGCAGGGCGGGCATGAGCCCGAGGAACTCGGCCTGCCGCTCCGGCGCCACCTCGTAGCGGGTCACGACGAGGACCTGTCCGGGGTAGTCCTCGGGCTCGAGCAGGAGGTGGGGCTCGGGCCAGATGAGCGCCGCGCTCCGGTCGATGCCCTGCAGGTCGCGCAGCGGCCACAGCCGGACCGACGCGGCGCTCAACAGGAGCAGGGCTGCAGCGGCGAGGTAGGTGGGCCGCACGCCGGAGATCTCGGCGACGATGCCCCAGAGGACGCCCGCGCCGGCCATCGAGCCGAACAGGGTCAGTTGGTAGATCGCGAGTCCGCGGGCCCGCACCCAACCCGGCAGGAAGATCTGCATCTGCGCGTTGAGCGTCGAGAGGACCGCGATCCAGCAGGCACCCATCGGCAGGAGGGCGAGCATCGCCACCACGGCGTTCGGGACGAGCACGAGCGCGGCGAGCCCAGCGGCATACACGATGCTGGCGACGGCGATCATGCCGTTGGAGTTGAGGTAGGTCCGCAACCGCGAGAGGCCGAAGGCGCCGAGCACCGAGCCGATGCCGAGCATGGCGAGCATGAGGCCGTACCCGCCGGCGCCGAGGTGCAGGGTCCGGTCGGCGACGAGCGCGAGCAGCGCCCAGAGGGCGTTCGCGGGGAAGACGAAGAGGGCGCAACGCAGCAGGATGCGGCGCACGACGAGGGCGTTGCGGACGTAGCGGCCGCCGGCCCGCAGGGCCGGCAGGAAGGGCTCCTGGCCGGCGCTGTCCGTCTCGGGGCGCCGCCAGCCCAGGAGGATCACCGCGAAGGCGACGAAGGAGGCGGCGTTGAGCGCGAAGGTGACCGGCACCCCGAACCGCGCCACGATGAGGCCCGCGACCGCCGGCCCGATCGCCCTGGCCGTGTTGACGTTGATCGAGCCGAGGATCGAGGCGGACGGGATCTGCTCCGTGGGGACGAGGTCTGGGATGAGCGCCTGGTAGGCCGGTGCCTGGACGGCCGCGCCGACACCGAGGGCGAAGGTCAGCAGCAACAGGAGGGTCGGCTGCATCTGGTCCATGACGGTCAGCACGGTGAGCAGCAGCGCGATGCCCGTCTGGAAGGCCTGGATCGTGATGAGCATCCGGCGTCGGTCGAACGTGTCAGCGAGCACTCCGGCGGGCAGCGCGAGCAGCAGGACCGGCAGCGCCTG
>NZ_AWQS01000461.1 GCF_000576575.1 Intrasporangium chromatireducens Q5-1
AGGTGACCGGTCGACGCGGGGAAGGTGACCGTTCGACGCGGGGAAGGGGACCGGTCGAGGCGGGGAAGGTGACCGGTCGACGGGTCAGGGGGTCAGCTTGAGGCTGAAGGTCTTCGCCTTGATCGACTTGTCGGTCGTCTTGACGTCATAGGCCGGCCGGTTGAACCGCAGCTCGAGCGTGGACGTGCTGCCCTTCTCGACCTTGAAGATGAGCCAGCCCGTGCCGGTCTTGCCCCGCGCGACCTTGCCGAGCTCCTTGCCGAGGGCGCCCTTGAACTCGTTCGTGGCGGGCACGGCGTCCGGCGTCGACGTCTTGAGGGTGAACATGTCGGGCGTGACGTCGGCCGAGTAGCGGGAGCCCGCCTGCACCTTGACCTGCACCCCGACGAGCTCGAAGTGCTCCTCGGCGACCGGGTGGTTGTCGGGCCACGGCAGGTTCACGACGACCTTGGTCGGGGTGATCACGTGGCCGAGCACGTCGTCCTTGATGGCGCCCTTGGTCGCGAGCGTCGTCGGGGAGGGGGCCGGCGTCGTGCCGGTCGTGGCCGACCCGGTCGCGCCCGTCGAGCCTGACGTGGTGTCGGTGGCGCCCCCGGTGGCGGCCGGTGTCGTGGCCGTCGTGGCGGTGATGGGTGCCTCACCTGAGCAGGCGGCCAGCGCGACGAGCGGGGCGACGGCGACCGCGACGGCGGCCCTCCGCACCAGGTGACGGCGGGCAGGCGAACGGGGGGCACGAGCGGGGGCGTCGGTGTTCATGACCGCTCCAGCATGAACGGCGAGGCGTGGGCAGGGCAAACTCACGCCTGCTGGGCCAGCAGCTCCGCGTCGTGGGCCAGCCACGACTCGACCTCCTCGAGTGCCGCCGACCGGACCGCCTCGGGGGCGCGGCTGGCCCGGATCGACTGCCGCGCGAGGTCCGCCAGACCCGCGTCGTCGAAGCCCAGCTCGCGGGCAGCGGCATACTGCGCCGTGAGCCGCTGGCCGAAGAGCAACGGGTCGTCCGCGCCGAGCGCGACGGGGATGCCCTCATCGACGATGGCACGCAGCGGCACGGCCTCGATCGCGGGGTAGACCCCGAGGGCGACGTTGCTGCCCGGGCACACTTCGAGCGCGACGCCGGCCTCCGCGACCGCGTCGAGCACCTGCGGGTCCTCCACCGACCGCACGCCGTGCCCGATCCGGTCCGGGTGCAGCGCCTCGAGCGTCTCCATGACGGCCTGTGCGCCGAGCAGCTCACCTCCGTGGGGCACCAGCGCCAGGCCTGCGCGCTCGGCGATCCGGAACGCGGGCGCGAACTCGTCCGTGGCGCCGCGCCGCTCGTCGTTGGACAGGCCGAACCCGACGACCTGCCCAGCGCCGTCGCCGGCGTGCCGCGCCGCCAACCGCGCGAGGGTGCGGGCCTCGAGCGGATGGCGGATGCGGCTCGCCGCGACGACGATGCCGA
>NZ_AWQS01000462.1 GCF_000576575.1 Intrasporangium chromatireducens Q5-1
TCGGCGGACGCGGCGGGGGTGACCGGGTCGGCGGCGCCGGCGAGCGCGAGCACCGGCGTGGCCGCCTCGCCGAGACGGGGGCGCAGGTCGAAGTCGGCGAGCGCCTCGCAGCAGCGGGCGTAGGACTCCTTGTCGGCGTCCTGGAGCGAGTTGAGCAGGGCGGTGCCGAGGCGGGGGTTGCGCTCGAGGAAGCCCGGCGCGAACCAGCGCTGTGCCGATCCCTCCACCATGACGGGCGTCCCCGCGCGGCGGACGAGGTCGGCGCGCTCGTGCCAGGCGCTCGCCTCCCCGATCTTGGCGCCGGAGCAGAGGATCGCCACCCCGTCGAAGGCCTGGCCGTGGTCGACCGCGAGCTGCAGGCCGACCGTCCCACCCAGGGAGACGCCGGCGTACCAGACCCTCCCCTTGGCGGTGTTGCGCTCGGACTCTGTTGCGGCGAGGACGGATTCGGCGAGAGTGTCGACGGTGATCGGCTCATCCGTCCTGGCGCTGCGGCCGTGACCGGGCAGGTCCCACCCGAGCACCCGGACGTCGCCGGGCAGGGCCGCCGCGCAGTCGGACCAGAGCGGCGCCACGGCCGTGCCGAGCGACGGGCCGACGATGAGCAGGTCCGCCTCGGCCGAGCCGGCCCGCAGCTCGGTGACGGTGACGGTGGGTGGCATGAGAGGACCTCCTTGGTCTGGGGTGGCGTGCCCCTGCAGGGCGCGGTCGACGAGGGCGTCCGACAGGCCGACGTATGCCGCTGGGCTGAGCAGGTCGTCGATCGTGCCGTCGGGCACGCCGTGGGGTGGGTCCCCGCTGGGCAGGCCGTGGCGCAGGAGCGCGTGGATCTCGTCGCGGCTCGCGCCGGAGCGCAGGGCCGAGCGCAGCGCCGGGGCCAGGTCGGCGCCACCCGGGAGGGCGGGCACGGCCCGGAGCAGCCGTTCGGCGACGAGGGCGGGGCCGGCCGCCTCGACGTTGCGGCGCATCGCGTCGGCATGGACCTCGAGGCCGCCCAGGACGTCCGCGAGCTGGGCGGCGGCGACGGGGACGGAGCCGAGCAGGGTGGCCAGGGGGCGCCACTCGGCGTGCCAGGCGCCGTCAGGCCGCTCGTCGGAGGCGAGCGCGGCCGCGGAGTGCAGGGCGGCGGCGAGGTGAGGGGCCTGGATGGCCACGCTGCGCACGAGGATGGACAGGACGGGGTTGCGCTTCTGCGGGAGGGTGGACGAGCCGCCTCGGCCCTCTGCAGCGGGCTCGGCGAGCTCGCCGAGCTCGGGCCGGGACATGAGGATGATGTCGCCGGCGACCTTGCCCATGGCGTCGGTGGCCCGGACGAGCGCGTCGCCGAGCCGCGTCACCGGCGCGCGGTCGGTGTGCCACGGGCGCCGGGTGGACGCGAGGCCCAGCTCCTCGGCGAGCAGGTCGGCCGCCTCGAGGGCTCGCCCGGGCGCGAGGGCGT
>NZ_AWQS01000463.1 GCF_000576575.1 Intrasporangium chromatireducens Q5-1
CCGGGCGGCACCGGCGCCGGGCGTGGCGAAGTCCCGGGTCCGGGCCAGGTCGAGGCGACGAGCGCGGAACGCGGGCACGTCGCCCGGGTCGCCGGTGTGGGGAGCCACCACGGTGCGCATGACCGGCCGCTCAGAGCGCCGCGGAGCCGTGCTCGCCGGTGCGGACGCGGATGACGTCGTCGACCGGCACGGCCCAGATCTTGCCGTCGCCGATCCGACCCGTCTGCGCCGCCTTGAGAATGACCTCCATGACGTCCGGGGCGTCGATCGTGTCGACGAGCACCTCGATCCGCACCTTCGGCACGAACTCGACGGTGTACTCGGCTCCGCGGTAGACCTCGCTGTGGCCCCGCTGCCGTCCGTGACCGCTGGCCTCGCTGATGGTCATCCCGGAGATGCCGAAGGCCTCCAGTGCCTCCTTGACGTCGTCGAGCCGGTGCGGCTTGATGATCGCGGTGACGAGCCTCATCGCTGGGTCTCCTTCCGGTCGTGGGGCCTGGTGGCCGGGGTGGCCGAGCCGGAGGGTCCGGCCGCGAGCAGGGCGGGGGGCGGGTTGGGACCGGGCACCGCCTTGCCGAGGGCACCACCGACGGCACCGCCGAGGGCACTCCCGAGCGCGCCTCCGAGGGTCGACCCGAGACCGCCGGTGAGGTTGCTCCAGTCGTAGGCGGACTCGGCATGCAGCTCCTGGTCGATCCCGGTCAGCTCCGCCTCGGAGGTGACCCGCCACCCCATCGACGCCCGGAGCGCGAGGCCGACGATGGTGGTGACGACTCCGGACAGGACGACGGCGGCCGTGGCGATGACCAGCTGCACGACGAGCTGACGCGCCCCGCCGCCGTAGAGGAGCCCGGTCCGCGTGCCGAGGAGCCCGATGCCGACGGTCCCCCACAGCCCGGCGACGAGGTGGACGCCGACGACGTCGAGCGAGTCGTCGAAGCCGAGCCGGTACTTCAGTCCGACGGCGAGGGCACAGAGCGCCCCGGCCACGCCACCGAGTCCGATCGACCCGACCGGGGACAACGCGCCGGCGGCGGGGGTGATCGCCACCAGCCCGGCCACGACTCCCGAGGCGGCGCCGAGGGAGGTGGCGTGGCCGTCGCGGATCCGCTCCGTGGCGAGCCAGCCGAGCATCGCCGCGCACGTCGCGACCGTCGTGTTGACCCAGGCCACGCCCGCCGTGCCGTTGGCGGCGAGGGCGGAGCCGGCGTTGAACCCGAACCAGCCGAACCACAGCAGTGCCGCGCCGAGCATGACGAGCGGGAGGTTGTGCGGTCGCATGGGGACCTTCCCGAAGCCGACCCGCCTGCCGACGACGAGGGCCAGGACGAGGCCCGCCATGCCGGCGTTGATGTGCACCACGGTCCCGCCCGCGAAGTCGATCGGCGTCACGGTCGCCGCGGCCGCTGCTCCAGAGCCGGTGACGCC
>NZ_AWQS01000464.1 GCF_000576575.1 Intrasporangium chromatireducens Q5-1
CCTGCGCGGGCGCCGTGTCGGAGCCGCCGTCCTCGCCGGCACCGGCGATCGCCGCGCCGCCACCGCGGGTGCGGCGACGGTTGCGGCTCTTGCGCCTGGGTGCCTCATCGTCCGTCCGGGGCCGGGAATGGCCGCGCTGGTGGTCGGGACCGGTGCCGCGCCGACCGCCCTTGCCCTGCCGCTTGCCGGTCTCGCCGAGGTCCTCGATCTCCTCGGCGTCGAGGCCGGCCCGGGTCTGCTCCGACTTGCGGAGGTAGCCCTTCGCGTCGACGGGGATGTGCAGCTCGGTGAAGAGGTGCTCGGACGAGGAGTAGGTCTCCTCCGGCTCGGGGATGCCGAGGTCGAGCGCCTTGTTGATGAGGGCCCAGCGGTGCAGGTCGTCCCAGTCGACGAAGGTCACGGCGACACCCGTGTTGCCCGCCCGGCCGGTGCGTCCGACCCGGTGGACGTAGGTCTTCTCGTCCTCGGGGCACTGGAAGTTGATGACATGGGTGACGTGCTCGACGTCGATGCCGCGCGCGGCGACGTCGGTCGCGACGAGGACGTCGACCTTGCCGTTGCGGAAGGCGCGCAGCGCCTGCTCGCGGGCGCCCTGCCCGAGGTCACCGTGCAGCGGGGCAGCGGCGAAGCCGCGCTCGGTCAGCTCGTCGGCGACCTTGGCCGCGGTCCGCTTGGTCCGCGTGAAGATGATCGTCAGGCCCCGCCCCTCGGCCTGCAGGATCCGCGAGATCATCTCGACCTTGTCCATGGCGTGTGCGCGATAGACGAACTGCTCGATCGCCTTGACCGTCTGTGCGTGGTCCGGGTCGTCGCCCATGGCGCGGATGTGGGTCGGCTGGACCATGTAGCGCCGCGCGAGGGCGACGATCGCGCCGGGCATCGTCGCGGAGAAGAGCATGGTCTGGCGCTTCACCGGGGTGAGCGACATGAGGGTCTCGACGTCCGGCAGGAAGCCGAGGTCGAGCATCTCGTCGGCCTCGTCGAGCACGACGATGCGCGCCTGAGACAGGTCGAGGTGGCCCTGCTTCGACAGGTCGATGAGCCGGCCCGGCGTGCCGACGACGACCTCGACGCCGGCACGCAGCGCCTCGACCTGCGGCTCGTAGGCGCGCCCGCCGTACACGCTAAGGACCCGGACGCCACGGCGCTTGCCGGCGCGGGCGAGGTCGCCGGCGACCTGGACCGCCAGCTCGCGGGTCGGGACGATGGCCAGGGCCTGCGGCGCGCCCGGCTTGGCGAGCTCGGCGAAGCCGGCGTCGCCCGGGGTGACGACCCGGTTGAGGATCGGGACACCGAAGCCGAGCGTCTTGCCCGTGCCGGTCTTGGCCTGGCCGATGATGTCGTGGCCGCCGAGGGCGACCGGCAGGGTCATCGCCTGGATCGGGAAGGGTGTGACGATCCCGGCGTC
>NZ_AWQS01000465.1 GCF_000576575.1 Intrasporangium chromatireducens Q5-1
CGCCTGCGGCAGCGCCCGCGCCTGCGGCAGAGCCCGCGCCTGCGGCAGAGCCGGCCACGGCAGAGCCGCCGACCGAGGTCGTGCCTGAAGGCGCACCGCCCACCGCACCCATAGTTGCACCGCCTGCCGCGCGGGTCGTGGCCCCATCGTGGCCCGGTGACGAGGACCCGGCCGGGACGGCAAGGACCGTTGCGGGCCAACGGATCACCGAGCCTGGCGCCACCGGACCGGTCACCCCGTTGGACCCGGCCACCGGCCGGCTCCTCGAGGTGCCCGAAGCGCGCGCCGTGGCCGGTCAGGTCATGCTCGCGGCTCGGGAGACAGCTCCACTCGTCGCCCGTGCGCCGGAACGTGAGCCCCGTCCCGAGCCCGCTCGTGCATCCGCCATTGCTCGCGAGGACGTCTTGGGGGGCGGACCGAGCGCCGAGCCTGACTCGGCCCTGGGTGCCGGCGGCTACGTCATCGGCGAGGAGCACCCATCGGTGCAGGAGTCCGACGCGATCTTCGAGGCGCGCCAGGCGCTCGAGCTCGGTGCCCTCTCCCTCACCATCGGCCGGCTGACCACCTCGCAGCTCGCCGGCTACCGGCTGCTGGCGGAGTCGACGCTCCCGCACGTCGACGGCGACCGGTTCGTCGACGCCGCCGCCTACACCGACACGAACGCCGCGTTCCACGACTACCTGTTCACACTGACCCGCAACGAACACCTGCTGCAGGCGTACCAGGCGCTGGGCGTCCAGGGGCACATGGAGGAGGTGCTGAGGAACGCGACGTGGTGCCATCCACGCTGCGCCACTGACCACGTCGAGATCGTCGACGCCTTCGAGGCGGGTGACCTCGACCGCGCCCGCACCCTCATCATCGAGCACGCCGACCGCTCGAAGCTGACGATGCGCCGGGCCATGGACGACGCCCGGCAGCGACTGGGCTCGCGGTGGGTCAGTCCCGGACGGTTCAGTGGCAAGGTCGTGCTCGTCACCGGGGCGGCCCAGGGCATCGGCGAGCGGACGGCCCGGCGGATCTGCGCCGAGGGCGGCCGGCTCGTGCTCGTCGACCGCTCTCAGTTCGTCCACGAGCTCTCGCGTGAGTTCGGGAGCGCTGGCTACACCGCGTATGCCGTGACCGCGGACCTCGAGACGTGGGAGGGCGCCAATGCCATGGTC
Organism: Intrasporangium chromatireducens Q5-1; assembly: GCF_000576575.1. Taxonomy (GTDB): domain Bacteria; phylum Actinomycetota; class Actinomycetes; order Actinomycetales; family Dermatophilaceae; genus Intrasporangium_A; species Intrasporangium_A chromatireducens. Next base: position 1,164 of record NZ_AWQS01000465.1, read on the forward strand.
CAGGAGGCCATCGGTCGGTTCGGCAGGATCGACGTCGCGATCCACACGGTCGGCGGCACCATCTGGGCCAAGCCCTTCCACCACTACCCGCCGGAGCAGATCCAGGCCGAGATCAACCGGTCGCTCTTTCCGACGCTCTGGTCGTGCCGAGCGATCCTGCCGCACTTCATCGAGCGCCGGCGGGGCACGATCGTCAACGTCTCCTCCGTCGCCACGCGCGGACTCA
>NZ_AWQS01000466.1 GCF_000576575.1 Intrasporangium chromatireducens Q5-1
TGCAGTTCTCATGATCGAGAGTGCAGTTCTCGTATGCCGCTGGGTCGGCACCCGCTCGCACATCGAGCAGGTGCCGGCCCAGCGCCATACCCCCTTCGATCGACCGTGCGCTATTCCGGATCGAGCGTGCGTTTCCTGTGATCCACAGTGCGTCAGTCCAGATGGACAGGGCAGCACTCCTTCGTTGTCCACAACCTGCACCTTCTCAGCGCGCTGTCCCCACCGTGATCGACAGCCCTTCGCAGCGCACGTTCTTCGGGCGAGGCTCTCGTCATGTCGATCCAAAACCTTCCCGAAGACCTGCGCGGCCGCCCGTTCGCGGTTCGCGAAGCCATAGGACTTGGCCTCAGCTATGCCGAGGTGGACCGCTTCCGGCTGGTTGCTCCGACCCATGGCGTCCGAGTGGAGAAGCGGCCGGTGTCGCTCATCGAGCGATGCTCCGCCATCGCTCCGGCGATGGTCGCCGAGTTCGCCTTCTCGCACCTGACCGCCGCAGGCTTGCACGGATTGCCGACCTCGACCGGCATGGACGGAGACAGCGCGATCCACGTCATCCGGCCGGCCGGCGACCTCTCCTTTCGCCGGCGGGGCGTCCGCGGGCATCGGGGCTACGACTGTCGTCAGGTCGAGCAGATCAACGGCCTACCCGTCGTCGGCCTGGCAGACACCTGGGTGGACATGGGGGAACTCATCGGCCCTGGCCTGCCCGTGGGACTCGACGACCTGATCGTCATGGGGGACGCGATCGCGACGCGACTACGCACGGTGGATCCGTTGCGCGAGGCGCTCGCCCGCCGGGTCCGACCGCGTGGCAAGCTCACCCTGCTGGAGGCACTCGACTGGATCCGCGTCGGATCCGAGTCGCCGGCCGAGACGCGGACTCGTCTCGTGCTCGTCCGCGGGGGCCTGCCCGAGCCCATCCTGAACGAACCGATACGCACGAAATCGGGGCTGTGGGTGGGCCGGCCCGACATGACGTACCTGGAGCCGGTGCGCTTCGCCCTTGAGGTGCAAGGCCGACGGTTCCACAGCGGCAGCGAGGAACGAGCCCACGACGAGGACCGGTACGCCAGCTTCCGGAACGAGGGCTACAAGGTGGTCGCGGTGTGGGACAGCGACATCAACAGCGACTCAGGCCGCACGGCTTTGGTGCTCAAGGCGGCCGAGATCCTCTGCTTCCCGCAGACGCTTCTGACGCTGGACCAATGTGCGCCTCGCTTCTTCAGCACTCGGATGCTCGAGCTCGCAGAGATGAGGAAGCGCCGACTGCGACGAGCGTGACACCTTTCGCGATCAGCGCCAGCCGTTGGGGCGGAGTATCGAACGGTCGATGCGAGCCAACGCACTGTCGATTGGGAGTGCTGCACTGTCGA
>NZ_AWQS01000467.1 GCF_000576575.1 Intrasporangium chromatireducens Q5-1
CGCCCGGCAGCGGCTCGAGGCCGACGTGCGCACCTCGGCCGCCCGGCTGCGCGACGACCTCGCGGACGACGAGGTGCAGGTGGACCGGCTGCCGCGCGCCGAGCTCGACGCCGCGCTGGCCCGGGCGGCCGGAGTGCCGATCGTCCTCGACGCGGTCGCGCGGGACTATCGCCGTGAGGCCTTCTCACACACGAGCTGGATCTTTGCCCGCTGGACAAGGGGATTCGCGGCCGATCCGCTCCGTAGGCTGCGCCTCGACCGAGCAGGTCGCCGACCTCCCATCCCGGTCGACATCGAGGGCGGCGACGTGCGGGCGGTCCTCGGCCGCTCGTCGATCCCCGCGCCGAGCGTGTCGACCGTCTCCGCCGTCGACGTGGCCACGCGGTCCTTCGTCCGCTCTGCCGCGGAGGGCCTGCCCTTCCGGTGGGAGCAGGCCGTGCAGGAGGCTGCCAACGGTGGCGAGGGCGCACTCACCGATGCGCTCGACCAGGCGATCATCGCGACGCCGTTGCGCGCCCACCGGCCGGCCTGGTGGCACGTCGTCAACGCGGTGCAGTGGTTCCTCGGTGTCGTGGCGCTCGGCGGGCTGCTCTGGCTCGCAGTGCTCTACGTCCTCGGTTTCCTCCAGCTGCCCCGCCCTGACACGCCGGCGGTCGGCATTCTTCCCGTCCCCGCCGTGATGCTCGTGCTCGGTCTGCTCCTCGGCATCCTCCTCGGCATGCTGTCCCGGTGGTGGGCGAAGGTCGGGTCCCGGCATCGTCGCACCGTGATCGGCAAGCGGCTCAGCGAGGCGGTCGCCGCCGTCACGGACGAGCGGGTGATCCGTCCGGTCACCGAGGTCGTCGAGCGGCACCGCACGACCCGCCGCAACCTCGACGAGGCCCGTGCCTGAACGCCCCTCCTGAGGCGCCCGGTCCGGCTTCTCGGGCGAGCTGTCCACATCCGTCCAGCCACAGGACGGCTCGTCCACAGCTGCAGGGAGTGGACTCGACCGGGCGACGCTGTGGCAGAAGGCTGGTCGGCAGGCCCGGCAGCCGCCGGGACATGGATGAGCCGGCACCAGAGGAGCCACCATGAACGAGATCAAGGTCACCCTGCACGGCAACGTCGTCACCGACCCGACCCCGAGGGCTGGGCGCAACGGCAGCGTCTTCACCACGTTCCGGGTCGCGACGACGCCCTATCGGCGCACCGCCGACGGGAGCTACGCCGACCTGGAGACGAGCTTCTACAGCGTCATCGCCTTCGACACCGTGGCCTCCAACGCGGCTGCCTCGCTGCGCAAGGGCCAGCCCGTCATCATCGTCGGCAACCTGTCGAACAAGTCCTATGTCGACAAGGACGGCATCAGCCGCACCTCGCCGGAGGT
>NZ_AWQS01000468.1 GCF_000576575.1 Intrasporangium chromatireducens Q5-1
CCCGATTAAAGTACCGACCCCCCGGGCCTCTGGCGGATCGTGACTTTAACTCTGACCTGCGACGACACCCGCTCGCACTGTCTCAGTACAAGTGGATCGGGAACGCGCAACTGGGCAATCGAGAACGGCCCTACTGGTGCGCTCCGAACGTTCCTCCGCAATCACCCAGTGCTGGTGCGGCCGGCAAGCCCGGGTGGGTGGACGTCGCGAGCGAACTGGGTGAGCCGCCCCTTGGGGCGCACCAGTCCGGCATCTCGTATGGAGGTGAACCGCGGTGGACCAATGGCGTCGACCGGCTCCTCACGAATGCGCTCCCTTTCGTTGACACCGTACGGCAGCACCGACCGGCACACGGCGCCGTCACCTTGTGGAGGATGTTGCCGCGACTCGCGAACCTTCGGCCAAGGCCGAAGCCAAGCCTGCCGTGCGCTCGGGCCGGTGTCAGGTAGCCCTCCTCGTGACGGTGGGTGCGCGACGGATCGATACGAAGGCGAACACGGCGGCAACGACCGGGACGAGGATGATCGGTGCCGCGATCTGCAGCCACGGGATGGCGACGAACGGCCCGACCACATCTGGCACGTCCACCATGTCGACGAACCCGCCGTGGCTCTGTCCGCTGGTCGTCGTGACGGTCTTGGCCGCAGCGATCCCAGGCAGGAGCCCGATCGCCGCCCCGGCGACCGCACCGAGGCCGGAGAGGAGGAACGCCTGGGCGGCCGCGAGCTTGCGACGGGTCATCCTGGTGGCCCCGACCGCGGCGAGGGTGCCCATCATCGGCAGTTGTTCCGCCATGGAGAGCGCGGTGGAGACGAAGGTCGCGACGAGGATGATCAGCCCGATGATCCCCATCAGCACGAGGATGGCGACGGTGTCGTCGCGCTGGAAGCCGCGCTCGACGCGGACCGACGCGTTCTCCGATGCGGGCCGCAGTGCATCTGTGAGCTTGGCCTCGGTGTTGCCAGAGATGGCGCCATCGGGATCCACGAGTTGCACCAGCCCGGGAAGGCTCATCCAGCCCTGTTGGTCGGCGGTCTCCGCGGGGAGGTAGGCACTGTAGCCGCCCATGTCTCGTGACTGACCGAGAACGAACTGGTCCCAAGGAATCACGAGGGCGTGAACGGGGACGGTCTTTGGTGAGCCTGTCGGCTCGAAGTTGCCATTCGCATCGGTCACGCCGTCGGCGACCCAGAAGCGAACCGTTCCGTCCTCGACGTCGCTGGGCACGGGCCCGCGGCCGCTCGACCCTGCTCTGTGAGGCGGTAGGTGATCCGGCCCTCGTCGTCAGCCCCGTCGACCGGCTCGACCAAGCCGTCCCGCTCCAGGCGGGCCAGGGTAGTGTAGACCTGCCCGATGTTGAGCGGCCACG
>NZ_AWQS01000469.1 GCF_000576575.1 Intrasporangium chromatireducens Q5-1
GGTGTCGGTGAAGTCGGCGGCGGTGAGCAGGCGCAGCTCGTCACGGGTGGGGTGGTCGGCGTCGCGAAGGCGCCACGCGTGCCGCCCGACGGCCGCCTCGAACAGGTTGCGGGCGAAGCGCCCGTTGCCGAACGCAGGCCCGCGGGGGCTCGCCTCGAGGAGGTGCCGGACCCGGCGCTCGGCGTCCTCGGTCAGCTCGTAGTCCGCGGCCGCGGCGATCGACGTGAGGATCGCGAGCAGCTCGTCGTCGGTGTAGTCGTCGAACTCGATCGTCGTCGTGAACCGGCTCGCGAGGCCGGGGTTGCTCGCGACGAACTCGACCATCAGGTCGGGGTAGCCCGCGACGATGAGGACGAGGTCCTCGCGGTGGTCCTCCATCTCCTTGACGAGGGTGTTGACCGCCTCCTGGGCGTACTGGTCGCCCGTCAGGCTGTACGCCTCGTCGATGAAGAGCACCCCGCCGACCGCCTTCGCGCACACCTCGGCCGTCTTGATCGCGGTCTGCCCGACGTAGCCGGCGACGAGCTCGGACCGGTCGACCTCCACGAGCTGGCCCTCGGGGAGCAGCTCGAGGGCGCGGTAGATCGCGCCGATGAGCCGGGCGACGGTCGTCTTGCCGGTGCCCGGGTTGCCGACGAAGATGAGGTGCCGCGACAGGCGGGTCTGCTTGAGCCCCGCCTCGACGCGCAGCTTCTCCACCGTGAGCAGCGCGACCTGCCGGTGCACCTCCTTCTTGACCCGGCCGAGGCCGATCATCGCGTCGAGCTCGGCGAGCAGCTCCTCGACGGACTTCTCCGGCTCCTGGGACTCCTCCGGTTCCGCAGGCTTCTCCTCCGCCCCCTCCGGTTTGAGGTATTCAGGCTGCGGATCTGCCTGCCGCAATACCTCATCGGGGGGGAGGGGGGAGGGCAGGGGGCGGAGGCCCTGATCGCCTCTGAGGTATTCGGAGAGCAGCTGCTGCTGCCGCAACACCTCGTCCGCAGGGAACGCGGGGGTCGAGGCGCGTGGGAACGGCAGGGTGGGCGCGGGGCGGGGCTCGCGGACGGCGGAGAGGTATGCCGCTGAGGCCGCTGCCGCGTTCGCGGTGACCGTGACGCTCGGCTCCCCGAGCGTGCAGGCCGCCGCCGCCACCTCGGTCAGGGCCTTGGCATAGGCGCCAGCACCGGGGCTGCCGGCCGCGACGAGCTCGTCGAGCAGCGCCGTGGGGTTGGCGCGCCACCGTCGGCCGCGGACGGCGGCGTCGAAGAACAGGGTGTTGGTCTCGCGCAGGTCGGTCGTGCCCGGCCGCGCGGACTCGATCCACTCGCTCGGCGCCCCGGGGACCGACTCGGCGAGGGCGGCCGCGACGCGCAGCCCCTCGTCG
>NZ_AWQS01000470.1 GCF_000576575.1 Intrasporangium chromatireducens Q5-1
AGTTTGCGCTCAGTCGACGGTTCGCAACCGGTGTTTGCGCTCGCTCGACGGGGGCGGAGGCGGGTGGGGTCTGGCCCACGTCACCATGACGGTGCGGCGGCTGCGGTCGGCATGACCCAACGTGGCACGATGGGAGCACCATGGCCATCTCCATCCGTCGACGCACCCAGGCGTCCGGCCCTCGTCCCGGTGTGTCCGGGCCGGCCCGTGTCGACCGGCGGACCAAGAACCTCACCAAGCGCCTCGAGCCCGGCGACGTGGCCGTCATCGACCATCGGGACCTCGACCGGGTCAGCGCCGAGTCGCTCGTCGCCGCCCGGCCGGCCGCCGTCGTGAATGCGGCCACCTCGATCTCGGGCCGCTACCCGAACGTCGGTCCCGAGATCCTCGTGACCGCCGGCATTCCGGTCCTCGACGACGCGGGGCCCGAGGTCATGTCCCTCAAGGACGGGCAGCCGGTCTGGCTCGACGGCGCCGACCTGTGGGTCGGGGAGCAGAGGATCGCGAGTGGCCACCTGCTCGACGAGGACTCGGTGCAGGCCCAGATGCACGAGGCGCGGGCCGGCCTCGCCGTGCAGATCGAGGCCTTCGCGACGAACACGATGGCGTACATCCGCAAGGAGCGGGACCTGCTCCTCGACGGCATCGGCGTGCCACCGATCACGACGGAGATCGAGGGGCGCCACTGCCTCATCGTCGTGCGGGGCTATCACTACAAGGAAGACCTCGAGACGCTGCGTCCCTACATCCGGGAGTACCGGCCGATTCTCATCGGGGTCGACGGCGGGGCCGACGCCATCATCGAGGCCGGGCACCGCCCCGACCTCATCGTCGGCGACATGGACTCCGTGTCCGACGCGGCGCTGCGGTGCGGCGCCGAGCTCGTCGTCCACGCCTACCGGGACGGGCGCGCACCCGGGCTCGCCCGGGTCGAAGGGCTCGGCCTCGACGCCGTCGTCTTCCCGGCCGCGGGCACGAGCGAGGACGTCGCCATGCTCCTCGCCGACGACTGCGGCGCCGAGCTCATCGTCGCGGTGGGCACCCATGTCACGCTGGTCGAGTTCCTCGACAAGGGCCGCGACGGCCAAGCGAGCACCTTCCTCACGCGCCTGCGGGTCGGCGGCAAGCTCGTCGACGCCAAGGGCGTGAGCCAGCTGTACCGCACGCGGGTCCCCGGCGGCATGCTCGTCGTGCTCGTCGTCGTCGGACTGATGGCCCTCTTCGCCGCCATCGCCTCGACACCGACCGGGCAAGCCTGGCTCCAGGTCCTCGCCGCGAGGTGGGACGACATCCGTTCGGCCGTCGTGGGGATCTTCACGTGATCGACTTCCGCTACCAC
>NZ_AWQS01000471.1 GCF_000576575.1 Intrasporangium chromatireducens Q5-1
CCGGAGTTTGCGCTCACTCGACGGTTGGGTGGTGGGGCGTGGGTGAGCGGAAGCGAGCCGTATGCCGCTGAGCGAGCCCAGCGGCATACGAATCGTGTTGCTCCTCAACGGAGTCAGCGGGCTGCGATCCCCGGGCGGTGCGTCCTCGTCAGCTGGACGTCGGCGAGGCCGACGACGAGCGTGACGGCCCCGACGATCCAGGCCGTGACCGCCATCGGCATCGTCGACGAGGCGAAGCCTATGACCCACGGGGAGATGATGAACAGCACGCCCAGCAGGGCGGTGAGTCCCTCGATGGCGAGCAGGTCCGGTCGGACGAGCTCGGCCAGTGAGAGGAGCGCGGTGATGATGCCGAGGACGATCATCGTCCACGTGGCGCGCGTCGTCGTGGTCGTCCAGATGGGCGACAGGAAGGCGTAGCCGCCGGCGATGAGGGGGATGACGTCCTGCGGGTGCAGGGCCTTCTTCATGGCGTCCTGACCACCTTTCGATCAGATGGTCCGTCGATCCTGAGGCGGACCGGACAGCTCCATCATGTGTCGGGCCACGACGGTTTTCAATGCACGTCTCCGCTCGCTGACCGGCGCGCCGGGCGGTGCTCCGGGGCGGTCCTTGTCAACCAGCCGGGGGGCTCGTCGCGTCATGATGGGCGAACCATCCCGCCGACACGAGGATGCCCACATGGGGGAGCACGAGGACCGTGACGCCGACTTCACGGCCTATGTCAGGGCGCGCCAGCGCCACTTCGTCCGGTTCGCCTACCTGCTGACCGGTGACCCGTACAGCGCCGAGGACCTCGTCCAGAGCGCCTTCGCCAAGGTGTACCGGAAGTGGACGTCCATCAACGGCTCACCGGACGCCTACGTCCGCACGGCGATCATCAACGAGCACCGGAGCTGGTGGCGACGGACGTGGCGGCACAAGGAGGTCACGAGCAGCGAGCTCGTCGCCCACCGCGACCCGGAGGCGCCGGCCGACACCCACGCGGACGGGGACCTCTGGGCACAGATCGTCACGCTGCCCCGGCAGCAGCGCGCGGTCATCGTGCTGCGCTACTACGAGGACCTCACCGAGGCCCAGACGGCAGCCGTGCTCGGCTGCACCGTGGGCACCGTCAAGAGCCACGCGAGTCGGGCGCTGACCGCCCTGCGCGTGCAGATGCTGGAGGTGACCGCATGACCCCCACCGAGACCGACCTCCGGTCGGGACTGCTGCACGAGGCCGAGCGGGTCGACGCCGTCGGGGACTTCGCGACGGCCGCCATTGCCCTGGAGCGTCGCCGCGGGCGCCGCCGCCAGGCCGGCGTCGTGGCGGCCGGC
>NZ_AWQS01000472.1 GCF_000576575.1 Intrasporangium chromatireducens Q5-1
GCCACCGCTATCCCCACGAGTTCTCCGGCGGACAACGCCAACGCATCTGCATCGCCCGTGCCCTCGCCGTCGAGCCCGAAGTGCTCGTCTGCGACGAGCCGCTCTCGGCGCTTGACGTCTCGGTCCAGGGCCAGATCCTCGAACTCTTCCGGGACCTACGCGACCGGCTCGGCCTGTCATACGTCTTCATCTCGCACGACCTCGCCGTGGTGCGCAGCATCGCCGACCGCGTCGCCGTCATGTACCTGGGACGCGTCGTCGAGCAGGGACCGACCGAGCGGGTGTACGACAACCCGCAACACCCCTACACACAGGCGTTACTGTCCTCCGCTCCCGTCGCCGACCCGAGCGCCCGGGACGAGTCGCGCCGCATCGTCCTGACCGGCGAGGTACCCAGCCCCGCGAACCCACCGACCGGGTGCACCTTCCGCACCCGGTGCTGGCGTGCCGTCGAGGCCTGCGCCACGGACCGGCCACCGCTCGAAACGGTCGGGCCCGAGCACCGGGCCGCCTGCATCCGCGTCCACGAGGCGGTACCAAAGTCATGAGCGCCGACCCTTCCGGACTGGCCATCATCAACGCAGGAATCTTCGACGGCGAATCCGCCGAGCTGCTCGACGGGCCGGTCGTGATTCGGGACGGCCACATCGAGAGCATCGGTGGCCTTGTCCGGCCAAGTGACGAGATCATCGACGCTCGGGGCGGGACGGTGTTGCCGGGACTCATCGACGCTCACTGCCATCCCTACGGAATCAGCCTCGACATGCTCGACACGGAGGCAATCCATCTCAGCTATGTCGCGCTCGTGGCGAGCGCCAGACTGAGCAGCGCCCTGGGGCGAGGCTTCACCACCATCCGCGATGTCGCCGGCGGAGATGCAGGCATCGCCCGCGCGATCCGCGAGGGCTTGCTCAGCTCACCCCGCTACCTGTTCACCGGTGCGGCGCTCAGCCAGACCGGCGGGCACGGAGACGGCCGTCCCCAGCACTGGCACACCTGCCCATGCGACGGGCGCAACGTCGAGGTCGTCGACGGGGTGGACCCGTTGCGGGTCGCGGTCCGGGAACGCTTCCGGCAGGGTGCGCACGCAATCAAGATCATGACCTCCGGAGGCGTGATCTCGCTGACCGACCCGATCCGGATCCCTCAGTACTCGGCCGAGGAGATCCGCGCCGTAACCGGGGAGGCGACCCGCCGGGGCAGCTACGTGGCGGCGCACGCCTACTCCGCCGAGGCGATCGTGCACTCGGTGCGCAACGGGGTGCGCTCGATCGAGCACGGCAACCTGCTCGATGCCGCATCGGCGGCCGCGATGG
>NZ_AWQS01000473.1 GCF_000576575.1 Intrasporangium chromatireducens Q5-1
ACAGCGTTTCGACATGGGATGTCTGCTTGGCACACTGGTCACCTGTGGTTGACCGTGGTTGCCTGCCGAAGGGATGCGCGTGTCGGTTGACGTGACCCTGTGGTCGAGCGAGGCGTGGTCGTCCGCTGCCGACGTGCAGCTGCTGGCCGAGGCCCGTTCGGGGTCTGCCGAGGCCTACGGCGAGCTGTGGCGGCGGCATCTGCCGGCCGCCTACGCGGTCGCCTCCCGCCATCGTGGCCGGTCGTCCGCCGAGGACATCGTCGCCGAGGCGAGCGCCCGGGTGCTGTCCCTGATCCAGGACGGCAAGGGGCCGGAGGAGAACTTCCGGTCCTACTTCCTGTCGACGGTGCGCACCGTCGCGGTCGACAACGCCCGCCGCGACCTGCGTGTCGTGCCCGCCGAGAGCGATGACCTGGAGGCGCTGACCGACCCGGTGCTCGAGGACTTCCCCGGCGACGGGATCGACGCCGACCTCGTCCGCGAGGCCTTCGCCGGACTGTCCGAGCGGGACCGCCGCGTCCTCTGGCACACGACCGTCGAGGGCGAGGCGCCGCGGACCCTCGCCCCCGTCCTCGGGATGACGGCCAACGCGGTCTCGGCGAGCGCGATGCGGGCCCGCGAGGCGCTGCGCGCGCACTACCTCGACGCGCATGCGGCCCGGCAGGCGCGGTCCGCGGACAGCGACGAGTGCCGCTGGACGATCGACCACCTCGGCGCCCACGTCCGCGGCCGTCTGCCGAAGCGCCAGGCCGAGCGGGTGCGCCGACACCTCGAGCAGTGCCCGCACGCAGCGACCGTCGCGGGTGAGCTGACCGACATCAACGCCGGCTTCCCGGCGCTGCTGGTGCCGCTCATCCTGCTCGGCGGGCTTTCCACGCCCGGCTTCGTGTCGGCCGGGGCACTTGCCGGGCTCAGCGCCGGCGCTGTCTCCGCGGGGTCGCCTGCACCGGCCGGTTCGGCTGGGCCCGCGGCGGGTGAGGCGTCGGAGACTGGACCGGGCGGTGCGTCGGCTGGGGCCTCCCCGAACGGGGGGTCGGGCAGCGGGTCGGCTGGGGGTTCCTCGGCGAGCCAGACCGTGGTCCTCGGCCAGCAGGTCGCCGCCGTCGCCTCCTCGGTCGCAGCCGCCATCGTGATCGGCGCAGGGGTCGTGGGCGCCTCACCCGGCGGGGCGCACGGTCCCGGCGCGACGCCCGTCGCCATCGCCACTCCGACGACCAGCACGACCACAGGCGGCGCGCCCCCGCCCAGCCAGGCCGGCGTCGCTGCCGGAATGAGGGGGCCGGCGACCGCAGCGGGGACTCCGGCGACCGGCCC
>NZ_AWQS01000474.1 GCF_000576575.1 Intrasporangium chromatireducens Q5-1
TGGCGCTCGGCTCAGGCGTGGCGCTCGGCTCGGGCGTGGCGCTCGGGCCGGTCACGGCGCGACCCCCGCCACGGGAAGGCCACTCGTCTCGGCCAGGCCGAGGGCGAGGTTGGCGCACTGCACCGCAGCACCGGCCGTGCCCTTGGTCAGGTTGTCCACCGCCGACACGACGACGACGCGGCCGGCGTGCGCGTCGACCGCGAGCTGCAGCAGGACCAGGTTGCTGCCCACGACGTCGGCGGTGCGGGGCCACACGCCCTCGGGCAGCAGATGGACGAACGGCTCGTCGGCGTAGGCCTGCTCCCACGCACCCCGGACGACGGCGGGGTCGGTGCCGGGACGCAGCCGCGCCGTCGACGTCGCGAGGATGCCGCGGGGCATCGGAGCGAGCGTCGGCGTGAAGGACACGGTGACCGGCGCGCCGGCCGCCCACGACAGGTTCTGCTCGATCTCCGGCGAGTGGCGGTGGCCGCCGCCGACGCCGTACGGCGACATCGACCCCATCACCTCGCTGCCGAGCAGGTGCGCCTTGAGCCCCTTGCCGGCTCCCGACGTGCCGGAGGCGGCGACCACGACGACGTCGTCCGGCTCGATCAGGCCCTCGGCGAGGCCGGGCGCGAGGGCGAGCGAGATCCCGGTCGGGTAGCAGCCCGGCACGGCGATGCGGCGCGCGCCGGCCAGCTGGTCGCGCTGCCGGGCGCCGCCGGTGAGCGGCAGCTCGGGCAGGCCGTAGGGCCACGTGCCCGCGTGCTCGGTGTCGTAGAACCGCGTCCAGGCCTGCCCCGACTCGAGCCGGAAGTCCGCCCCGCAGTCGATGACGGCGACGTCGTCGGGCACCGTCGCAGCGAGCGCGGCCGAGTGGCCGTGCGGCAGGGCGAGGAAGACGACGTCGTGACCGGCGAGGGCCTCCGGGGTCGTGTCCTGCAGGACGCGGTCCGCGAGCGGGACGAGGTGCGGATGGAGCGCCCCGAGTCGCTCGCCGGCATTGCTGCCGGCCGTCACGGCGCCGATCTCGATCGTCGGGTGGGCGAGCAGGAGCCGGAGGATCTCGCCCCCGGCGTACCCGCTCGCCCCTGCTACCGCTGCCCTGGTCACGATGCATGACTATACACACCGATGCATAGTTGTGCAGCGGCGGTCCCACGCATGGCGGGCTCCCGACGCTGAGGTATGCCGCTCACCCGGCTGACGCTTGATGGTTTCCCTCCCCCGCCGGCCGGGAGAGCGCTGAGACTCGCGAGTCCCGCACAGGGCGGGACGGGTGGGGACGACGCGCTCACTCGTCGGTTCGTGGCCTCTCGTCGGGTGGTGGCC
>NZ_AWQS01000475.1 GCF_000576575.1 Intrasporangium chromatireducens Q5-1
CCGCTGAGCCGGCTCAGCGGCATACCGCGCCGTTCGTGGGTGGCTGGGACTCAGCCCTCCGCCGGCGGCCACGGGACGACGGGACCGAGCAGGGCATTGGCCCAGGCGCCGTGCACCGACTCGTCGTCGCTCGGGTGGAAGATGCCGGCGAGGACGTCGCGGTAGAGGCGCGAGAGCTCGCTGCGGTTGAAGTACGACGAGCCGCCGGAGACGCGGATGCACTGCTCGACGACCCGCAGCGCGGTCTCGGTGGCGCGCGACTTGACCGCCGAGAGCTGCGGCATCCAACGCGGTCCGCGGTCGACGAGGGCGTCGACGTCGCGGGCGATGAGCTCGATCTGCGGGTAGACGCCGTCCAGTGCCAGCGCGGCGTCCGCGAGGCGCCAGCGGATGTCGGGGTCGTTCGAGTAGGGCGCGCCCTGGTTCTTCAGCGAGGTCCGGCGCTTCACGGTGTCGGTCGCCACCTCGATCGCCCGCTGCGCGACGCCCGTGTAGACGGAGGCGAGGAGGATCTCGAAGTTCGCGAAGATCCCGAAGATGAGCGGGTCCATCGTCGGGCCGGGCGGGAGGCGGCGCACGACCCGGTCTGCGGGCGCGTGCGCGCCGTCGAGGATCGTCGTGCACGACTGCGACGCCCGCATCCCGAGCGTGTCCCAGTCGTCCTTGACGGTGACGCCCGGGTCGTCCCGGCGCACGAAGCCGTAGACGGAGTGGGGCCCGTCGTGGCCCGAGGTGTCGGTGCCGAACGTCCCGAGCCGGGTCCACGCCGGCGACAGGGACGTGAAGATCTTCGTCCCGTGGAACCGGTAGCCCCCGTCGCCGTCCGGGCGGGCCTCGCTGGAGGAGCCGAAGAGGACGAGGTCGTTGCCGGCCTCGGAGATCCCGAAGCCGAAGAGCTCACCGGCCGCGGCCTCCTCGAGGACGAAGTCCATCGACGAGTCGCCATGGGCGCGAACGGTGTTGGCCACGCCGACCCAGACCTGGTGCATGTTGACCGCGAGCGCGGTCGCGGGGGCGGCCCCGGCGAGGCGCATCTGCTCCAGGGTGAGCTGTTGCAGGGTCAGGCCACCGCCGCCGAGCTCGACGGGCACCATCGCGGTGAGGTAGCCGGCCGCCCGCAGGTCCTCGAGGTCCGCGTCGAAGAAGGCGTTCTCGCGGTCGAGCCGGGCCGCCCGGCCGCGGATCCGCTCGAGCACCTCCTCGGAGAGGTATGCCGCTGGGCTGGCTTCCGTCGTCATCGATCCTCCTGCTCCGGCTGGGCTGTCCCCCGAGTCTGCACTCAACCACACCGCCTCCCCC
>NZ_AWQS01000476.1 GCF_000576575.1 Intrasporangium chromatireducens Q5-1
GGCGGACGACGGGTGGCTCAGGTTCGGCGCGCCTCCGGCGGCGACGCGTCGTGCGGCGGGGGCGACTGCGCCGCTGGGGTGCGGCCCTGCTCGCCGCGCTCGCCGGCTTCCTCGGGGTCACCGCCCTGACCCCACGGGGAGCCGCGGCTCCAGGTGTGCCGACCGTCGTCGCCGCGAGCGACCTCCCCGCCGGGGCCGTGCTCGGCGAGGGCGACCTCGTCGTCGAGCCGCGGCCGCCGAGCCACCGACCTGATACGGCCGTCGCCGATCCCGGCCGGGTGCTCGGCGCGGTCCTCGCTGCGCCCCTGAGCGCCAAGGAGGTCGTCACGTCGTCCCGGCTGCGCGGGGCCGGCCTGCTCTCGGGCCAGCCCACGGGCACGGTCGCGATGAGCGTGCCGGTCCTCGACCCCGAGTCAGCCGGCGTCACGTCGGGCAGCCGTGTCGACCTCTATGCGAGCGGTTCGGGTGACCTCGTCGCCAGCGACGTCACCGTGCTGGGGGCCCGGGTGCCCGAGGCGTCGACCTGGTCCTCCGGCGGGGCCGCGAGCCTCACGCTCGCCCTCGACCCACAGAGCGCCGCTGCGGTCGCCCGCTCCGTGTCGACACTGCAGGCGGGAGAGATCTTCGTCGTCGCGCTCCGGGCGGGATGAGCCGCGTGCCGCTACGCTGACTCCTGTCCCAACCGCCACACCGTTCACCACCGACTCTTGCGTCACGTCGGTCGGGTGTGGTCCGGGCTCGAGACGGGTCCGAACCACCCAGGAGCCGTTGACCCGCTGTTCCGCGTGTGGGTCGATGGGTCTGCATGCCGCGCCCGTCGCGGTCACCGTCCTCCGGACCGGGGGGAACACGTCCAGGAAAGGAACACCCTGATGCTCAAGGGCTTCAAGGACTTCATCATGCGGGGCAATGTCGTCGACCTCGCCGTCGCGGTCGTCATCGGCACCGCGTTCGGCGCAGTCGTCAAGGCGTTCGTCGACGTCATCATGGACCTCATCGGCAAGATCGGTGGCCAGCCGAACTTCTCGGCCTGGGTGCCCGGCGGCGTCCATGTCGGCGCCTTCATCACCGCGGTCATCAGCTTCCTCATCATCGCCGCCGCGGTCTACTTCATGGTCGTCGCCCCGATGAACGCCCTGGCCGCCCGTCGGGCGCGGGGCGTCGAGGAGACGGAGGCGCCGTCCGAGGAGGTCGTCCTGCTCACCGAGATCCGGGACGCGCTGCGCGTGCGCTGAGCCGCCCCCACGACCGAGGCGGGGTGGGAGCCAACTGGCTCCCAC
>NZ_AWQS01000477.1 GCF_000576575.1 Intrasporangium chromatireducens Q5-1
TCGACAGTGCACTTCTCTCAATCGAGAGTGCACTTTTTCCCATCGACCGTGCGCGTTTTCGAATCGAGGGTGCAGTTCTCGGAAGGGGTCTGCCCGCGAGCCGCTGTATGACGTGTCCGCGCCTTCGCGCGCCCCGTGCCGGACCACTCGCCGGCCGGGTCGTATGGTGCCCTTGTGGCCGCCATCGATGACGCACCGATCCGCCTGACCCAGTTCGCCGCCGGTGGGGGCTGCGCCTGCAAGGTGCCGGCCAGCCAGCTCGAGGAGGTCGTCGCCGACCTGGTCGGGGTGCGCCACCCCGACCTGATCGTCGGGATCGACGCCGGCGATGATGCTGCCGCCGTCCGCATCGAGGGCGGCCAAGCGATCCTCTCGACGGCCGACTTCTTCACCCCCGTGGTCGACTCGCCCTACGACTGGGGCCGGATCGCGGCCGCGAACGCCCTCTCCGACGTCTATGCGATGGGCGGACGGCCGATCATGGCAATCAACCTGCTCGGATGGCCCGCAGGCCTGGTCTCGGCGGACCACGTGCGGGAGGTCCTCCGTGGCGGGCTGGCCGTAGGTAAGGAGGCCGGTTGCCCCGTCGTCGGAGGGCATAGCATCACGGCGCCCGAGCCGCTTTACGGCATGGCCGTTACGGGGATCGCGGACGCTGAACGGTTGATGCGCAATGACGCCGCCGCGCCCGGCCAGCCGATCTCCCTGACGAAATCGATCGGCGTCGGGATCCTCGGCAACCGGCACAAGGCGACCGGAGAAGTGTTCCCCGAGGCGATCGCCACCATGACAGCGCTGAACTCCGCGGCCTCCGCGGCCGCCCTCGCCGCCGGCGTGCAAGCCTGCACTGACGTGACCGGCTTCGGCCTGCTCGGGCACTTGTGGAAGATGTGCCGCGCCTCGGGGGTGGGGGCCGCGATCGACCGAGCCGCGGTGCCGGTCCTCGACGGCGCTCGGGAGAGCCTGGCGGCCGGCTACGTGCCAGGCGGTAGTCGGCGCAATCTCGACTGGGTCCGGCCACACCTCGACGTCGGGCCAGGGATCACCGAGGATGAGCTCGTCCTGCTTGCCGATGCCCAGACGAGCGGTGGCCTCCTCGTGGTCGGTGAGGTCCCCGGCGCCCCCGTCATCGGGCACACGGTCGCCGTCAAGGAGGGCACGGGTCCGCGCATCACCATCCGCTGATCCGCCCAATCCCAATCGAGCAGTGCACTGTCGATCTTGAGAAGCGCACGCTCGATTGGGAAACGTGCACTCTCGACGAGGAACAGCGCACGCTC
>NZ_AWQS01000478.1 GCF_000576575.1 Intrasporangium chromatireducens Q5-1
CCTTCACCCAGACCCTCGCCTGGCACGGCAAACCCGCCTCCCGCTGGGAACCCAAACGGCTACGCCTGCGGATCTGTTTTGCGGATCCTGTCCGTCGCCGCACGCCTGGTGCGCAGTGGACGACGCGCGACCCTCCGGATCAACCAAACCTGGCCCTGGGCGACCCTGCTGACCAGCGGTCACCAACGCCTCGCGACCGTCACCTGAGCAACGCACCCCCGCCCCTGACCATCACGACCCCAAGGAGCCCTGGAGAACCGGCGGACCCAGCGCCGGAGACCAGCCCTGCCCACCACCGACCAGAGCGGTCCCAAGCCTCCCCGACGCCGACCACGAGCACCACGCCCACGACCGATGAAAGATCGAGGCTAAGGGGACCGTGGTGTTGGTTCCGGGACACGCGTCTCGGGCACATTTTTGGATCTTTACCGGCTGCTGGGTCCGCCATGCTCAGCCATCCTCCATGGCGACGAAGGCGCCGTGCCACGTGTGATACCAGACTGCCCCTGTCGCGGCGTTGACGGACAGCATGCCCGACACCTTCCCGTTCACCTGCGTGTCGACGGTGTAGTAACCGGGGTAGGCCTCGATCGTCCCGACCGTCTCGGCCGGGCGGTTCGCGCTCAGCCAAGCGGCCGCGGCCTGCCGCGCCCGGTTCTCCGCGATCGCCGCGGAGCGTGTGCCTGTGTTCCACATCATCGCCGGACCCGGCTCGGTCTGCACCGTGCCGGAGGAGGGGTCGACCAGGACCTCCGTCGTGGCGGCCCCGGCGGGGTCCTTCAACTCGACATAGAAGTTGTCGCTGAACTGGATGACCTCCCCTGGGTGCAAAGCTCTGGGGGCCCCGGCCTGGGCCGCACGGGCGCGGGCCGCACCGATCGTGGTGACCGCCTAGCCGTTGCCGGGCAGCCAGACCTGCCCGGACATCATGCCGCCGTGACCGGCCCACATCTGGCCGGTCGCCTGGCCGCCCATCATGCGGCCGGAGCCGTCGCCCCACGGTCCTGCCCAGCCGCCAGCCACCCCGGATCCCGCCGTGGTCGGCCGCCACGGCGCCGGGCCGAAGACACCGACCAGGGCCATGACGACCGACGTGACGAGCAGCGCCGAGGCGACGACGAGCGCGATGGCCGGCGACCGGTGCCGGTGCCCTCGACCGCTCCGCGGTGCTGTCACCATGGTCATGGTTGCCCCTGTCGCTCCCCGCGCGTCTGCGCCAGGGCCTCCCGCTGCAGGTGGTACTGCTCGACGTCGATCTCGCCGCGGGCGAAGCGG
>NZ_AWQS01000479.1 GCF_000576575.1 Intrasporangium chromatireducens Q5-1
CACCAACCGACGAAGGGCCACGAACCGACGCGAGGCGGTGAGCGGCATACCGCTCCCTCTGTATGCCGCTCAGCCGGCTTCCGGGGCACCCTCAGTCCCAGCGGAGTCCCGTGACGTGGGAAACGCGCCTCGGCTCCGGCTCACGCCGCCCGGGGACGACGGGGCGGCGCGAACTGGCGAGGCGCCAGGAACTGCGGCGCAGCACCGATGAGGTCGAGCCCGCTCGGGTCGACCCCCAGGGCGACGGCGAACTCGCGCAGCTTTGCGTCGCGCGCGGCCGACTCGAACACGTCGTCCCTGACGACGACGATCACGATCCAGTCATCGTCGACGAGGCCGAGACGGCGAGCCTCGTCATAGGCCTCCTGCTCCGCACCGGAGTGGAACTCTCGACCGTTGAACTCCCCCACCACGCGCTTGCGTTTCCACACGAAGTCGCTCCATGCGAGCCACAGGCCGTCGCGGCTGATCACATGCTGGTTGAGCCCCGGCTCGGGCAACCCCGCCCGAACGAGCATCAGCCGCGTGCGAGTCTCCATGGGAGAGCGGGAGCCGACTCGGACCCAGATGAGCGCGTGGCTCAGCGTGACCTTGCCACGTGGTCGGCAGCGCCGCTCGAGGGCGGCCTTCAGCGGCCGTCGCGAGCCCAGCCTGTTGACGATCACATCCCCGGCCACGACCAAGTCGTCGAGGCCGACCGGTTTCAGCGGCCCTACCAGCTCACCGAGATCCACCCACGTGTCGGGGGCCGCGACGACGGGCAGGCCATGAACCATGACGACCTCGCGCAGCTCCAACCCGCGGTGCCCCGCAACGCCATCCCGGCGGACGCGGTTGGCGGTCGTCGGTCTGATGATGTGCAGCCGGGGGTCATCCTCGACCGAGTAGGACAGCGGAATCCCCAGCAGCTGGGCGGCGGTGATGTGCGAGAAGGCAAAGTCGCCGACCACGCCGGTGGCAAAGCTCCGGGCTCGATCGAGGAGCGTCTCCGGCACACTCCACGACCTGACGCCTCTCGTCGGCACCGACAGCCCCGGCCCGCGCAGCCACCGCTCCGACAGCCCGGCGGCAAGGGCATCAGCGACTCTGAAGGGACCCGACTGCAAGGACATCGGGATCGACGCTGGCATCTCGAACTTCATCGCCCGAGCGTGCTGCACGACAGAAGGCCGGCCAACCGGGGTTCACTCCTCTGTGGAGGGCCACGGAACCGCGCCAAGGCTGTGGACAGCGTCCTCGTCGGTTCGTGGCCCTTCGTCGGTTCGT
>NZ_AWQS01000480.1 GCF_000576575.1 Intrasporangium chromatireducens Q5-1
CGCACGTATCTGTCCGTCCGTGGTGGGCTGGCTGTCGCGCCCGTACTCGGCTCGCGCTCGAGCGACACGATGTCGGGCCTCGGCCCGGCTCCGCTCCGCGCCGGCGACCGCTTGCCGGTCGGCGACGAGGTCGACTCCTTCCCCACGGTCGACGTCGCCCCGGTCCCGGCGCCGACGGCCGGCACGGTGGAGCTGGGCGTCCTGCCCGGTCCCCGACGGGACTGGTTCGCCGACCCCCAGTCGCTCGCCGAGACGCCGTGGGTCGTCTCGGAGCTCAGCGACCGCAAGGGGATCCGGTTGCAAGGCAAGCCGATTGAGCGGCATACGTCCTTTGCTGCAGCCGAGCTGCCCAGCGAGGGCATGGTCCGAGGGGCGATCCAGGTGCCCTCCGGCGGGCAGCCGGTCCTCTTCCTCAACGACCACCCGGTCACCGGCGGCTACCCCGTGATCGGGGTCGTCCCGTCGGCTGAGGTGGACCGGGCTGCCCAGCTCCGTCCCGGGCAGCGGCTCCGGCTCCGCTGGCTGCCATCTAGGGTTGCCCTGTGACCGAACCGCGCCCCCTGCCCGCCGACCTCGACGTCCCGCAGGTGATCGTCGTGACCGGCGTGATGGCGGCGGGCAAGTCGACGGTGTCCCAGCTCCTCGCCGAGCGCTTCTCACGCAGCGTCCACCTGAGGGGTGACGAGTTCCGCCGCATGGTCGTGCGCGGCCGGGCGGAGATGTCGCCCCAGGGCGACCCCGAGGCGGAGCGGCAGGTCGCGCTGCGCCACGCCATCGCGGCCCGCACCGCGAACCTCTATGCCGAGGCCGGCTTCACCGTCGTCGTGCAGGACCTCTTCGTCGGGGCGACCCTCGAGCCGTTCCTCGCGCAGGTGCAGGCTCGCCCGCTCAGCCTCGTCATGCTGGCGCCCGACGTCGACACGGTCATGCGCCGCGAGGCCGAGCGGGTCAAGACCGGGTACAAGGACAACTGGTCGATCCGCGCCTTCGACGAGAAGGTCAAGTCCGAGACGCCCCGGATCGGCCTCTGGCTGGACAGCTCGATGCAGACGCCCGAGGAGACCGTGGACGAGATCGTCCGCCTCCTCCCCGAAGCCCGCATCTGACCAAGCCTCTATCGACAGTGCGGCATTCCTCATCGAGAGTGCAGTAGTCCCAATCGAGAGTGCCGCATTCCTCATCGAGAGTGCGGTTCGATGCCCGCTCGATGGTGATTAACGAACTCTCGATCGTGAATGTCGCACTCTCGATGGTGAGACGCGCAC
>NZ_AWQS01000481.1 GCF_000576575.1 Intrasporangium chromatireducens Q5-1
GCCGCAGCTCGCGCTGCGGCACGACCTCGTTCCTGCGGCATGGTCCGGTTGGCGGAGCGGATCGCCCCCGGGTGCCCGACAGGGCGACCCGAAAGGTCACCGAGGTCGAAGCGTTCGAGATCACCAGTCAGGCCAGCCAGCACACCAACCGGAAGGTCCATGTCCTGGCCGACGAAGTGGTGAGCACCGGCGACGTGAGTGCCTTGCCCAGCGCGGGGAACGGGGACGCGCCGCTCGGAGGTCGTCAGTGAGCTGGCGGGGATCCTCCGCGCGGCTCAAGGCCGGTCAGTGGGGGAAGGGGAAGAAGCCGACGTGCCCGTAGAAGAGGGTGAAGCTGAGGAAGGTCCACATCATCCCCGCGATGAAGAGTGCCACCGCGAAGATGCGCGCCACGACCCGGTGCTCGGCCGCGAACGCCCCGGTGATGGCGGCCAGTCCAGTGATCGCGTAGGCGCCGGCCACGAAGAATCGCTCCAGGATGGAGGTGCCCATCAGCCTCGCGATGGGTTCGTCCGGGGGCGCAGGAGCCCACATGCCGAACTCCAGACCGGCGACGGCGAACATGATGAGGCCGATGCCCCCGAAGGCGCCCGCGTACAGGAACGGTCGGACCGTGGCGACCAGGTCGAGCTCGAGGCCACGGTCAAGTGCGGCCTTCTCTGCGCGCATGATGGCGATGGCGCCGAAGAAGATCAGGAATCCGAAGAACATCGCGGGTTCTCCGAAGGTGACGTTGTCGACAGCGCAGCAGCCGGCCCCCGGGATCTGCTTCAACGGCCACGTCAGTGTCATGTGCGTGCCGGTGACTGCCAGGAAGAACCCAAGGGCGACGAACATCCATGCCCACCCGTCGATCGACCGGCGGCCAGGCTGCTGAACGACACGGATGAACATGAAGAGCAACAGCATGAAGGCCCCGGCGGCCAGACCCATGGAAGTGTTGTAGGTGATCCCTTGCGCGAGCATGCGCTATCTCCGCTCTGCGATGAGGGCCTGCCGCAGGACCAGCAGCCCGACGCACACGGCGAACGTGGCAGCCAAGGTCAAGGCCCCCACGTCGGCACTCGTGAGTGCCCAGAGGATCGCCGCGAGGATCACGCCGAGAATGAGGATGACGAAAACTGCCGTGACCAACAGGGCAGCCCACCGGCGGGTCCGACCGACCTCGACCTCGGTGGGGAACCCGGTGAACGGGTCATAGTGGGACACAACCGAGGGTTACCCCTGCCCGCAGCCGGCTA
>NZ_AWQS01000482.1 GCF_000576575.1 Intrasporangium chromatireducens Q5-1
TACGACGGCAACACCGTGACCGCGCTGTGGAACTACGCGCAGCACTACGCGATGAGCGACAACTCCTACTCGACGACCTTCGGTCCCTCGAGCCCCGGCGCCATCAACCTCGTCTCGGGCCAGACCCACGGCGTCACGGAGTACTCGGCGGCGGGCACCCCGATCATCCCGACCACGAGCGACTACACCGTTCGCGTGCCGGACGCGAACGGCGTCGGCACGATGACCAACGACCCCGACCCGGTCTACGACGACTGCTCCAACAACAGCCACACGACCAGCTACACGCTCGCCGGGATGCAGTCCTCCAACAAGAACATCGGCGACCTGCTCAACGCACGAGGGGTCTCGTGGGGCTGGTTCCAGGGCGGCTTCACGCCGACCTCACCGGCCACGGCGAGTTCCCCGGCGACGTGCCTCTCCACCCACACGAACGTCGCAGGCGGCGTCTCGACCGACTACAACCCGCACCACGAGCCGTTCCAGTACTACGCGTCGACGGCGAACCCCCACCACCTCCCACCGGCCAGCACCGCGGAGATCGGGCACGCCGGCCCGGCGAACCACCAGTACGACCTGACCGAGTTCGACAAGGTCGTCGGCACCGACCAGCTGCCGGCGGTCAGCTTCCTCAAGGCCGCCAACTACCAGGACGGGCACGCCGGCTACTCCGACCCCATCGACGAGCAGCGCTTCATCGTCAAGGAGATCAACGCGATCCAGCAGTCGCCGAGCTGGAAGGACACCGCGATCGTGCTGGCCTACGACGACTCGGACGGCTGGTACGACCACCGCGCCGCCACCCTCACGAACGCGTCGAGCAGCCCGGACGACGCGGCGTGGTGCACCGACGCGGCGGCCGCCGGCGTGCCGATCTCGGGCGGCTACCAGGACCGTTGCGGGCCGGGACCGCGCCAGCCCCTCGTCATCGTCTCGCCGTACGCCCGGACGAACTGGGTCGACCACGCCCAGACCGACCAGGCCTCGATCCTGAAGTTCATCGAGGACAACTGGCGGACCGGACGCGTCGGCGACCACTCGGCCGACGAGCGCGCCGGCTCGCTCGCGGGCCTGTTCCACTTCCCGAACCCCAAGGCGCCCACGGTGCTCCTCGACCCGGCCGACGGGACCGTCACGTCGGTCGCCGCGGTCCACGGACGCGCGCACCGCTGACCGCCCTGGCCGTATGCCGCTGGGCCGGCTCCCGCGTGGACGGGAGCCGG
>NZ_AWQS01000483.1 GCF_000576575.1 Intrasporangium chromatireducens Q5-1
TGCCCGGTTAACTTCGAAGAGCCGGTTTACGTTGGCCGCGCCGCGCCCGGCACGGGAAATAAGGACACCTATCCCCATCGGATCATCAGCACTCCCTTCCTTGGCGAGAGCGGGAGCATCTCCTCCGAGACGTACCTCTGCATCGGAACCTTCGATACACGAGGAGAGGCGGAGAGCGCGCTGTCGTACCTCCGCTGCCGTCTGACGCGCTTTCTCATCCTCCTTCACAAGCCCTCGCAGGACACCACGCGGAAGGTCTATGCCTTCGTTCCGACCCAGGATTGGACGCGAGACTGGAACGATCATGATCTTTACGAGAAGTACGGACTCTCGGAAGACGAGATCGACTTCGTCGAGCGGATCGTTCGCCCGATGGAGGCGGACGAGTGAAGCGGGAGATTGACGAACTCCTCCCCAAGAAGCCCGAGGCGCGACTGCGAATCTACGCATGGTCGCCGAACGACCCACCAGTCGGCTACGCGGGGCTTCTCAAGGTGGGCCAGACGACGAAGGCGGATGTGAACGCGCGCATCCGCGAGTCTCAGGGGCAGATGCAGCAGGCATACACGCTGCACGTTGATGAGCTCGCCGAACGAGGCGACGGGACGGTGTTTCGCGACTCAGATGTGCGCCAACGGCTGATCGACAAGGGCTTCGAGAACCCGATCTTCGGCTCAGCGCGAGAGTGGATGTGGTGCACCCCAGACGATGTGCGCACGGCGATCACTGAGCTTCGCACAGGCGTGAAGCTCAGTGGAACCCATCATGAGAAGTTTCCGATGCGCCCGGAGCAAGCCAGCGCCGTGGACAAGGCCGAGGGCTACTACAAGTCCATCTGGGCCGAGGACTCTCACGCGGTGCCACGGTTCCTGTGGAACGCCAAGATGCGCTTCGGGAAGACCTTCGCCTCCTACCAACTCGCGAAGCGGCTCGGCGCCAAACGCATCCTCGTGGTCACCTTCAAGCCCGCAGTGGAGGACGCCTGGCAGACCGACCTGGAGTCTCACGCCGACTTCGACGGCTGGCAGTACCTCTCCTCGGCCACCGGGGGCAGCCCAGATGAGGCGGACAAGACTCGGCCACTGGTCTACTTCGGATCGTTCCAGGACCTGCTCGGGCGAGATCGGAAGACCGGCCTCATCAAGGCGAAGAACGAGTGGGTCCACACCACTAACCTCGATCTTGCATGGGGCCCGGGGAG
>NZ_AWQS01000484.1 GCF_000576575.1 Intrasporangium chromatireducens Q5-1
CCCGCCGCAGCCCGCACGCCGTCGCAGTCGCGCGCGTGGGCGCTGAGCCGCTCGGCAGCCGCCCGCAGCGCGACCGGGTCGGCACCCTTCTTGTAGATCGCCATCGGTCGACTCCCCTGACGTGTCCGGCTCGAGGTCCAACAGGTGCTGCTGTGCCTTGAACCTAGGCAGCGTCGCCCGGCTCGGCAATGGGGAGCACTCCCCGCAATCAGGTGCCGAAGCGGCGGTGCCGACCCGCGTAGGCCCGCAGCGCGCGGAGGAAGTCGACGTGTCGGAAGTCGGGCCAGTACGCCTCGCAGAAGTAGAACTCGGACTTCGCGCTCTGCCACAGCAGGAACCCGCCGAGGCGCTGCTCGCCCGAGGTCCGGATGACGAGGTCGGGATCGGGCTGGCCCTTGGTGTAGAGGTGCTCGGCGATGTCCTCGACGGTGAGGTCCTCGGCGATCTCCTCCAGGCTCTGCCCGTGGGCCGCGCGGGCGCGGAGCATCGCCCGGACGGCGTCGGCGATCTCCCGCCGCCCGCCGTAGGCGACCGCGACGTTGACGGTCATCCCCTGCACGGTCGCGGTGCGCTGCGCCGACTGGCGCAGGCTGCGGGCCACGTCGGCCGGCAGCAGGTCCGGCGCGCCGACGAGCTTGAGGTGCCAGCGGCCGGTGTCGGCGAGATCCGAGACGGCGTTGGCGATGATCTGCAGCAGCGGCGTGAGCTCCTCCGCGGCACGGTTGAGGTTGTCCGTCGACAGGAGCCAGAGCGTCACGTACTCGACGCCGGCCTGCTCGCACCAGGTGAGCAGGTCCTGGATCTTGTCGGCGCCGGCCTGGTGCCCGGTCGCGGTGCCCTCGCCGCGGGCCTTCGCCCAGCGCCGGTTGCCGTCGAGCATCACCGCGACGTGACGCGGCATCGACTCGCGGGGCAGCTCCTTGGCCACCCGGCGCTCGTATGCGCCGTAGACCACGTCGCGCCAGCCCACCGACAACCTCCTCGGGCACGTTCGCGGCCTCCCGTCGGGTCCGCGCGGTAGCCAACCTACCGCCCGTCGGCGACGGGCCGGCAGTGCCTCACGCACCCCGTGGCAAAGGTTCACACCATCTTCACGAGGTGAGCGGCATACCGGACGGCGCGTCGACGCGACGCTAACCTACGGATGCGTAGGTTAGGCTCGTGGGCATGGAGCAGCAGAACGGCACCGATGGAC
>NZ_AWQS01000485.1 GCF_000576575.1 Intrasporangium chromatireducens Q5-1
AACTCCGGTCGCGAACCGTCGAGTGACGCGGCTCTTTGTGGCTCAGGAGGCACGGCGACGTCGCGGTCGTGCGAACTGAGCGGGCGCGTGGAACTGTGGCTCAGCGGCATACAGGTTGAGCTTTTCGATGGGAAAGCGGAGCTTGGCTGCGAGCTCGACGAGTTTCGCGTCACGCCGCTGCTTGTCGAAGACATCGTCGTTCCAGATCTCGACAAAGGCCCACCCGTCGGTCTCGAAGTCCTGCCGACGTACCCCGTCCTTGTGTCTCGCCTCGGCGGCTCCGTGGAAGGTGAGGCTCTGTGCCTCGGAGACGACCCGCTCCTCCTCCCAGGCCAGGTCGACCAGGCCGAGGAAGAGGTTGCGTCGGCTGATGATGGCCACGTTCGGCTTCGGTTCGGGCAGGCCGGCGCGGACGATCATCAGGCGCGAGCGCGACTCGAGGGCCGAACGCGACCCCACGCGCATGAAGAGGAGCGCATACGAGAGCGTCACCTTGCCACGTGGGCGGGTCCTCGCTGCCAGCGCCTCTCGGAGGGGCGCGGTCGTGCCGAGGAGGCTGGCGGCCGCGTCGCCTGCGACGATGAGATCGTCGAGGCCCATCGGCTTCCCACGGCCGACGTACTCGCCGAGGTCCACCCACGTGTCAGCCGGCGCGACGACGGGCAGCCCGGACACCACGACGGACCTGCGCGGGTGGAACGCGCGGTGACCGGCGAGCCCCGGACGGCGGATCTGGCTGACGGTGATCGGTCGGACGACGTGAATGCGCGAGTCGTCCGCAGCGGAGGGGAAGGGGATTCCGAGTAGTTGGGCGGCAGTGATGTGGGACAGCATGGTTCCCTCGGGCAGGCCCGCCAGCATTGCGCATGCCCGCTCCACGAGGGTCGTTGGCGGATCGAGGATGCGCACGCCCCGTGTCGGCCGAAGAAGCTCCGGGCGCTGCAGCTGATGGGAGCTCAGCCCGGCGAGGCGGCCCTCGCTGACGGTGAAGGGGCGGCTGAGGATCTGTTCCGGAAGGTCGAACACGTCCATGGAGCCACCCTCGTCAAGAAGGGCGCGAGCCGTGCGCTGACGATGGACCGCTGTGGAGGACGACCGACACCGCGGCGGGGCTGTGGACGGCCGCGGTGTTTGCGCTCACTCAACGGGCCGCGATCGGTGTTTGCGCTCGCTCGACGGTTCGCGATCGGA
>NZ_AWQS01000486.1 GCF_000576575.1 Intrasporangium chromatireducens Q5-1
GTCGAGAGGCCAGTTCCCGTCGAAGGGCCAGCAACCGCGGGAGGGACCGGCCCCGCGGGCCGGGGTGAGCGGCATACGTCAGCCTTGAGGCGTGCGAGCCCGCCCTGGCTCGGCGATCAGAGGACCTTCTTCATCGAGAGCAGCTCCTCGACGATCTCAAAGCCGAGGTCGGCGTTGATCTGGACCATCCACGGGTTCTGCTCGGCGTTGCAGGTGTCGATCCTCTTGCGCTGTGGGTCAATTCGCTGCACCTCCCGGATGTTGGCGAGCTTGACCGCCATCCCGAGGCGATGCCCCTGGTGCTCGGGGAGCACGAGGGTCCCCCACTGATGGCCGACCTCCGGGTCACCGGCGGGCAGGGCGATGTCGGAGTACGCCGCGACGACGTTGGTGCCCCGCTCCACCGCGACGGCGGTCAGCCGCTTGGCGCCGGTGCCGGTCTCGTGCGCGAGGAACTTCACGTAGTCCTCAGGAGTCATCGACTCCGGCTCGAAGTCGATGTCGCCCGTCGGGGCGTCGAGCCCGAGGCGGTTGGAGCAGTCGCAGAGCGACTGGCGCAGCGCCGGCGGCACGCCGTTGAGATGCACCTGGATGTCGTAGCCGTCACCCACGACGGCTCGGGCCGCCTCTTCGAGCGAGTCCAGCCGTTCGGGCGGCACGGGCAGCTCGAGCTGTCGGGCGATCTCCACGTTGGCGGTCGCGAAGCCATGCCGCTCGGCGAAGCGTCGGTCGCGGTGCGTCTCCCGCGCCTCGGGCGGGGTGAACACGTCCGCGAGGAGCACGGCGCGGCCCTCCGTCCGGGCGGTCTCCTCTGCCCACGTGAGAAGGGCCGAGCCGACTCCCTGGCCGCGCCGAGGGGGGTCGACGTGCAGCTCCAGCCAGCACAGTGACGTGTTGTCCCGCTCGGGGAAGAAGATCCGGAGCACACCGAGCACCTGACCGGAATCGATGGCGGCGGCGACGACATCGCGCTCACCCGGGAAGGTGAAGCGCAGGTGCTGGGCGAACTCCTCGAGGGTCTCCCGGTGGGGTACGGCCCGGGACGCCGTGACGCTGCGCTGCCAGACGCCCCAGCACTGCTCGACCAGGGCGTCGTCCGCGCGGTCGAAGACGCTGATGTCCATCCCCAGACGGTGACACCGGCGTCCGGTGGCGGCAACGGGTTTTCGTCGGTTGGTGGCCT
>NZ_AWQS01000487.1 GCF_000576575.1 Intrasporangium chromatireducens Q5-1
CGGGCGGCCGACCTCGGGCTGGCGCCCGCGGACGTGAGGCGCGTCGTCGAGCGCGTGGCCGCCGGCTGCCCCGTGCTCGGGGTGCGCTACCGGTCCGACTGGTCGACGGGGACCCGGTTCGAGACGCTGCGCCGCCTGCTCGGTGACGGGTTCATCGCCGTCAAGCTGGAGGGGCGTGGGCACGCGACGCTGACCGCCGAGCGGCACCCGGCAGCGGTGACCGCGGTGCGCGACTTTCTCACCGCCCGCCTGCTGGGGTGAACGGCCGGCCATATCCGGTCGAATCGGTACGTAGCCGACGAATCACATTGGTGTGCAACGAAGTCCGGCATCATTGAGGTGGCTCTGAACCTTCTCTGAGGATGCTCTCAGGAATACGCTGCGGTGATCCGCGGACAACGGGGTCCGCGGGTGCGCAACGTCCTCCAACCGTTAGGACAGCACCATGAGGAGACGAGTTCTTGCTCTCCCGGCTGGTCTGCTGGCGCTCACCGTGACGCTCGCGACCGGGGGGATGACGGCGACGGCCGTCGGACAGGGACCGGGCGGTGACCCGGCTGCGACCACGCACCAGGACAACCGGGAGCACCCGCTCGGCAAGCGGCAAGCCGATCTGCGGACCCAGGGCCTGCAGGCCAAGCTGACCGGCAAGGTCGCCAAGGACGCCAAGGTCGCCAAGGTGGCCAAGGGCCAGTACGTCGAGCTCCAGCGCGAGGGGGAGGACTCGATCTGGACCGTTCTCGCCGAGTTCGGCACGGCGGTCAACCCCACCTATGGCGGCGCCCCGGGGCCAGTGCGCAACCAGATCCCGGCACCGGACCGCACCGTCGACAACACGACGATCTGGACGCCCGACTTCACGCCCGCCTACTACCAGAACATGCTCTTCTCCGAGGCGCCGGGAGCCGTCTCGATGCGCAACTTCTACCTCGAGCAGTCCTCGAACCGCTACACCGTCAACGGTGCGGTGACCGACTGGGTCAAGGTGCCCTACAACGAGGCGAACTACGGGGCGGACTACTGCGGCGACATCGTGTGCGCGCGCACCTGGTTGTTCGTTCAGGACTCGGTCAATGCCTGGTACAACGCACAGGTCGCCGCTGGGAAGACGAATGCGCAGATCGAGCAGTCCCTCGCGAAGTTCGACGTCTGGGACCGCTACGACTACGACAAGGACGGCA
>NZ_AWQS01000488.1 GCF_000576575.1 Intrasporangium chromatireducens Q5-1
TGCCGCTCCCAATGTCCCAGCCAACGCCTCACCAGTGCCTCGACGTCCTCGAGCTCCGTCAGCAGATCCGACGGGTTGTGCTGGAGAACCGACGGATCCGACAGGATCTCGAGGATCGCTACAGCGTCAGCCTGCGTCGGCTGCCGTAGCGACAACCGTGCGGTCAACAGGCGAACGGGCTGCCGGTGCACCACGGCAATGTACTGGTGGCGCGTCCCGGTCAGCACGTCTGGCAACGCTTGTTCTCGGCAGTAGCGGACGACTCCGACCTGCGTCACTTCGCCGCCTGTCGACCGGTAGTTGTTTCACAGACATGCCGATGGTCGGACGTTGCGATCCTGCCATTGAGCGTTCGTTGCGCATCGCCGTTCCCGCTGGTGCGGCGACAGCCAAGCCATTCGATTGCGCGCCCGGTCACAACGGAGCCAGTCCGCAGACGCCGACTGCGTCTCGCACCTAGCCTCGAAGGTATGCGGCGCCCCGAGCCGCGTGGAGGTGGACACCCATGGAGACCGAACTCTTCGTGCACTTCGCCGAGATCGCGGGAGTCTTCATCGGGTTCGGCGCCCTCATCAGCCTGCGCAGCGCGCAGGTCACCGACGTGCACGACGTGGTCTACCTCCAGGCCGTCCTCGCGCTGGGCGTCTGGGTGGTGTTCGGTGCGCTAGTGCCGGTCGTGGTGAGTCGCTACGGCGTCATCGGCCACGGGCTCTGGCTGCCGTCGGCCTGTGCTGCCCTAGCCATCTGGCTCGCCTTCATGGCCGCTTACGTCCGGAGACCCGAGACGAAGGCACTCAACCGACGCCGTGAGCCGCTGGACCGCTTCTTTCCCGTCGTCGGGCTCCCACTGCACCTCGTGCTTGTCGGCAGCCTGACTCTCATCGTCCTCGAACGTTGGCCAGACATCGAGCCGGCGCTGTATGTGACGGCGCTAGCGGCAGGGGTCGTGTTTGCCGGCTACACCCTCCTCGTGTACGTCCTCAGCCAGAAGCACGACCAGGCCCCGAACCACCAAGGACCGTGAACGAACGGGAACCGAGGGGCGACCTTCTCCGCCGCTTCCGGGGTAGGACTCTCTCGCGGAGTTGATGGTTGCCGATCACGAGATCCACTCTCATGGCGCTCCGCGTGTGAACCCAGTTAAGGGGCTCTCCTGACCCATCCGTGGGTGGT
>NZ_AWQS01000489.1 GCF_000576575.1 Intrasporangium chromatireducens Q5-1
GGGCCGAACCGGTAACTCTCATTAGGGCGCCCTGGCGGCGCTGGCCGCGTCCAAACCGGGTGTCGCCTCCCGCCCTCGGGACTACGAGCTGGAGGCGGCCAAGGCTGAGGTCGCTCGCCTCTCGGAGGCCCTCAAGGAGATGGCCGTGCGGCTGACGCTGGTCGAGGGAAAAGACGGCTGGGGCTAAGTGGCCGGGTCCCAGTGCGAGTCCCGGCGGCCACCAAGTCCGAGTTGCTCGACCTGCTCGATGCCGCGCTCGAGGCGGGGTGGACACTGCGCTCGGCGTGCCGGGCGCTCGAACTGCCCGAGCGGCGGGCGCGGCGCTGGCTACGCCGCCGCGAGGTCGGCCGGCTCACCGATGCCACGCCCGGCGGTGGACCGGTACACGGCATCCTGGACGAGGAGCGCGAGGCGATCCTGGCCCTGTTCGAGCAGTGGGGCGAGCTCGACCGGTCGCATCGCCGGCTGGCGCACCGCGGCTCCTATCTCGGCTTGTTCTGGGTGTCGCCATCGACCGTGCGCCGAGTGCTTGTCTTGGCAGACAAGCACTTTCGCCCGCTGCCGCGCCCACCCAAGGGTGAACGTCGCCCGTTCCCCGAGTGGGCCGACTATGCGCCCAACTCGATCTGGATCTACGACTCGACCCACCTCACCAGGTGCGGGATGACCGTGCTGATCATCGAGGACCTCGTCTCACGCAAGTGGGTCCACCACGTGGTGTCGGTCGAGGAGACCCACACCCAGGTCCAGCTCGCCTTCACCCAGGCACTGCAGGCCGAGGGCCTCTACGATGCCGCCCTCGAGCGGGCCCAGGCCCTGACCGAGGCGGGCCTGCTCGACCCCGACCACGACGACGGGGCCTCCCCGATCCTGCTGGCCGTCTCGGACAACGGTTCCCAGATGATCGCCCGCGACACCCGCAAGTTCATGGCCATGCTCGCCATCGCGCAACACTTCGGTCGCCCGTCCACCCCGACCGACCAGGCCTGGATCGAGTCGCTCAACGGCACCATCAAGCTCGAGTGGCCGCACCTGCTGCAGATCGACGACCCGGCCGTGTTGCGCGCCGAACTCGACCTCGTCCGGGCCCAGTACAACAGCGTCCGGCTCCATTCCGGGATCGGCTACGTGACGCCCGACGACGAACACGAAGGACGCGGCGAGG
>NZ_AWQS01000490.1 GCF_000576575.1 Intrasporangium chromatireducens Q5-1
CTCGAACTCGCTGCGCAGGCGGGCGCCATACATCGGTCCCTCCGCCAGCAGCGCGAGCAGTCCCTGCTTCACCGACATGAACGCCTCCCCGACATACTCGGTATTGCCTCAGGTCAGGAGATGTATACCGGGTATGCGCCGGGAGCGCAAGCAACTCCCCTTGCCGCGCGCCGGACCTCGCCCTCGTTCCGATCGCCGACGCCTGAATCGGCGGCGCTCCCCCGGAACTGTTCTCCCGGGACGGCGCTAAACGAGAGCCGCGGGCGACGCGGCTTCCCGTGCGCCTACATCGATCTGGCTCAGGGCTCGCTAGGGGCAGTTAAGTGCCAGAGCTGCGGGTTGACGAGTCTGAATGCCGGTACGACCTCCCAAATCAGGTCTCGCTCAGGGTCGTCCCTGATAGCACATCTGGCGGCGGGGCTCCTAGCGTCTGTCCATGGACATCCACGAGGAAGTACTGCACGCCGCTGGCTACCTGCGGACCGCTGCTGTGACGTTAGGGCCGAATCACTCAGGAGCCCACCAGCTTGAGGAAATGGCGAGCTCGATCGACCCGAACAACTACCAACCGGCTGAATCGACTAGCGCCCCAGCGGCGGCATCGCTGGACTCCGCAATGAAGAAGCTGGCCGCCGTCATGAAGGAGTTCGACGTGCCCAACCTGAAGGCGCTGCTTGCTGAGACACAGAGGATCCGTGACGACCTGGGTGCTGGCCGCTGATAAGTCCGTCCCCACGTCAAGGACGGGTCGCCAGGCACCTTGACACAGAGGGGATCCACGACAGGACGCTAATGACCTGCAGACGCGATCCCCCCTGCCCACCCGCACCAGCGCAGGACATACGTAGCGATGCCGGGAACGACCGGTCAGGTCCGGGAAGAGTAGGCGATGGCCGGCAGGAGCGGGTCCGGCATACTGTGAGCCGGAGGTTGGTACGGACCGGGCTACAGCGGTGTTGTACTGAGGTTTGTCCCGATTAAAGTACCGACCCCCCGGGCCTCTAGCTCAGTGGGTAGAGCATCGGACTTTTAATCCGCCGGTCGTCGGTTCGAGCCCGACGGGGCCCACCACATCCCCTCGGTCGGGGCGCTGGCCGGTCGATCTGGTCCAGGCGCGTCCCCCTACCATCGCC
Source organism: Intrasporangium chromatireducens Q5-1 (assembly GCF_000576575.1). GTDB lineage: Bacteria > Actinomycetota > Actinomycetes > Actinomycetales > Dermatophilaceae > Intrasporangium_A > Intrasporangium_A chromatireducens. The sequence goes on from NZ_AWQS01000490.1 coordinate 1,134, forward strand.
CAAGAGGGACCGCGCCCACGCCGAGCA
>NZ_AWQS01000491.1 GCF_000576575.1 Intrasporangium chromatireducens Q5-1
AGCGCAGCATCACCGCGATCTGCCCCGGCGTCAGCCATCCCGACGGCGAGAGGTCGGCGGAGCGGAGCGCGGCGACGAGCGTGTTCATCTCCTGCCGCAGCACGGCGGCAGCACCACGAATCCCGCCGCCCGCGGTCCTGATCTGCCGCGCACTGGTCTTCATGTCCAGTGACAGCGAGAGTGTGGTGGCGTGCCGTTCGCCGGCTGGGCCGGCGCGGTCGATGAGTTCTGCGTAGGTGTCGGCCGCCCACGAGCCGTCCGGGGTGCCGTGGGTGGCCCACCATTCGGCGAGTCCGGTGCCGGAGTCTGGGAGGGTGCGTTCGAGGACTTGTAGCGTCGCGATCCGCCCGGAGCGGCAGACGGTGGCCAGGACGCGACCCCAGGAGCTGACGCGGCGTTCCTGTTCGCCGGGGTCGAGGAGCACGAACGCGGGATGGGTGACCTCGCACACCACGGTCAAGGTTGCGGCGTGGGGGTCGTGGATCATTCCGGCGCTGGTGTCGGGGTCGGTGTATTCGCGCAGTCGCGCCATGTCGCCGGGCAGGGCGAGGGTTCCGACGGGGCGTGGGACGACGATCCTGTGTCGGTAGAGCAGTTGCCCGCCGGTGGTGCGCCACAGCCACCAGCAGGCGATGGGTAGCCATTCCACGATGGGCCGGCCCGCGATGGGTATCCAGGTCAGTGCGGCGGCGAGTACCCAGATGGGGGCGGTGTAGGCGAGCAGCATCCCGCCGCCGGCGTAGAACGCGCCGATGAGTGTGGCTCCGCCGATGGCGAGCGTGATGAGCTGGGTCAGCGACAGACCGAGGAGGACACCGCGGCGGGTGAGGCGGGAGAACTTCACCGGCACGAGTTCGCCCGCGGTGGGACGGTCGTGGTTCGTGCTGCTCATCGTCTACTCCTTCGGTGGGCGTGGCGCGGGCGGCGGGGGCTGCTTCGGTGGCGGTGACGGGTCGGTGCTCGGCGGTCGTGGTGCCGGGCTCGACGGCGGTGCCGCAGGCGAGGCTGCGGGAGGTGGCGGTGTCTGCGCGGCGGCGTCGGCGGCGTGCTCGCCCTGGGCTCCCAGCGCGGTTCCGGCTTTCGGCCCGGCGGTCGCGGCACCCTTGGCGACACTCGCCCCGACCACGACGCCTGCCGCGACGGGACCGGCCGCG
>NZ_AWQS01000492.1 GCF_000576575.1 Intrasporangium chromatireducens Q5-1
CGAGCCGGACGGCTACATCGACCACTTCCAGTCCGTGCACGCCGGTGAGGGTGAGGAGACGGGCGGGGGCGCGCAAGGCAGCGACGCCATCTGGTCGCACCGCTGGTATGCCTTCTACAACAACATCGGCGTGACCGGGCCGTCGTTCAACAAGTACGGCGGCGTCCGGATCGGCAACACCAACCTCTGGATCGGCGACTACACCGTCGAGCCGGAGAACGGCGGCGTCGGCGTCTTCGCGCACGAGTTCGGCCACGACCTCGGCCTGCCCGACCTCTACGACACCTCCGGCAACACCGGCGGGGCGGAGAACTCGACCGGCTTCTGGACGCTCTACTCGTCCGGCTCCTACGGCAGCAGCGGCAAGCCCGACGACGGCATCGGCACCGAGCCGATCCCGATGTCGGCCTACGAGAAGATCCTCCTCGGCTGGTCGAACTATGAGGCCGTCGGCTACCAGCAGTCGGCCTCGACCAAGCTCGGCCCGTCGACGGCGAACACGAAGCAGGCCCAGGCGCTCGTGGCCCTGCTGCCGGACAAGAAGATCACGAAGAACGTCGGCACACCGTATGCCGGGTCGTCCTTCTACTTCTCCGGGAGCGGGAACAACCTCGACAACACGATGACGCGGTCGGTGGGCCTGCCCTCCGGCAGTCCGACCCTTTCCGCCAAGGTGCGCTACGACATCGAACCGGGCTGGGACTACGCCTACCTGACCGTCAACGGCAACGCCGTGGCGACGAGCCTGTCGACCGACGCCAACCCCAACGGGCAGAACTTCGGCCACGGCATCACCGGCACCAGCGGCGGCACCTGGGTCGACCTGACGGCGGACCTGTCCGCCTTCGCCGGACAGACGGTGACCCTCGGGTTCCGCTACTGGACCGACGTCGCGGCGACCTACCCCGGCCTCTCGATCGACGACATCGCGATCACGGGCCAGGCCGTCGACGGGGCGGAGAGCGACCCAGGTTGGACCTACAAGGGCTTCGTGCGCACGGACGGCGACATCGTCACCTCGCACTTCAACGCCTACTTCGCCGAGTACCGCACCTACCGCGGCTACGACCGGGGTCTGGCAACGAGCCCGTACAACTTCGGCTTCCCCGACACGATGCCGAACTGGGTGGAGCACTTCCCCTACCAGGACGG
>NZ_AWQS01000493.1 GCF_000576575.1 Intrasporangium chromatireducens Q5-1
GAGTTCGGTCCCCACCCGGCCAGCCAGACCAAAGCCCACACGACGACGTCGACGGCGTTGAACCAGACCACCCCGACGTCGAGGTCGAGCAGGGTCCAGCGGCCGAGCGGCACGACGACCACCATGAGCAGGGCGGCGAGGACGAGGCCGGTGGCGCCGATGCGCCACAGGAGGGTGTCGGCGGCGACCGTCGTCCGGCGCCGCTGCCTCACCAGCCGGGCCGCCTCGTCCATCGGGCGGGTGGCTCCCCTGGACCGGGGCAGCTGCGCGGTCCGCGCGCTGATCGCGCCATCGAGGGCCGCCGCGCCGAGGGCGAGCATGCCGAGCAGGGCGGCCGCCAGGGGGGCCCAGGCCGCCGAGACAGTCACCGGCAGGTCAGGCACGAGCCACCTCCACGGCCGTGATCCCGGCGGCCTCGATGCCGAGACTGGCGACGACAAGGCGCGCTGCCGCCAGGTCGAGCCCGGTCACGAGGTCGCCGACCGCCGCGGCAGATAGTGCGGCGGGGTCCGGTGCGGTGGGGTCCGGCACCGTGTCGACGTCAGACCGAAGCGCCGCTGCCACCCTGTCCAGCAGCGCCAACAGGCGGTCGCGGGCGTCGCCATGCAGGTGCGGCGGCAGCCCCTGCTCCGCGAGCGGCGCTGCGTCGACCACCCCGAGGCGCCGCAGCGACCACCTCAGCAGCCGCGACCGGGCGAGCGCATCTCGTGTCTCGTCGACGCGGGCGGCGAGCCGACGGCGGGACTCGCCAGCCGACGGCCCGGGGGCGCCTGCTGCGTCGAGCAGCTCGTCGCGCAGCCGCAGCAGCTGGGCCGTCCGGTCCGGCCAGCCGATGAGGGCCAGCATCCGGGCCGCCTGATCGCAGGCCAACGCGGCCGCGGCGACCTCCGGCTCACCTGGCTCCCAACGGTCCCCGCCATCGGGCTGGTGGGCGGGCGGCCCGTCCACCAGCCGCGCCGAGGCGTCAACGATCACGTCGCCCTGGAGCGAGCACTCCAGCACGAGTCCGGCCGGCCAGCACGGCAGGACCGGCCCCAGGGTCACGTGCAGGACGTCCATCTCCAGACCGTCGCGGTCCTCACCGCCCTCTGCGAGGGGGATCCCGCCCGGAGCCATGTCCATGCCACCGTGGTCCATGCCACCGTGG
>NZ_AWQS01000494.1 GCF_000576575.1 Intrasporangium chromatireducens Q5-1
GATGCCTGCTCAAGCGGCCCGAGTGCGCGAGTTGGGGAAAATCGCGGCGATAAGACGCACAAGGGGCTCGCTACCGACGTAAAGGATAAATTGTCGCTGGCCGCGGGAGCTACTGGGACCGTGGGCGCGGGGTCACGGTCTGACCGCCCCACTGCTCGGGCGCGACGTCGACGATGGTCTGGTTGAGGACCCACTGGTGCCCGAACGGGTCATTGATCGTTGCCTGCCGTTCGCCGTACTCCCAGTCGTGCGGCGGGTCGACCAGAACGGCGCCTTGAGCCGTCGCCGTCTCGACCACGGCCGCGACATCGGCGACCTTGAGCATCACTTGGTGAGAACGCCCATTTTCGGGCGTTCTCCGCCCCGGCCGGACCTCGGCCACCACTAGTTCGGCCGGCTGCCCGTCCGGCAACCCCAGCTGCGAGCGGTGCCCTTCACCGATGCGCACGTGCTCGACGAACCCGAAGACGTCGCCGTACCAGGCCACCGCCGCCCGAACGTCAACCACGGTCAGAACGGGTGTCACCCGCGCATGCGGTGCCGACCGGTTCGTAAGCATCTAGCCACGGTAGATCGGTAGGGTCACCTGTGCTCAGATCCGCACCCGCATGTCGCCCGGCAGGCGGCGGTATGCCGCAGGTCGCGTCGATGCGCCAGGCCTTCGCTCATGCTTGTTATCCGGGCACTGCAAGTGCGGTCGTGGAGACTACCGCTCAAGAGCGAGACCGCGCTCCTACCAATCCTCGCGCCCCACCACTGGGTACAGAGACTCGTCCGGGGTATCCGTGGTCAGCTCGACCATGGCGGGTCCGGACTCATACTCCACGACTTGCAGTGGTGTGCCTTCCGGAACGAGGTCTCGGAACCAGCGCACCAGGTCCATCAACGCCCGGCGATTAGCGGCCGCCTTGATCCCCAGCGACGCCGGGCGTTTGAGCAGTGAGCAACTCACTGTGGGCCCTACCACTGTCACCCTCGCAGCTGCCGGGTCGTCCAGATCGTTTACAACGACGTTCGCGTCCGGAAAGCGCGCGCACACCGCGCTCACGAACTCCTCGGTAGACACGTCGTCCGGCGCGGCAACGTCGGAATCAGGGTGTGTCAGATGAACGGTGGTGCGCCACGAGGCGCTGTGGTTTCGAG
>NZ_AWQS01000495.1 GCF_000576575.1 Intrasporangium chromatireducens Q5-1
CAGGGGGCGACCGCCCTGCCGCCCTCAACTGGACCGACGACCGCGAGTTCCGCCTCGCCATCAGGCGCCATGACGAGGGCAGCCCCCGCCGTCGCCTCCCGGCACAGACCCACGGAGGACCACTGCCCACCAAAGGGACGTGGCCGGCCCCACCACCCGCATGCCGGGCCTCCGCGTGCGCCTTCTGCGCGTGGCCTCCCAGCGGAGCCACCTTGGCATCACTGCGCAGACCAACACGGCGCATGAGGCCGCCATGACGGCCACCGCGCTGGGGCGCACTGGGGGCACACTGGATCGCCAAAGGTGGTTGAGGGCCCGCAACCGAGGGCATCGGCATCGCAATCGAGGGCATCGGCGTGTGCTCAGAAGCGAGCTCTCGAACAAGCCGACAGCCCCGTCGACTCAGCAATCGATGCTCGGCTTCCGGCCGCCGGTCCATGCGCTCTTGCGACCTTGAGGAAAGACCCAGCGAACCAGACGTAGCCCTGGTCGATGGCAGAAGCAAGCTTCCGGGCACCCTCAGATGACGAGACCGCCGCGCTCCCGTACCAAGCCCACCATTGCAGCTGCAACATAGGCCGTCACAGCCAATCCGAGGCCGCGCCTCAGGACAGGGCCTCAACGAGCTGCTCCACGGTCGGCGACCCCGCTCGGCCGTCCGGGGTCGTGAAGACCCGACAGGCCAGCGCCACCGGCTCCTCACCCGACGCAAACGGGTCCCTACCGTTGACGAGGATGGTCGGCGACCCGATGAAGCCGAGGCGCTCCGCGTCCTCCGACGTCTCCACCAGGACCCGTTCGATCGGCTCGTGATTCCGGCCAACACTGGCCAAAGCAGAGCGAAGCCGCTCCTCAGCCACCAGCCAGTTCGGGCACCCGTCGAAGTACAGCAGCCGCACATCCACGCCTCCATCATGCGCCCTCGGAGACGGCCCCGGACGGCGTGCCCGCACGCACCACCTTGGGACACGAGACACAACCGAAAACGCGACCTCCGGTGCCCCACAGGTGCCCGCAGTCGCAAGACCGGTAGAAGACAGCCGACATGGTGCAGCGCCAAAACCACTGCGACACAAGCGCTTCCGAAGATCCGACTTAGCTCGGTCGGACTCCTAAAGCGGGTGTCGCAGGTTCGAATCC
>NZ_AWQS01000496.1 GCF_000576575.1 Intrasporangium chromatireducens Q5-1
GATGACCCAAGGCGGCGTGCACGAGGACACCCCGACGGGCACCCCGCAGGGCGGGATTCTCTCCCCGCTGTTGGCCAACATCGCGCTGTCGGCGCTGGACGAGCACTTCGACGCCCAGTGGCACGAGCAGATGCGGACCTGGCACCAGCGGCACCGTCGGAAACGCCGAGGTGAGGGCAACTGGAAACTGGTCCGGTACGCCGATGACTTCGTCATCCTGGTCAACGGTCACCATCACCACGCCGAGGCGTTGAAGGACACGGTCGCCGGGTTGTTGGCCCCGCTGGGGCTGCGCCTGTCGGAGGAGAAGACCCGCGTGGTCGACATCGACGAGGGGTTCGTGTTCCTCGGGTTCGCCATCCAACGACGACGGAAACGAGGAACCTGCAAGTCCTACGTCTACACGGTGCCCTCGCGCAAGGCGATCGCCTCGATCACCGACCGCGTGTCCGCCGCGACCTACAGATCCACCCTGAACCAGGACCTGGACCAGCTGCTCCTGCAGTTGAACCGGATGCTGGCCGGGTGGGCGAACTACTTCCGGCACGGGGTGTCGAAGAAGACCTTCAACGCGATCGACTCCCACGCGTGGAGACGCATCGCGGGCTGGCTTCGGCGCAAACACCGCATCGGGCGCAAGCAACTGCGCCGATTCTGTGACCGTGGCTGGAGATTCGCCAGCAACGGGGTGGCCTTCACCGGCGCGTCCAGCGTCAAGGTGTCCCGCTACCGCTACCGCGGCAGCAACATCGCCACCCCGTGGACCCCGAGCACCACGGCCTGAACGGGCCGACCATCGGCCCGACACATGGAGAGCCGGATGCGGTGAAAGTCGCACGTCCGGTTCGGCGGGCGGCCTGGGGAAACGGACCGGGAGCGATCCCGGCACCGCGCCCCAGGCCGACCCAACTAAGCGGTGGGTCTGATGGTGAAGGAGTTCACTGTGAGCATGACCGAGATTTCGCAGTCCCAAGGCTCGGCGTTCGGGTTGGACGCTGAGGGCGAACGGAACGAGCAAGAGGTTGCTGAGCCGCGGGCTCGGGCGGTGCGTCGGGAGCTGTTCTCCGACGAGCTGATCGACCAGCTGCTCGAGCGGGTCACCGACGACGGGCTCGCCCTGACCGGCAAGGGCGGGC
>NZ_AWQS01000497.1 GCF_000576575.1 Intrasporangium chromatireducens Q5-1
AACCGGAGTTTGCGCTCGCTCGACGGGGGGGAAGCGGGTCGGCGCGTCCGTCGCGGGGGCGGCCTTATCCTGACGGGCATGCCCACCACGCCCCCCGACGTACCGCCGCCGCACGGCGTGCACCTCACTGCGGAGGGGGCCGTCTTCAGCGTCCACGCCTCACGGGCGGAGGCGGTCGAGGTGTGCCTGTTCGACCGGGCGCCCGACGGCAGCGAGGTCGAACGGCGCGTGCCCCTGCGTCACCAGGTGTACGGGACCTGGTTCGACACGATCGAGGGCGTCGGGGCCGGGCAGCGCTACGGCTTCCGGGTGGCCGGTCCCTGGGTCCCCGAGCTCGCCCTGCGGCACAACCCGGCCAAGCTGCTGATGGACCCGTACGCCCGCGCCATCGAGGGCGCGGTCACCGTCGCGCCACCCGCCTATGCCCACCACGTCGGCGCCGACCTCAAGGGCGACCTCAGCGTGCGCGACGACCGCGACTCAGCGGCATACGTCCCGCGCTGTGTCGTCGTGGACGACGCGTTCGACTGGGGCGGCGACACGCCGCCGCGCCACCGGCTCTGCGACTCGGTGATCTACGAGGTGCACGTCAAGAACGCGACCCGACTGCACCCCGGCGTGCCGGAGCAGCTGCGCGGCACCTATGCGGGCCTGGCCCACCCCGCCTTCGTCGACCACCTCACCTCGCTCGGCGTCACCGCGGTCGAGCTGCTGCCGGTGCACGCCTTCACCCACGAGCCCGAGTTGGTCCTGCGCGGCCTGACCAACCACTGGGGCTACAACACGCTCGGCTTCTTCGCCCCCCACGCGGCCTACGCCAGCGCGACGGACCCCCAAGGCGTCCTCGACGAGTTCAAGGGCATGGTGAAGATCCTCCACGCCGCCGGCATCGAGGTGCTTCTCGACGTGGTCTACAACCACACGGCCGAGCAGGGGCAGGACGGTATGACCCTCAGCTGGCGGGGGCTGGACCAGCGCGCCTACTACCGGCTCGACGAACAGGGCCGCGACATCGACGTGACCGGGTGCGGCAACACCGTCGACCTCAACCAGGTCGTCACGACCCGGATGGTGCTCGACTCGCTGCGCTACTGGGTCACCGAGCTGCACGTCGACGGCTTCCGCTTCGACCTCGC
>NZ_AWQS01000498.1 GCF_000576575.1 Intrasporangium chromatireducens Q5-1
GAGTTCGGTCCCCACCCGGCCAGCCAGACCAGCGCCCACACGAGGACGTCGACAGCGTTGAACCAGACCACCCCCACGTCGAGGTCGAGCAGGGTCCATCGGCCGAGCGGCACCACCACGACCATCAGGAGGGCTGCGACGACGAGACCGCTCGCGCCGACCCGCCACAGGAGGGTGTCCGCCGCCACCATGGAGCGGCGCCGCTGCCTCAGGAGCCTCGCCGACTCGTCCAGGGGGCGGCCCATTCCTCGCGACCAGGGCAGCTGCTCCGCCCGCGCGCCGATCGCGCCGTCGAGCGCCGCCGCACCGAGCGCGAGCAGACCGAGCAGGGCAGCCGCCAGGGGCGCCCACGCTGCCGAAACGGTCACGGGCAGGTCAGGCACGGACCGCCTCCCACGCCCTGATCCCCGCCTCGATGCCCAGGCTGGCGATGACGAGACGGGCGGTCGCCAGGTCGAGCCCGCTCACGAGGTCGCCGATGGCGGCGGCCCGGATGGGGACCTCCGTCGCCGCTTCCGCGCCCGAGCGAAGCCTCGCGGCGGCACGGTCGAGCAGGGCCAGCAGCCGGTCACGCGCGTCACCGCACAGGTTCCGCGGCAGTCCCTGCTCCTCGACCCGAGCCGCGTCGACCACGCCGAGACGCCGTAGCGACCAGCGCAGCAGCGCCGACCGCGCCATCGCGCCTCGCTCCCTCTGGACCTGCGTTGCCAGCCGCCCGCGACGCTCGTCGTCCGCTGGCTGCGGGCTGGCTGCCGCGTCGAGCAGTGCGTTGCGCAGCCGCAGGAGCCGGGCCGTGCGGTCCGGCCAGCCGACGAGAGCCAGCACGCGCGCCGCCTCGTCGCACGCCAGGGCGGCGGCGGCCAGGTCATGATCCTGCAGCCCCGAGGGGCCATCCGGCTCGGGCTCAACCTCCCGATGCTCTTGCGCGCCTCGGGACGTGGCCACGTCCACGAGCCTCGCCGATGCGTCGATGATGACGTCACCCTGCAGGGCGCACTCCAGCACGAGACCGGCCGGCCAGCAGGGCAGGACCGGCCCCAAGGCCACCTTCAGGACGTCCATCTCCAGACCGTCCCGGTCCTCGCCTCCCTCAGCAAGGGGGATCCCACCCGGAGCCA
>NZ_AWQS01000499.1 GCF_000576575.1 Intrasporangium chromatireducens Q5-1
GCCCGCGGCCGGGCCGCCGGGTGGGCGCGGTGCGTTTGGGCGCGTTCATCCATGCTTCCTCGGCCTGCCACCAGGCCCACAGCTCGCGCTCGATGCGGTAGCGCTCGGCCCGCTCGGCCAGCCGGCCGTCGATGCCGAGGGACCGTGCGGCCGCGGTGCGGCGATCGTGGGCCGGGCGTCGCCAGCCGCGGCGGTCGTGGATGAGCACGCCGGCCTCGGTGAGACGGTCCAGCAGCCACCGGGCCTGGGCCGGGCTCGCGCCGATGCACCGGGCCACGTCGTCGAGCTGCTGAGGGTCGGTGCTGGTGCGGCTGTAGGTGTTGCCGGCCAGGTGCCCGAGTCCAGGGGAGAGGCTGAACAGATCGTGCGCGGCGTCGGTGATCCGGGCGGTGAGAGTGGCGAGGAGGGAAGTTCTCTCTGCGGCCCCGGCCCCTGCGGGGCGCGGGACCGCTTGTGACCGGCTATCGGTCGGAGGGGTGTGGATAAGCCCGTGGGGGTCGATCGTCCAGTGCGCGCCGTGTGGTCCGTCGGCGGGGCGGGTCTGGGTGATCCAGCCGTCCTCTGCGAGCCGTAGGAGGGCTGTGCGGGCGGTCTCACGGCCGATCCCGGCCAGCAGGGCCAGGCGGCGGGTATCGGCCTCCACGGCGGCGCTGACGGCTTGCAGGGCCAAGACGCACAGGACGTCGAGCACGCGCCGGTCGGCGGGGCCGCCCCCGCGGGTCCAGCGGCCGGCGGCCGCGTCTGCGCGGGTCTGCACGGCGCGCACGCGGGCGGCGATGGCGTCGGCGCGGGCATCGAAGGTCGGATCGTCCCCGATCTGCCGATCGGCGCTGGCGACGTACTTCACGGCCTTGTCCCACTGCCTGGCCAGCACGCTGGCGGCCTCGCCGCGGCCGCGTGGCCGGCGGGTGCTGCGGTCGCGGTAGGTGCGCACGTGCTCTAGGCCGGGAGCGGTGTCGGCCAGGGCGGCAATGTCGGCGTGCCGCCACCGGGCGGCGGCCGCGCCGATGAGCACGCGCCACAGCACCGCGGAGGCGTCCCCGCTGGCGGCGGCCTCATCGAGGGCGGCCGCGCTGACGCGCGGCAGCGGCCGGCGGGGG
>NZ_AWQS01000500.1 GCF_000576575.1 Intrasporangium chromatireducens Q5-1
CGGAGTTTGCGCTCACTCGACGGGTGGGGGGAGAGAGCCGGGGAGCCCTGGGTCAGTTGAGGACGGCGAGGGCGGCGTCGTAGTCGGGCTCGGTCGTGATCTCCGGGACGAGCTGGCTGTGCAGCACCGTGCCGTCGGCGTCGATGACGACGACCGAACGCGCCAGCAGGCCCTTCATCCCGGTGCCGGTCAGGGTCACGCCGTAGTCCTCGCCGAACGTCGAGCGGAACGCCGAGGCGGCCGTCACGTTCTCGATCCCCTCGGCGCCGCAGAACCGCTTGAGCGCGAACGGCAGGTCCTCGGACGCGCAGATGACCTCGACGTTGTCGAGACCGGCGGCGAGCTCGTTGAACTTGCGGACGCTCGTCGCGCACACGCCGGTGTCGATGCTAGGGAAGATGTTGAGCACGACGCGCTTGCCTTCCGGACGGGTCACGTCCTTGAGGTCGGTGGTGGCGAGGGTGAAGTCGGGGGCGACGTCGCCGACGAGCGGCAGGTCGCCGATCGTCTCGACAGGGGTGCCTCGGAGTGCAGTGGTAGCCATGCACCTTTCCTAGCAAACGCGGCCCGCACACCAAAGCGGCCATCCAGTGGGCGGTACGGTCACGTCATGTCCAGCGACGGCGCAGTCTGCCTCGCGACCAGGTGCTTCTGCGAGGCGGTCCACACGACCGGACTCGCCCAGCCCGTCAACGCCTGGTCCTCGCTCGCCTTCGTCGTGGCCGGGGTCGCCGTCCTCCTCCCGACCGGGGAGCCGGCCCACCGTGAGCGGGTCCTGCGCCTCCTGCTCGGCAGCGCGCTCGTCGCCGTCGGCGGGGCGAGCTTCGCCTTCCACGCCACACTCACCCGCCTGACCGAGTTCCTCGACACGTGGACGATGGCGGCGCTCGCGACGGTCGTCCTCGGCGGGGCGGTGGTCCGGCGCGGGCTCGGCCGGGCCCGGGTGGTCGTCCTGCTCGGCCTGGCCCTGGTCGCGATGCTGGTGCGCGTCCTGTGGACCTGGCCGGAGACCCGCCGGGTCGTCTTCGGCGTCCTCCTCGCGGTGGGGACGGCCATCGAGATCGGCCGCACCCGCACGCCGGTGGCCGCGTTCCAGCCGC
>NZ_AWQS01000501.1 GCF_000576575.1 Intrasporangium chromatireducens Q5-1
CCCCGGCGGACTCGTTGCTGCCCGGGCTGACCCCGGCCCAGCTGCACAGGTGCTTGGCGGAGGGGAACACGCTCATGTCCGCGCCGGTTTCGGCCGTGATGATGTCCGCGGTCAGGGTGCTGATCCCGGGGATGGTGCACAGCTGGTCGCGAAACGTCCGGTACGGGCCGAGGGCGTGGTCGATCCGTTCGGTGTACGCGTCGGCGCTGACCTGCAGGTGGTCGATGTCCGCGAGCAACTGCTGGATCCGGAACGCGTGGTGCTCGGTGAACCGGCCGGTCAGCGCGTCGGACAGCTCGGCCCGCTTGGCGCGCAGCCGGCCGCGGGCCAGGTCGGCCAACGCGAACGGGTCACGTTCCCCGGCGATCATCGCCTGCAGGATCGCGCGGCTGGACACGCCGTTGATGTCGGAGGCGACCACGGCAAGCTTGATCCCGGCGTCCTCGAGCACGTCCTGCACGCGCATCAGCAGCTTGGCCTTGAGCCGCAGCAGCGCGGTGCGGTCCCGGTTCAGGTCGCGCAGCTCCCGCACCGGTGGCGGCGGCACGAACGAGGGCTGGACCAGCCCGTATGCGCCCAGGTCGGCCAGCCACCGCGAGTCCGACACGTCGCTCTTCTTTCCCGGCATGTTCTTGACCGCGCGGGCGTTGGCCAGGATCTGCGCGAACCCGGCCCCTTCCAAGCCGTAGAAGAACGGCTTCCAGTACTCCCCGGTCGACTCCATCACCGCGCAGGTGACCTTCGCCGCGACCAGGTCGTCGCGCAACGCCAGCACCGACGGCGTGCTGGACAGGTACCGCATGGTCGAGTACTGCGTCTTGCGCCGCCCCGACCCCGCGACGCGGATCGTGACGACCGCGAACTTCTTGCCGATGTCGATTCCGGCGCACCTGGGGTGCAACAGCTCCACAGCGCCGCCTCCTTCTCCTCGTCCCCGAGCGACTCCCACCGGCGGGGGGACATCCCGTACCGGCAGCAGGCATCCATCGAGGGAAGGGGCAGTCGAGAACCGAATCTGGCACGCGTGCTCGCAGCAACAATCCACGGGGCTGCACATCCCTTCGCGCCACGCTCGACGACGGGCTCAAGGCTCCAGAG
>NZ_AWQS01000502.1 GCF_000576575.1 Intrasporangium chromatireducens Q5-1
TCACTCCTCGAGGAGTGAGCGGACCTGCGCGGCCGGCCGGCGGGTCAGCCCGCGGCGATGTCCGAGGGGTGCTGCGCCAGCGGGGTGACCTCGACCGACATGTAGGGAAACAGCGGCAGGTTCCACAGGATCTCGTGGAGCCGCTCGTTGTCGCGGACGTCGAAGATGCTGAGGTTGGAGTACTGCCCCACCACCCGCCAGATGTGGACCCACTCGCCGTCGCGCTGCAGCTGTTGCGAGTAGGCCTTCTCCGTCGCGATCGTCTCGGCGCGCAGCTCGGGGTCGAGGTCGTTCGGGATGTTGACGTCCATCTTCACGGCGAAGAGCACGGGCAGGACTCCTTCCTCGGAGGTGTTGGGTCGAGGCAGCGGCTCAGGCGGGGTCGAGGACGAAGTCGTAGACCGTCTCGTTGCCCTCGCCGTCGGCGGCGGGCTGGATGTCGAGGAGCAGCTCGGGCTTGACGGCCGAGGCGATGTCGTCGTCGTTGTGCGGGTCGCCGGGGAAGTAGAGCTGTGTCGTGATGAGCTCCTTGCCCGGGGCCGACACCTTCAGGTGCAGGTGCGCGGGACGCCAGGCGTGCCAGCCGGCGGCGGCGATGAGCTTGCCGCAGGACCCGTCGGTCGGGATCTGGTAGGGCGCCGGCTGCTTCGTGTGGATCGCGAAGTTGCCGTTCTCGTCCGCGATGACGGTGCCGCGCAGGTTCCACTCCGGCAGGCCCGGCGCGTACTGCGAGTAGAAGCCGAGGCCGTCGGCGTGCCACATCTCGATCTTGGCTCCGGGGATGCCGTTGCCGTCGAGGTCGCGGACCTGGCCCTTGAAGGTCAGCGGGGTGCCGGGCTCGTCGTCGCGCATCGGGAGGGTCGCGTCGGCGGGCAGCTCGGGTGCGTTGGGCACGTAGTACGGCCCCTCGATCGTGCCCTTGCTGCCCTTGCGGCTCGCGTTGGCGACCTCCTCGACGACGTGCTCGACCCAGACGTCGAGGAAGAGCGGCCACTCGCCGTCCTCACCGACCTGGATGAGCCACGACTTGAGGGCGTCGTACTCCGCGTAGGTGACCTCGTGCCGGCGGATGACGTCGTGGACGGCGGT
>NZ_AWQS01000503.1 GCF_000576575.1 Intrasporangium chromatireducens Q5-1
ACCAACCCATCATCGTGGACACCTTCCTTCAACGTCTTCCTCGGACGTGTTCCCGTCCACCTCTCACGATGGCTTCAGAACATGTCGACCACCCCGTGGAAAACCTCAAGATCCTGTGTCGTCCGTGCTCGGGGTGCTCGATTGAGGCGTCTGCCGGGCCGACTGGGTCGGAACCGGCTGTGATTCCGATGCTGTGGCTGGGTAACGACACCTCGGAACAGGACCCACCGACGTCACAGGCCGAAGGGGCACCGCATGGGCGCTGTAGCAGTTGTGGTCCTGCTCGCCCTGCTCGGAATCGGGGCCCTGCACGGGCTGCACCGTTTGGTCGCCCCCTACCACGGCGTGCTGACGAGCCTGCCGTTCCAGTCGGGTTGGCCACCACAGCAGCACGCCCTCTCGCGCTACCACGTGCGCTGGTACCCGGCCACGCTGGTGTTCCTGGCCTTCGACGTGGAGATGCTCTTCATGTATCCGTGGGCCGTCGTCGTCGCCCAGGTCGGTGCGAAGGCGGTCGCGGAGATGTTCCTGTTCCTCGGGGCACTGTTCGTCGCAGTGGGCTGGGCCTGGCGCGAGGGAGCCTTCCGATGGGCCTGAGCAATGCCCTCGCGCGTCGCGCGACCCGAACGGCCCACGTCCTCGTGGTCGAGGTGGCCGGACACGCATGGACCCGTATGGCGCTGGAGCGGGCCTGCGCCGCCCGTGGCTGGCGGCTCGCCAGCTCGCCTGCCGATGCTGACGTCCTTGCCGTCTGCGGCGTGCCGGGCCCCGAGCTGTCGCAGGTGGTGTCGATGCTCTGGGAACAGCTGCCGGGCCCCCGGGCACGGATCGACGCGTCCGCTCCCCAGGACGTGCCAGCGGCCCTGGACGCCGGGACTGAGCAGCTGATGGATGCCGACCGACAGCGTACCGACGCGGCGCATCGCTCGATGAGTCTGCACCTCGAGGGTCGGGGCGGCATGGACCACGAGGGCATGCGCCACGCCGGGATGGATGACAGCGGGACGGACCACCAGGGCATGGGCAATGCGGGCATGGGCCACGGCGGGATGGACATGGCTCCGGGTGGGATCCCCCTTGCTGAGGG
>NZ_AWQS01000504.1 GCF_000576575.1 Intrasporangium chromatireducens Q5-1
CGAGCACGAGCAGGATCGGGGTGACGATGAACGCGCCGAGCCACTCCCACCGGTTGCGGCGGGCGAGCAGCGAGTAGGCGACGCCGACGGCCGCGACGGCGGCGGTGGCGAACTCGAACATGTTGCCCCACGGCGGCCGTGCCACGGCGATGCCGTGCATGAGGACGGACCCGACGAGCAGGATGGTGGCGAGGTAGGTGAGGGTCAGCCCGATGCTGCCCCACTGCCTGCTGCGCGTCGAGTCGGGCCCGTATGCCGCTGAGCCGGCTCCCGCGTCAGGCGCCGGCTCCCGTTGGAGGTCCTCGACAGCGGCGGCTGCGCCGGCCCCGACCAGCACGTCGGTGCGGGCGGCGGCGCGCTGCTCGGCCCGGCGTGGGGCGCGGGCGGACAGGTGCGTGACGAACGCGAGCATGGCGAGGGTGAAGACCACCATCGACGAGTAGAGCGCGTTGTTGGCCCAGCTGGCCAGGGTCTCGGGAGTCACGGTGCGGGTTTCCGTTCTGCAAGGTGGTCGTGCACGGCCTGGATGATGGCGGTCAGCCCGGCGTCGGAGTCCTTGGAGAGGCCACCGATGCTCACCACGGTAGTCGCTTGTCCGTCGGCACCAACGGCTCCGTCTGCCCGCCGGACGCGGACGAAGACACGGCGCCGCTTGATGGTCAGGGCGAGGATGAGGCCGCCGGTGGTGAGGATCGCGGACACGAGGGCGATCAGCTCGCCGGGGTCCTGGCGCACCGACAGGCCGGCGAAGCGCTTGACGGAGTCGAAGGTGATCGTGCCCCGGCCGCCGGGCAGCTCGTAGGTCTGCCCCGGCTTGAGCCGTACGAGGACGGGCGAGCCGTCCGGCTTGGTCAGCTGCTTCATCGACTCGGTGTTGAGCGTGTAGACCGACTGCGGCAAACCGCCCGGGAAGAGGGTGCCCTCCCAGACCGAGAGCGCGAGCTCGGGGTCGAGCGCGTCCGGGAAGATCGAGGCCGGACCGTTGCGGAAGGTGGGCTCCGCGGTGGGCAGGAAGAAGCCGGTGATGCCGAGCTGCTTCGGGGGCGGCAGGGCCGAGACCTTGACGACGCCGACGGAGCGGTAGTT
>NZ_AWQS01000505.1 GCF_000576575.1 Intrasporangium chromatireducens Q5-1
CGGCGTCGGCGCCGCGGCCCTCTGTGGCGGCGGTGGCCAGGGCGACGCCCTCATCCTCCGCGTGCCGGCCGCCGACAAGAGCTGACCTGGCACCGCGCACCGTCGACGTCCCCGCCCTGGTCGATGCGGCCAGGGCGGGTCGGCCGCGTGCCGTCGCCCGTCTGGTCTCGCTCGTCGAGGACGCCCACCCCGCCCTCCGCGAGGTCATGGCGACGCTCGTACCGCATGCCGGCCGGGCCTGGGTCATCGGCCTGACCGGAGCACCGGGGGTCGGCAAGTCGACGTCGACCACCATGCTGATCCGGGCATTCCGGGAGCGGGGCCGCAGGGTCGGGGTGCTCGCGGTCGACCCGTCGTCGCCGTTCTCCGGTGGGGCCCTGCTCGGTGACCGGATCCGAATGCAGGACCACTCCCACGACTCCGGGGTCTACATCCGCTCGCTGGCCTCCAGAGGGCACCTCGGTGGGCTCTCCGCGGCGACCCCCCAGGCGATCCGAGTGCTCGACGCGGCGGGCTTCGACGTCGTGCTCGTCGAGACGGTGGGGGTCGGCCAGAGCGAGGTCGAGATCGCCGGGCTCGCCGACACCTCCGTCGTGCTGCTCGCCCCCGGCATGGGCGACGGCATCCAGGCCGCGAAGGCCGGCATCCTCGAAATCGGCGACGTCTTCGTCGTCAACAAGGCCGACCATGACGGCGCCGACGCGACGGTCCACGACCTGCGCCACATGATCTCCCTCGCCGACCGCACCAGTCCCGGGATCTGGCGACCCCCGGTCGTGAAGACCGTTGCCCTGCAGGGCCGCGGGGCGGACGGCGTGATGGAGGCCCTCGACAAGCACCGCGCCCACCTCGAGGAGACCGGCGAGCTGTTGCGACGCCGCGAGCGGCGCGCCGCCGAGGAGATCGAGCAGCTCGCCCTCGAGCGGCTCCGCTCCCGGCTCGAGGCGGTCGAGGGCCGCAGCGGGCTCGCGGCGCTCGCCGGGCGCCTCGTCGCCGGGCACATCGATCCGTATGCCGCTGTTGACGCTCTCCTCGCCGGCACCGACACCTGACCCTCCACCCGTCGAAGGGCCACCAACCGACGA
>NZ_AWQS01000506.1 GCF_000576575.1 Intrasporangium chromatireducens Q5-1
CAGGCCGCACCGGCCCAGTCGGCGCCCGCCACCTCGGCGGCCCCCAAGGCCGCCGCTCCCGCCGCGAAACCGGCCGCCAAGCCCGCCGGCCCCAAGGTCGGCACCCCCGTCCGCGACGGCAAGTTCGAGTTCACCGTCACGAAGGTCGAGACCGGCGTCCGCAGCGTCGGGCCCGACTTCATGGCCGAGAAGGCGCAGGGCCAGTTCGTCCTCGTCCACCTGAGCGTGACGAACATCGGCGACGAGCCGCAGACGCTCATCGACTCGGTGCAGAAAGTGCGGGACGCTGCCGGACGCCAGTTCTCGACCGACTCGGGCGCGGCGATCGTCATCAAGGGCAACGACGTCTTCTTCAACGAGATCAACCCGGGCAACACGGTCAAGGGCGTCCTCGTCTATGACATGCCGAAGGGCGCGAAGCCGGCCTCGATCGAGCTGCACGACTCGATGTTCTCCGACGGCATCACGGTCGCCCTGTCCTGACGGCAGGGCAGGGCGGGAGCGGCGTCGCGGGGGAGGGGATCGCGGCGCCGCCCCCTCGTCTCATTGTGCCCGGTCGCGAGGCGCGGAGTGAGCGCTTTCACAGATGGGCTCGGCGGGCAAAATTCGTTGATTTTCAAGGAACTTCGTAGGATGAAGGTGGAAGCCGCAGATGCTTCCGTGGTCCTGACGAAGGAGCGCCGGATGAACGCCGAAACACGCCGCCTCATCGACCGGGTCCGCCTCGACGGAGGGGTCAACCACGACGACCTCCCCTTCATCGAGCGCACCCTGGCCCAGCTCTTCACCCAGCTCGACCGGTTCGTCCCGTCCCAGGTGGAGATCTCGATCCGGATCAAGGACCGGGGTCACCCGGGGATGCGCACGACCCTCGACGTGCGGGTCCAGGGCCTGCCGCCCCTCGTGGGGGTGTCCCACCTCACCGCGACGAAGGCCGCGCTCAACGACGCGGAGGCCAAGGTGATCTCCCAGCTGCGCACCCAGGTCAGCCGGCTCGAGTCCCATCGCCACCCGAGGCCCCCGACGGGTGAGGACGTGGCCTGAGCGACGGGTGCCGTATGCCGCTGAGCCAGCTCAGCG
>NZ_AWQS01000507.1 GCF_000576575.1 Intrasporangium chromatireducens Q5-1
TCCTCGCGTCATTCCGCCGTGCTGGGACCGGCACCCGCCCATGGTCGAGATCCTCGCCGCGTTGCGCGATCACGAACGGGGCTGCTACGCGGACACCGCTGCCCCTACCGCGGGGATGGAGTTCATCCGCGCCCTTTACGACGCCCGGCGCGTCCTGGAGGATCTCGTGTCCAGAACGGGGTGCACTCCGTTCGAGCACCGTGCGGACCGGCCGTGGGCCGCGCTCGGTTCGAGCGCCGCGAGTCCGGCAAGAACTCCGCGTTTCTGAGCCAGGAGTGCCCCGCCGCCCGATGGTGACACGAGCGGCTCGTTTGCCTGACATGACGCGCGAGACGGTCTCACGCAGGAGAGGCACCCATGTCAGCACCATCCTCCGCCCCGGTTGCCCTGCCCACCATGTTGACCTCGGCTGGGCGGCCGTCGTCCGAGCGCTGGCCCCACGGATCGAACCGAGCAGTGCACGACCTGCTCGCCTTGTCCAGCAACACCTCCCGTGGCCTGAACCACGCCGCACCGTCAACCAGCTCCATCGCCGACTCAACCGACGTGGACTACTGGTACCGGCTCGGGTTGCGCAACGCCTACGCTCAGGCGGCCGGGTTGGTCCTCGCCCGCGAGCTCGAAGACGACCCGTTCGTCATCGCCGAACGCATCACCAGAAGCCTCGACGCGGGCGTTACGGACATGACTGCGCTGCGCTCAGCGGCATACGGACATGCAGCGCCCACCACATCGGAACGGCAGCTCCACTGGATGGGCCCCAAGGAGTTCACCGCCCGCCACGGCGTCGTCTCGTGCGCGGACCGCGACTTTGGTGCCCGCTGGGGTGGCCGCGGCGAGCAGCGGATCACGCTGCGTCCCAACCCGCTCGGCGGCAAGGGCCTGCTCTTCGCCTACGACCCCGTCTGGGACGAGTTCGCCGTCCTGGTCAGCGACGTGATGCCGGCCGCGGTCGAGGCGGCCTTCCGGCACGCCAGCGACATCGACATCCATCTCGACCCCGTCTGCTTCGCCGAACTGGTCCATAAACACGAGACCAAAATGCGGCTCTCCTGACCCATCCGTGGGTGGTTCTC
>NZ_AWQS01000508.1 GCF_000576575.1 Intrasporangium chromatireducens Q5-1
CGCCGCCTCCGCGGGCACCCCGCCGACCGCGACGCCTCCGACGAGGAGGGCGACGGTCCCGGCCACGCGCGCGAGCCGGGCGCCCCGTCGGGAAGCCCGGTGAGCGGCATACGTCCCCGTGGGGCCCAGGCGCGACACGCAACCAATGAGATCACGAGCCGCCGTGAATGTCCGAGGACCGCTCGGTCAGCGGGCGGCCGACTGGTTCGCACGGCGCTCGATGGCCCACACGATGACGAAGCAGACGACGAAGACGAGGGCCGGCGGCAGGAACCGCGTCGCGCCCTCGAGCCGCAGCCAGCCGTACGGCGCCGCGGCGAAGGAGAGCGCGCTCACCTCGAGCAGGTAGTAGACGATCGCGAGCCCGCCGTAGACGAGCCCCACGAGGCCGATGAGGTTGATCAGGAAGCGCTGCCAGGCGGTCGTCGACGGCTCGGTCGGCTCGGCCATCGGCGTCACGGCTCCACGTCGCGAAGCAGGTGCTCGCGCCCGAACATGCTGGCCGTCGCGCGACCGGTGGGCGTCCCGGCGTCGAGGTCGGCCCCCGCGGCGACGAGGGCGCGCACGACGTCATCCTCGCCCTTGAAGATCGCCCCGGCGACGGGCGACTGGTCGCGGTCGTTGCGCGCGTTGACGTCGGCACCCCGTGCGACGAGCGCGTCGACCGTCTCGGCGTGGCCGTGGTAGGCCGCGAGCATCAGCAGCGTGTTGCCCTCGCGGTCCACGACCTCGACCGGCAGCCCGTGGTCGAGGAACTCCATCAGCTCGGCCGTGCGCCCCTCGCGGGCCAGGTCCATCGCCATCGCGACGACGCGGGCCTGCTGCTCGGGGTTGAGCGGTGCTCCGGTCATGCCCCGACTCTACGCACGACTCGTCACGTCGTAGTGCCGGGAGAGCGACCAGGCGGCCGCCGCCCCGAGGACGTGCCAGATCGCGTGCGCCTGCAGCAGGCTCGTCGGGTCGCACCACGTCCTGGTGACGTCGAGGATCCAGATGACGTATGCCGCTGTCAGCAGTCCCAGCGCCGCCCACAGCCAGCGCTGCGGCTGGAACGCGGCCACCGGCGTGCGGGT
>NZ_AWQS01000509.1 GCF_000576575.1 Intrasporangium chromatireducens Q5-1
ACCAACCGTCGAAGGGCCAGTAACCGTCGAAGGGTCACTCCTCTCGTATGCCGCTCACTGCCCGCTGTCGCGGAAGGGGGCCTCTCGACATGGCGCAGTCAACGGCAACCGCATCTTTCCGACGCCGGTTCGTGTCGCGAACTGGGCTCCCCGATGACACCGTTGAGCCCGGTCGAGAAGGGCCACCGGACCGCGAATCACCCGGTGCTGTGGTCCAGGCCGATGTCGAGGCACCGAGCGCTGTGGGTGATCCAGCCGGCGGAGATGAGGTCCACCCCGGCCTCAGCCAGAGCCGGGGCCGTCTGCACGGTCACTTGGCCCGAGGCCTCCGTCACCATCCGACCCCCGACGATGGCCACCGCCTTGGCCGTCGTTTCGGGGGTCATGTTGTCGAGCAGCACCGCATGGACGGGGTCGAGAAGCAGTTCCTGGAGCTGGTCCAGCGTGTCGACCTCGACCTCGATCGCGACCAAGTGACCGACGTGGGCTCGCACACGCCGGACAGCCTCGGTGACCGACCCTGCCACGGCGATGTGGTTGTCCTTGACGAGCACCGCGTCGTCGAGCCCGAAGCGGTGGTTGCTCCCGCCGCCTGCGCGGACGGCGTACTTCTCGACCGCGCGCAGGCCCGGGGTCGTCTTGCGGGTGCAGGCGATGCGTGCAGGCGTGTGTGCGACGGCATCGACGAGCGTCCGCGTCGCGGTGGCGACTCCCGACAGGTGGCCCAGGAAGTTCAGGGCCACCCGCTCCGCAGTGAGCAGCGAGCGAGCCGAGCCCTCGACGGTTGCGACCCGGTCTCCGGGGGCGACGCGGTCTCCATCGGCGACGTGGGCCGTGAAGGTGACCGAGGGGTCGATGAGCGTGAAGGTGAGTCGAGCCAGGTCGAGCCCTGCGACAGTGCCCGGCTCGCGGGCCGCGAAGACGAACCGGTCCCGCACGCCGACGGGGATGATCGCATCCGTCGTCAGGTCGCCGGCACGGCCGAGGTCCTCGAGGAGTGCCGACTTGGCGAGCGGCTCGAGGAGGATGTCGGGCAATGGCGTCAGGG
>NZ_AWQS01000510.1 GCF_000576575.1 Intrasporangium chromatireducens Q5-1
CCCGGATAGCGAGCCGCCGTTGACAGTGTCCGAGCGGGCCCGGCTGGCCGAGCTCGAGCGAGAGAACCGGGAACTGAAGCTCGAGCGTGAATTCCTGGGAAAAGCCGCGGCCTTCTTTGCGAAGGAGTACCGGTGAGGGCGAAGTACGCGTTCATCGAGGCAGAGAAGGCGACCGTGAATGAGGACGGGACACCGCGGTACACGGTGACCGCGATGTGCACCTGGCTGGGCGTGGCGACCTCCGGGTTCTACGACTGGCTGACCCGGCCGGCCTCGGCCACCGCGCGGCGCCGTGCGGAGCTCGGGGCGCTCATCGAGCACCTCTTCGAGCAGCACGACGGCACCTACGGCTACCGGCGGATCCACGCCGCCCTGTCCCGGATGGGCCGGCCCTGCGACCCGGAGACGGTCCGGGCGATCATGCGCGAACGCGGCCTGGTGGCGTGCCAACCGCGGGCCAAGCGGCGGTGCACGACCAAGCAGGGCCAGGAGGTGGCCGACGTCCCGGACCTGGTCAACCGCGACTTCACCAGCGCCGCCCCCGGCGCCAAGCTCGTCGGCGACATCACCTACGTGCGCACGTGGGAGGGCTGGCTGTACGTCGCCCTGGTGATCGACTGCTGCTCGCGGGCGATCGTCGGGTACGCGATGGCCGACCATTACAAGACGCCGCTGATCACCGAGGCGATCGAGATGGCCGCCCGCAATCTCGACCTGCCCAAGAACGCCATCTTCCATTCCGACCGTGGCAGCAACTACATGTCCGACGAGTACGCCGCAGTTCTCGCCCGGCTCGGGTTGTCGCGTTCTGTCGGACGGACCGGAATATGCTTCGATAATGCTCTTGCCGAGTCAACGAATGGCGCGCTCAAGGTCGAGCTCGTCAACCGGAAACAATTCCCAACCCGTGAGATGGCCCGTCGGGATATCGCGCGATGGATCGAGTTGTTCTATAATCGACGAAGGCTCCATTCGGGGTTGGGGTACAAGACTCCCAACGAGATCCTCGAATCACACCGCGAGTCGCCAAAAGT
>NZ_AWQS01000511.1 GCF_000576575.1 Intrasporangium chromatireducens Q5-1
TCGTCGTCAAGGAGCAGCGCGCCGAGGCCGCCAAGGCGAAGGCCGCCGCCCAGGCGAAGGCTGAGGCCCAGGCCGCGGCTCGGGCCAAGGCCCAGCAGGCGTCCCGTTCGACGGCCCGCACGAGCCTGACCGGCTCGACCTACTCGGCGAAGGTCGCCACCAACGCCCCCAGCGCCTCGTCGGGCATCCGCTCGTCCCACAACTGGGCCACCGCCGGCCAGTGCACGTGGGGCGCGCTCAACAAGTGGTACCAGTCCGAGGGGTACTACCCGGGTGGCTGGACCGGTAATGCCCTCGTCTGGGCCTCCGGTGCCGCCCGCGCGGGCTACACGGTCAGCAGCGTGCCCCGGGTGCGGTCCATCCTCGTGCTTCAGCCGGGCACGTACAACTCCTCGAGCGCCGGTCACGTCGCCTGGGTCACCGCCGTCAACGGCAACCAGGTCACCGTCATCGAGATGAACGCGATGGCCGGCCCGTACAACTACAACACCCGCACCCTGACCAACGTCGGCGGGATGCAGTACATCTACGCCCCCTGAGCCAGCGCACGCGCGGGCCCGCCCGGGACACAAGGTATGCCGCTCACCTCAGCGAGGTGAGCGGCATACCTTTTGCCTACGGCTGAGGCTGGAACTCACGCGGCAGCTCCAGCCCGCGCTCCTCGAGCGTGACGGTCAGCCGTTCGGACGGCGCCGGCGTGGCCACCGGGCGGGGCGACGCCCCTGGGACCGGTGACCCCGCACGGAGCACTCCGACTGGTACGACAGGACCGACCAGTTGCTCTGGTGCGACAGGACCGAGCCGCGCGACTGATTCGACAGGAACGAGAGCATGCTCATCGCGGACCCGGCCGAGAAGAGCGAGGCGAAGGAGCCGGCGCTGCCGATGGACAGGATCGAACCGGCGCTGCCGATGGACAGGATGGAGCCGGCGCTGCCGATGGACAGGATCGAGCCCTTCGACCGGATCGAGAGGATGGAGCGCTCGGACGCGAGGGACCACTTCGACGTTCTCACGGCCGCATCCTA
>NZ_AWQS01000512.1 GCF_000576575.1 Intrasporangium chromatireducens Q5-1
CGCCCCGCGACTGCGCCGCGGCCAGCCAGCGCAGCCCGCACGCCTCGGCCGCGAAGAACCCCGGCGGCGCGTCGCGGCGCTCCTTGCGGTGGCTGTTCGGCTCTCGCACCATGGACCCCACCGTAACGACGGCGTCCGCCACGACGAGCGCCCGGCGGGGGATGCCGTCACCGCGGCCCGGCGGCCGCCTCGGCGTCGCGCTCCCGGGCGCCGGGCGCCGTTTTGGTCCCTGCGCCGGCCGTCGGCTACTCTTGAGCGGTTGCCCTGCGCGCATCGGCCAGTGCGACCGTCGTCCTGACGGTCTGCCGCGCCCCGGGACCAACGGACGAACGACCCATCAACGAACTTTCAGGAGATCACCCGTGGCTGCCAACTGCGACGTCTGCGGCAAGGGACCGAGCTTCGGTCACAACATCTCGCACTCGCACCGCCGCACCAAGCGCCGCTGGACCCCCAACATCCAGCGCGTTCGGACCATGGTGAACGGTGTGACGCCCAAGCGGATCAACGTCTGCACCTCGTGCCTCAAGGCGGGCAAGGTCGCGCGCTGACCTGTCAGCTCTGAGAGGGCCGGCTCCCACGGGGGCCGGCCCTCTTGCATGCCCGCACCACCCCGAGGCCGCTCAGGGCCGGAAGTGGTCCCAGCCGGTGAGCGACTCGTGCAGGCCACCGACGAGGATGTCCGGGCCCTCCCCCGGCGCGATGCCGCGCACCACGCCGATGATCCGCCACCCGCTCGGCACGCAGCCGGCCGGGAAGGTGGCCAGCAGTGAGTGCTCCTCGCCGCCGGCGAGCACACAGGCCCGAGCGGCGGCCGCATCGAGCGTCGGGGTGAGCCGGTCGATGTCGTCGTCGAGCGCGGTCGGGTCGAGATCGAGGATGACGCCGCTCGCGCGGGCGATCCGGCCGCCGTCGCGCAGCAGCCCGTCCGACACGTCGAGCATCGCCGTCACCCCCGCCGCCACCGCTGCCGCACCGTGCTCCAGGGGCGGCTGGGGCCGGCGGTGCGCCTGCACCGCCGCGGG
>NZ_AWQS01000513.1 GCF_000576575.1 Intrasporangium chromatireducens Q5-1
GACGGGACGGCGTCCCGGCCGGCGTGGTGCCCTTCGTCGCAGGCAGCGTGGCCGTCCTCGCGCTCGGCCTGCTCACCGGCGAGCTGCCGCCAGAGGGCCTCGCGCTCGAGGTCCGCACGCCGTGGCCCCGCGTCGACCACCGCCGGTGGACGCGCCACCCGCGATGCCGGCAGCACGTCCGGGCCGGGGCCGACGTTGCGTGATGCCGGCTGTCGCGCTCCCCACGTGATCTAGGCTCGGTTGGTGACGACGAGGAGACCCACCGTGATTCGGAGCACCCAGGCATGACGGACCTGCCCCGCCGTGCGGTCGTGCGCTCCGCGAAGCTCGCCACCGTGCCCCTCGGCTTCGCCGGCCGGACGGCCCTCGGGATCGGCAAGCGGCTCGGCGGGCGCCCCGCCGAGGTCGTCACAGCCGAGCTGCAGGCACGCACTGCCCAGCAGCTCTTCCAGGTCCTGGGCGAGCTCAAGGGTGGGGCGATGAAGTTCGGCCAGGCCCTCTCGATCTTCGAGGCGGCCCTGCCGGAGGACCTCGCCGGGCCCTACCGCGCCATGCTGACCAAACTGCAGGACAGCGCCCCGCCGATGCCCACCGCCTCCGTGCACCGCGTCCTGGCCGAGGACCTCGGCCAGGACTGGCGCGACCGGTTCGAGCAGTTCGACGACGCGCCGGCCGCAAGCGCCTCCATCGGCCAGGTGCACCGGGCCGTGTGGGCCGACGGGCGGGACGTCGCCGTCAAGATCCAGTACCCGGGGGCCGCGACGGCCCTGATGAGCGACCTCCGGCAGATCTCGAGGGTGACGCGGGTCGCCGCCGGGTGGGTCCCCGGCATCGAGCTCGGGCCCATCCTCGACGAGCTGCGCGACCGGATGGCGGAGGAGCTCGACTACCGCCTCGAGGCGGATGCCCAGGCGACCTTCGCCGAGGCCTTCGCCGACGACCCCCAGTTCGCGATCCCCGACGTCGTCGAGGGCACCCAGAGCGTCATCGTCTCCGAGTGGCTCGACGGGG
>NZ_AWQS01000514.1 GCF_000576575.1 Intrasporangium chromatireducens Q5-1
CTTCGAGTGAACCTTCCACAGCACTCTCGAATGCCCCGCGTACCAACTCGATTGGGACAGCGGCCGGCGGGCGGTATGTCGCTCACCCAGCCACGCGCTGTCGTCAGCGTCTGCGCGGCGCGGGCTTAACGGCATACGAACTGCTTTTGTGGGGCCCGGGATGCGGACCGTCCTTCCATGGACACTGAGGTAACGATCGACGGCGGCCACGGCCAGTCCGCCAATGGCACAGCCACGATGCTCGTGGCAGCGGCCCGGTTGCTGCCGAGCCGCACCAGACCTACCTCGACGCGGTCGCCACCAGCCGTCAGGACCTGCAGCGCCTCGCCCCGCGCCTCACCCGCGGGTCCGTGGCCAGGTCGAGGACGCCAGCTGGCCCTGGACGACGACGTGGCGATGTGGTTCCGCGACGACGCCGCCCTGCCCAAGCTTCACCTGCTCGGCCCCGTCCAAGCACCCCGGTGCGCAGCGGGCGTGGGACGACGTCCGCCGTGAGCTGTGGCCGAACGAGTGACGGTCGTCCTCGGCGAGCACGCCGTCGTCGATCTGCGCCGCGTCCGTGACGGCTACGCGCGGGTCGATCCCGCACTGAGCGGGAACTTCGCCGACGCGTTTGACACCGTGATCTCCCGCATCAGGGCCTTTGCGCACGGCGCGCCACCCGTCGACGGGTTCCCCGGCCTGCGACGGGCCCGTATGCGGCGATTCCCGTACGGCGTGTTCTACCGCGATCTCCCCGCCCAGGATCCCGTCATCCTCGTGGTCCGCGTCGTGCACGGCTCTCGCGACACCAGTCGGCGCCATGACCACTGACTACAGCGTGCGGATCGGGGCCTTGGCCCGCAACAGGATCGGCAGTGGCGATAGCCGGCCGAAGGCAGCGAGCGCGCCTCCATCGGATGCTCGGACACCTCGCCGATTGCCAATCGATGAGTGGGGACGGTTGGTGGACGCCTTCGTGTTGGGCGTATAGATTAGTAACTACATGTAGTCGTGGAGGTG
>NZ_AWQS01000515.1 GCF_000576575.1 Intrasporangium chromatireducens Q5-1
CGAAGGGCCAGTTCCTGCGCGTTCGACCGGTTCGTCCACGCGGATCGGCGCCAGGAGTCATTCTGGGTTGGTGGGGGCCGGACGGGGCCGGAACTCGTGCGAAGGGACAGCGTCATGGGGCAAAGGCGCGGCGTGGGTGCAGCGGTCTGCGTAGGGGTGGCGGCCGCGGTCATGGTGGTGGCCGGCTGCGAGAACGCCGGGCCGACGGCGCCAGCCGCGTCGGGACACTCGTCGAGTACACCGTCGATCACGCTGCCCCTTCCCAGCGCGCCCGGTCTGCCGGTCTCCCCCGGCGGGGCACCGACGGTCGGGGCGAGCAGCAGTCGGACGGCCAGGCCCACCCCGGCGCCCGCGCCGAGCAGCGGCGCACCGGTCCCCGGGGGGCAGGAGGTGTCCGAGCAGCGGCTCACCGTGATGGGGCAGGTCCAGACCGTCACGAAGGCCTCTGCCACCATCCGAACGGCCACCGGGACCACGACAGTGGCCTGGGACGGTGGCACAGCCTTCCTGGACACGAGAGCGGCGAAGCGCGCGAACGTTCGCGCGGGTGTCTGTGCAGTCGCCAGCACGGCGCTCGTCGCACCCGGGGAGCAACGCACCGGACCTGAGGGCGCCGACGTGGTGGTCTGGGTGCTCGTCTCGGCACCCCTCGACGGGCACTGCCCGGCCGTCGCCCCTCAAGCGCCCGGAGCATCCGGCGCCGCCCGTATGGTGTCGGGTCTGGTCAACAAGGTCCAGGGATCCGTCGTGACCCTCGAGACCATCGGCGTCGGCCGCCCCACGGCCCGGCTACGCATCGCTCTGGCGAACACGGTGACGATCGTCGAGACGCGCGACGCTACTTCGGCTGTCGTGCGCAAGGGGCGGTGCGTCGTGGCGGTCGGGACCAGTCCTGGAACGGGCCGGGTGCTCGCAACGAGTCTGACGGTCTCTGATGCCGGCAGGGCCACCTGCCCCAGGTAACCCGGCGGTTGGTGGCCTCTCGTCGGTTGGTGGCC
>NZ_AWQS01000516.1 GCF_000576575.1 Intrasporangium chromatireducens Q5-1
TGCCCGGGAGTTCCGGGCAGCGGCGCCGTTCGTCTCCCCGGGGGAGCGATCAGGTATGCCGCTCACTTTCTTGCGCTTCGCCCTGCTCGCCGCCGGGGGCCGGGCGAGCCCCGCCGCTGTCCGCGCGACGGATGAGGCGGCCAGCGGTCAACCGCCCGGCGATGATGTCGTCGGCGAGGTCGGTGAGCGGCCGCTGGGAGGCCCGGGCTGCCGAGCGGAGGATCTCGAACGCTCCGGCCATCGTCACACCCGCTCGCGCCGCGATGACGCCCTTCGCCTGCTCGATGCGGACCCGGCTCTCCAGGGCGCTCTGCAGCTGCTGCGCGAGCTGCTCCTGGTCACGCTGCCTCCGGTCGTGGACGATCCCGATCGTGGCGACCGAGCCGAGCAGCCGGGCGAGCTGGAGGTCGCGCTGGGAGAACGGCACGGTCGACGCGCGGAACAGGTTGAGGGCCCCGATGGTCCGCCCGGCCATCCGCAGCGGGATGCCGGCGGCCGAGACGACGCCCCGGGCCAGGGCCGCCGTCACGAAGTCGGGCCACTCCTTCGCCCTGCTGCGCAGGTCCTCGGCGACGACTTCCTCACCGCTGGTGAAGGCGGCGTAGCACGGGCCCTGACGACGCTGCAGCTCGAGCAGCTCGAGGTCCTTCGCGTCGTCGTTCGAGCAGGCGAGCACGCCGAGCGTGCCGTGGTGGTCGTCGAGCACGAGGCCGGCGAAGTCCACGTCGAGCAGGTCGACACATCCGCGCATGACCCGGTCGGCGAGGTCGGCGACGTCGAGGCCGCTCACGAGGTCGTCAGCGATGGCGGCGAGGTGTGCGAAGAGGCGATCCTGCCGCTCGCTGTCCATGCCCAATCGTCTCCTGTCCCGAGTCGGCCTGACCGCGCTTCCCACGTACCCCGTGGCACCGGCTCGGACTGAACTGGACATTGGGGACAAAACGACGGCCCCGCACGCAGGCGTGCGGGGCCGTCCCCCGAGGCGTGGCGGCTGCCG
>NZ_AWQS01000517.1 GCF_000576575.1 Intrasporangium chromatireducens Q5-1
CGGCGGCGCACCGGGTCGCTGCGGTGCTCGGCAGCCGTCGCCCGGCCGTCGTCGTCGCGCCGGCGACGGACGAGATGGCGGGGCAGCTGCTCGGCCGAGATCTGAGCGGTCTCGCTCATGTCGCCGCTGTGACGGATGGCCCGCTCGTCGACGGACGGGCCGGTGCCGACCGCGTCGTCGTCGTGCCCACCGCGTGGGCGTCCCTGTCCGCCACGGGTCGCGAGGTGGTGCTCGCCCACGAGCTCACCCATGTGACGACGCGCGCCGAGGGTGCGCAGGCGATGCCGCTCTGGGTGTCGGAGGGCTTGGCCGAGTACGTCGCCTACCGGGACGTGCGGCTGCCGGAGCAGACCATCGTCGGGTCGGCGCTCGAGCGGGTGCGTCGTGCCGGCGTGCCGACCGGCTGGCCCGACGACGCCCAGTTCGACCCGGACACGGGAGACCTGTCGGTGGCCTACGGGCTCGCACTCCTCGCCTGTCGCGAGATCGCGGACCGGCACGGACGCGCCGCACTGATTCGATTCTCCCGGGCGGCCGCTCGCGGCTCCGTCGAGGACGCCTTCCGGCTCATCGGCACCGACGGCGCGGCCGAGCGCCGGGCCTGGCAGTTGCGCATCCGGGCGCTGCTGGCACCGGGCGGTCAGCGGTAGAGCTTTTCGACGTCCTCGGCGAAGTCCTTGAGGACGACCGGCCGCTTCAGCTTGAGCGAGGGGGTCAGGTAGCCGTTGTCCTCGGTGAAGTCACCGGGGAGCACCGCGAACTTGCGGATCGACTCGGCTCGGCTCACGGCCTCGTTGGCGCGGTCGATCGCGTGCTGCAGGGCTTCGAGGACGACCGGGTTGCCGGCGGCCTCGCTCATCGGCAGGTCCCCGAGCCCGTGCGTCTTGGCCCACATCGGCCACATCTCGCTGTCGAGCGTGACGAGGACGCCGATGAACGGCTTGCCCTCGCCGACGACGATGCACTGGGAGACGAGCGGGTGCGCCCGGAGC
>NZ_AWQS01000518.1 GCF_000576575.1 Intrasporangium chromatireducens Q5-1
ACCTCCTCGTGCAACGAGTCGTGCAACCAGTGTTGGCGGACGGGTCATGTCTCCAGCTTCTGGCGACGTCCACGGGACCGTGAACCGCGGCCCTGGCGCACTGCAACAGCACCATGGCTGACCTCCTCGACTGCTCACCGGGTCAACCGGAAGCTGGGGTCACGATCGGAGGCGTTCGAGAGCGCAGATCGGTGGGCCGCGCCGAGCAGTCCCGGGAATCGTTGGGGAAGAGGCGCCTGCGGGTGAGGGCTTGCTCAGGCCCAGGTGCTGTTGCTGAGGAGGTCGGTCTGGCGGATGTCGATCAGTCCGTCGTCGTAGCCGCGAAGGCGTGTGTAGATGGTTCGCATCGCGTTCCGGTCTGGGATGTACGTCGTCCGGATGCAGGCTTTCAGGATGGTGTGCGTGTTGTAGAGGGCCAGTGATCCGACGGCTTGCCCTTGCGAGGCGAGCCGTTCCAGCCGTCTGATCTCGTGAGCTGCCGCCCGTGCTCCCTTGATCTCGTCAATCAACATGATGACGTCGGCGCCGGCCTCGGCCCGCACGACGGCGTGCGCGATGACGAGCTCTTCGCCGAGGTCCTTGCTGACTGCCATGCGTTCGATCATGGGGGTGTTCGAGAGCCGCTGCACGACGGCCTCGAGGGCCGGTGTGAGGTCATCGGGCAGCACCGTCAGCCGCTTGGCGTGCTCGAGACGGGCCCAGGTGGGCGCCGCCGCCTCGAACTTGCTGCCCGGCCTTGCCTTTCGGAATACCTCGGTCCTGACCGTCTCGGGTGCGCAGATGTATCCGCCCGTGGCGTGCAGCAAGATGCGCTCTTGACGGGTGGCAAGGAAGTTGAGTGCTGGTCCACAGTCGACGATGACGGGATCACTCATGCGCCGCCCCGACGATCTGCCTCGCCGGTCTGTACCTCGCCGTTGTGTTCCGCGGAGGTGCCCTCACCGCCGTCGCCGTCGCCGTCGCCGTCGCCGTC
>NZ_AWQS01000519.1 GCF_000576575.1 Intrasporangium chromatireducens Q5-1
GTCCATGCCACCGTGGTCCATGCCACCGTGGCCGGGCTCCAGGGGGCGGGACTCCGCGTCGGCCCGCTGCCGGTCGACATCGACCAGCTGCTCGGCCGCCGTGACGAGCGCCGATGGCACGTCCCCGGCAGCTGTGATCTCGAGTCGGGCACGGGGGCCGGGCAGCTGCTCCCAGAGGCGGGACACAACCTCGGCGAGCTCCGGTCCGGGACGGCCGCAGACGGCGAGGAGGTCCGCGTCGGCCGGAGAGCCGGCCAGCGGCCAGCCACGCTGAGCGCACGCTCGCTCCAGCGCCATACGGGTCCATGGCTGTCCAGGCACCTCGATCACGAGGACATGGACGGCTCGGGCCGCGCGACGCGCCAACAGGCGGCTCAGACCCATCGCAACGCTCCCTCGCGCCAGGCCCACACCACGGCGACGAAGAGGGCGCCGAGGAAGAGGAACATCTCGACCACGGCTGTCACCCCGACCTCGGCCACCACGACGGCCCAGGGATACATGAAGAGCATCTCCACGTCGAACGCGAGGAAGAGGAGCGTGGCTGGGTACCAGCGGACGTGGTAGCGCGAGAGGGCGTGCTGGTGCGGTGGCCACCCCGACTGGAACGGCAGGACGGTGAGCACGCCCTCGTGCGGGGCCACGATGCGGTGCAGTCCGTGCAGGGTCGCGACCCCGAGCAGGGAGAGGGCAAGCAGGACGGCTACGGCTCCCATCGCCCTGACCCCTTTCTGCGCGCCATCTCGTCGGTCCGCTCCGTGCGGAGCGTACCCACGAACTGCTGCCGCAACACTTCATGGACCGACCGAGGGGCCCGGCTCACCGGCGCCTGCTGAGAACGAGCGTCCGACGACACACGATCTTGAGGTTCTCGGTGGCGTGACCGACATCTGGGGGCGTCAGGCTCGGAAGTGGACGGAACGCCGTTCGCAAGACAACGCTGAAGGAAGGTGTCCACGATGATGGGTTGGT
>NZ_AWQS01000520.1 GCF_000576575.1 Intrasporangium chromatireducens Q5-1
CCCGTCGAGTGAGCGCAAACTCCGGTCGCGAGCCCTCGAGTGCGCGACCGGGACCGGGACGTGCCGAGACCGGACGTGAAGCCCTGTGACTCAGGACGCCGTCGGAGGGAGAAGGACGATGGTGATCACGTCGATTGCGGCGATCGCCATCGCGGTCAGGAACGGAACTCGCCCACGGCCCCGCATCGCGAGCCCGGCGAGCACGGCGGCCGCGCCGAGTGCGACCCACCCGAGAACACCTGCCCGCTCCGGGCTGCCGGGGCGCAGCACCACGACGACGGTCGCGACCAGCAGGACGCTAGGAGCGACCACCTGCACAGCCCGCGCACCCATGCGATGGGGTAGGCCGATGACACCGGTCGCCACGTCGCCCTCGAGGTCGGGCAGCGTGTTGAGCAGGTGTGCCCCGACGCCGAGGAGGGCGCCCGCGGCCATCAGCCACAGGGGAGGCAACGCTCTGGGAGGGAGGGCCAACCACACGGTGGAGGGCAGCGCCGCGAACGCGACGGCATACGGAATCGGTGACCAGATGGTCGCCTTGGCCCAGAAGTTGTACGTCCATCCGGCGCCCACTCCGAAGACCAGGTGGGCGACGGCGGCCGGGGCACCGCAGGCGAGCGACAGCGCGATGCAGACCAAGAGCGCGACGGCGGTCGCCGTCCACACCGCCGGGCGCGCCGCCGGCTGCTGCACGAGTGGCTTGTCGCTGCGCCCCGTGGCGCGGTCCCGGGTGGCGTCATACGCGTCGTTCGACCAGCCGATCGACAGTTGCCCGGTGAAGACGGCCGCCGTCACGAGGATGCCCGTGCCCCACGTGTGTCGTGCGGCCACGGCGAGGAGCGCCGTCATGGTCGTCACGCCCACGGTCGGGGGGAGATGGCACGCCAGGGCGAGCACCCGGACGGTGGCGAGGACGCGCGGCACGACGCGATCGTAGGCCGGTCCGGCGCCAAACCGACCGGTCGAGGG
>NZ_AWQS01000521.1 GCF_000576575.1 Intrasporangium chromatireducens Q5-1
GGCCAGTCAGGCGATGCGCTCGCGAGCGGCCAGGCTGACCCCCATGTGCGAGCGGAGCCGGCGCAGCAGGCCCTGGACGAGCCGCGAGACCTGCATCTGGCTCACCCCGAGCCGTTCTCCGATCTCCTTCTGGGTCAGGCCCTCCACGAAGCGCAGCCGCACCAGCTCGCGGTCCGCGCCGTTCAGCTGGGCCAGCGCATCACGCAGGGTGAGCCGGTCCGGCACCGAGTCGAGCTCGCGATGCCGGGTGGGCAGCTGCTCGCCCAGGGACGGCACGTCACCATCGGCGTAGGTCAGGTCGAGCGAGAGCAGGTGGAAGTTCTGCTCGGCCCGCAGACACTCGGCGAGCTCGCGCACCGGCACGCCGAGCTCGCCCGCCAGGTCAGCCGGGCGAGGGCTGGTGCCGTGGTCGTGCTCCCACTGCTCACGCACGGCGCGGACGCGCGGGCTCAGCTCCTGGAGCCGCCGCGGTGGCCGGACGGTCCAGCCGTGGTCCCGGAAGTACCGCTTGACCTCGCCGCTGATGGTCGGCAGGGCGAAGCGGATGAAGGAGGAGTCCGCCGACGGGCGGTAGCGCCTGATCGAGACGACGAGGCCGAGCCGGGCGACCTGGACCAGGTCCTCGTAGGGGACGCCCCGTCCTGCGTAGCGCGCCGCCCTGCGGTCGCAGACGTCGAGGTGCAGCGCGACGAGTTGCTCCTCGATGCGCGACGCCTCGGCGCCGTCGCGGGTCGTCCGGAGTCGGTGGAAGAGCTCTTCGGTGTGCTCGTGACGGGCTTCGATGGTGCGGAGGTTCGTGGTGGAGGGTCGTGCCATGACTCATCTCCAGGTTCCTGTGATGACCCATTCGGCTCGGGGTGTGAACCGTGATGCGAAGCGATGTCTCCACGATTCAGGGCGGCCGGTCCCGGGTGCCGTACGAGAAGCGAACACTTCGGTGCGGGTGACTGCATGCGAAACGAAGCTC
>NZ_AWQS01000522.1 GCF_000576575.1 Intrasporangium chromatireducens Q5-1
CCGGGAACAGCTCGTCGAGCTTGGCCTGGTCACGGACCCGGCGCACGACCAGCCGCGCGGTGACCGGAGTGTCGGTCGAGGCGAACGCGGTGAAGGTGGTCTCGGCGACTTCCGCGTCGGAGATCAGCTCGCCGGTGTCCGGGTCGGTGACCGCCCCGGGGTAGCGCACCGGGGTCCACGCGTCATCGGCGATGGCCTCGATCGCGCGGGACACGGCGGCGTTCTTGGCCAACACCACGGAGAACTGCACGCGCTCG
Organism: Intrasporangium chromatireducens Q5-1; assembly: GCF_000576575.1. Taxonomy (GTDB): domain Bacteria; phylum Actinomycetota; class Actinomycetes; order Actinomycetales; family Dermatophilaceae; genus Intrasporangium_A; species Intrasporangium_A chromatireducens. Next base: position 258 of record NZ_AWQS01000522.1, read on the forward strand.
CGCAGGCAGGCGGTCACGACCGCGCTGGTGCCGTACGCGGAGTCGCCGCGCACCAAGATCGTGCCGGCGGACCCGGCATCGCGGGCGGTCCTGATCGCTGCGGTGACCATCGATCCGGCGGCCCGCCCGGATCCGGCCTTCCCGGCCCGCAACCGGATCCCGGCGAGCACCGGCGCCGCGGTGTCGGTGCTGATCGTGACCGCCAGCGGGGACAGGCCCTTACGGAGCACCTGCTTGCCGGCGATCTTGGTGTGCCCGAAGCTGGCGCCCTGCTTGGTCTTGCCGTACACCGGCCGCAGCAGCGAGTCGATGTCGATGTACGCCTGCTCCTCGATCCCGGCCAGCACGCTGGTGCGCTCGGCCAACGCGACCAGGTGCGCCCGCACGACCGAGGCGAGCTGGCTGGCGTGCCCGTGGGTGAACTCGCGCAGGAACTGCCCGAGCGTGGCCGGCGCGTACACCTCGCCGAAGAGCCGCTTCATCCCGCCGGAGCGGACCACCTGCAGGTCATCGATGCTGTCCGCGCCGGCGGCCATCCCGGCGATGATCGTGGTGATCTTCCCGGCCGGGTTCACCCCGGCCGAGGCCACCCGCACCGACTCGAGGCTGACCTTCTCCTCCACCAGCTCGGACAGGCCGGTCTGCTCGGCCAAGCCCATCACCGGGGCCAGCCCGGCGCACGACACGAGGTTCTCGTCATCGAAGA
>NZ_AWQS01000523.1 GCF_000576575.1 Intrasporangium chromatireducens Q5-1
TCTCGGCGGTGTCCTCCTCGGGCTCATCGTCCTGACCCACCGCGCCAAGGGTTAGCAGACACGCTCTAGTCAGTCCTTGCCGGCGAGAGTCTCCAGCCTGGGCTTGGGGTCGAGGCCGGCCAGCCCGTTCCAGGCCAGGTTGACGAGGTGTGCCGCGACCTCCGACTTCTTGTACTTCCGGCGCTCCAGCCACCACTGCCCGGTGTGTGCGACCATGCCGACGAGCATGTGCGCGTGGATCGGTGCGGACTTCGGGTCGAGCCCGCGTGCCTTGAACTCGACGGCGAGCAGGTGCTCGACGTGGCCGGCCACGTCGCCGAGCAGGCTCGCGAACGAGCCGGTCGCCTGGCCCGGAGGGGAGTCGCGCACGAGGATCCGGAAACCCTCCGTGCTGCTCTCGATGTAGTCGAGCAGGGCCATCGTCGCTCGCTCGAGCAGGTTGCGCGCCGTCGATCCCTCGTCGAGGGCGGTGGTGATCCGGGCGAGCAGGGACTGGATCTCACGGTCGACGACAACGGCATACAGGCCCTCCTTGCCACCGAAGTGCTCATAGACCACTGGCTTGGAGACCTTGGCGCGTGACGCGATCTCCTCGACGGTGGTTGCTTCGAACCCCTTGTCGGCGAAGAGCGCCCGTCCCACGTCGATGAGCTGCTCCCGGCGCTGCGGTCCCGTCATGCGGGACCGGCGGCCGCGGTCGGGTCGGGGTCGGTCGGCGCTCACCGGGCCCATTGTGCCTAAGACGGATTCCGGGCGGGCGCCGCGGCTGCACTACCCTGTGGCACGTCCGGCTGAGCCGGGCGTTCCCCGGTTGGTCTGCTGGCAGGGCCCGCCTGACTTTGAATCAGGACTAGCGACGTAGGTTCGATTCCTACCCGGGGAGCAATTGTGATGTCTCAGGACATCGCGGACGGGCGAACCCGATAGACATGGGTTCGGCCGTCTCTGG
>NZ_AWQS01000524.1 GCF_000576575.1 Intrasporangium chromatireducens Q5-1
CGAGGCGCCTCAACCATTCGTCACCTCGACGAGGGGGAGGGTGAAGGCGCCCGACTGGATCCCCGCCACGTCGACCGCGACGAAGCGGAAACCGGCCTGGATTCCCGCCTGCTGCAGGGCGATTCGCGTGTCGTGCTCCATCGCCCGGGCGATCTCGCCCTCGGGCAGCTCGATCCGTGCGACCTCCCCGTGGTGGCGCACCCGACAGTCGGGGAAGCCGAGCGCGCGGACTTCGCGCTCCGCGGACTCGACCTGGCGCAGCTTCTCGGGGTCGACCTGCGAGAAGTGGGGGATCCGCGAGGCGAGGCACGGGGCGGCGGGCTTGTCGGCGTTCGGCAGGCCGAGGGCCCGGGCCAGCGCCCGGACGTCGGTCTTGCTCAGACCGGCATCGGCGAGGGGGCGCAGGACGGCGTGGTTCGTCGCGGCCCGCGAGCCGGGGCGGTCCGGCCGCCTTGCGTCGTCGGCGTTCTCGCCGTAGGCGACGGCCGTGAGGCCATGGACACCCGCCACCTCGTCCGAGATCCGGGTGAACAGCTCGTCCTTGCAGTGGAAGCACCGGTCGGGGCCGTTGGCCCGGTAGAGCGGGTTGTCACCCTCGTGGGTCGCGACCTCGACGACCGGTGCGCCGATGGCGGCGGCCACCGCACGCGCCGCCGTCAGCTCGTCGGCGGCGAGGCTGGGGGAGACGCCGATGACGGCGACGACCCGGGCCGCCCCGAGGTGGCGCACGGCCAGGGCTAGGAGCAGGCCGGAGTCCACCCCACCCGAGAAGGCGACGCCGAGTCGCCCGGCGGGCACGGAGTCGGCGAGCAAGCGGCCGACCTCGTCGTCGAGCCGAGCGAGGTCAGGTGGCAGAGCCGTCGTCATGGCCCCAGTCTCACGCATCGCGCCCCGCACTCTCGATCGAGACTGCCGCACTCTCGATTGGAAGAAGCGCACTCTCG
>NZ_AWQS01000525.1 GCF_000576575.1 Intrasporangium chromatireducens Q5-1
CCCCGCCCCTGGCCACCACTTTCACCTCCCGAGTAACAGGCCCTGACCCGCGGAAACGTGATAACTGGTTGCAGGCCAGACAGGATGCCAACGGGCCGGTCGCCACTCTTCTCCTGCAATGGGACAGCGAAATCGCATCCAGGCTGGCCCGCTTCCCGCTGGATGATGCGCGCGCCCGGTCGTTACCGCGCCCGCTGTGCCCGTTTATCGAGGCGTGGCTCGGCCGGCAACCGACTACATCGACGCGATCTACGGGACCGGGCTGGGCACCACGGCCAGGTAAGGGCCAACCCGCCAGCCGGACTCGGCCGAGCGACCGGTCACGTTGTCGGCGAACCGAGCTGAGCGGCATACCTGCTCGTCTGCTCAGCTTTGCGGACGAGGTCCTTGCACCCCGACGGTTCAGCGCTCCAGACTGAAAGTCACCAGTACGCCGCGAGGAAGGAGCGCCGTGGCCGAGCCGAGCGGGATCGACCCGAGCGTCGCGCCGAGCGGAGACGGTTGCCTCGAATGTGATGAGGCCGGCGGCTGGTGGTTCCACCTGCGCCGCTGCGCCCAGTGCGGACACATCGGGTGCTGCGACACCTCGCCGTCGCAGCACGCCACCGCTCACGCCCGGCAGACCGGCCACCCCTTGATCACCAGCTTCGAGCCGGGCGAGCACTGGTACTACGACTATCGGAGCGACCAGATGCTCGACGGGCCCCGGCTCGGGCCGCCCGAGCACCATCCCATCGACCAGCCGACGCCCGGCCCCCGCGGCCGCGTTCCGGCCGACTGGCAACAGCACCTGCACTGACGCGTCGGCGCACCTGGCTCGTCCCCACCGAGACGTGAGCCTGTCCTCCGGACGCCGGCCGAGCCGCCCGCGACCGACATCATCACCCAGGAGGTATGACGCTCAGCCGGCTTGCGCTGGAAGCGCGCTCAGCGGC
>NZ_AWQS01000526.1 GCF_000576575.1 Intrasporangium chromatireducens Q5-1
CCGTCGAGTGAGCGCAAACTCCGGCCCTAGGATCCTCGCCATGGCCACCGACGACCGACCCACCAGGCGCGAGCTCGAGGAGGGCATCGAGCGCGACTTCTCGCGGCGGATGTCCTACGGCGACTACCTCAAGCTGGACGTGCTCCTGTCGGCACAGCAGCCGCTCAGCGACCCGCCGCTGCACGACGAGCTGCTCTTCATCATCCAGCACCAGACGTCGGAGCTGTGGCTCAAGCTGCTCGTGCACGAGCTGCGTTCTGCCAGAAGGCTGCTGCGCTCCGACGACCTCGCGCCGGCCCTGAAGCGGCTGGCTCGGGTCAAGCACGTCCAGCACACGCTGACGGACCAGTGGTCCGTGCTCGCGACACTGACGCCGAGCGAGTACGCGGAGATCCGGCCCTACCTCGCGACGAGCTCCGGCTTCCAGTCGGCGCAGTACCGGGAGGTCGAGTTCCTCCTCGGCAACAAGGACGCCGACATGGTCGCCGTGTTCGAGCACGACCCGGCCGTGCAGGTCGAGCTGCGCAGGCTGCTGCACGAGCCGAGCCTCTACGACGAGTTCATCGCGTTCCTGCACCGGCGCGGCTACCCGGTCCCCGAGGAGCTGCTCGAGCGGGACTGGTCGCAGCCGCACCGCGTCAACGAGGGGCTGGTCGACGTCCTCGCCCACGTCTACGAGAAGCCGGCCGAGCACTGGGGCGTCTACGAGACGTGCGAGGAGCTGGTCGACGTCGAGGACAACTTCCAGCAGTGGCGCTTCCGGCACCTGCAGGTGGTGACCCGCACGATCGGGCACAAGCCCGGCACGGGCGGCTCGTCCGGGGTCGACTTCCTCCGGCGCGCCCTCGACCTGACCTTCTTCCCCGAGCTCTACGCCGTCCGCACGAGGATCGGCCGCTGACCCTCCTCCCCCCGTCGAGAGGCCACCAACCG
>NZ_AWQS01000527.1 GCF_000576575.1 Intrasporangium chromatireducens Q5-1
TGAAGGTCGGCATCGGCGGCACGGCATGCATGACCGAACCCGGCTGCGTGACGACCCGAAGCGGTCGGAAGTTGCCGGCCACGACAGGCGTCTCGGGCGTTGTGAGGGCCTTGAAGACGAGGCTACAGAAGGCGAGGGTCTTGCCGAGCGGCAGCGCGATCGGCCCCCGGAACCCTGTGCCGTCGCCGGTCGGACCGGCCCACATCTCGCTACCGGTCCAGTCGATGACCATCTCCTCGTCGGTGATCGTGACGGTCGCGCTCATGGTGACCGTCCGGTCCAGCTCGACCCCATCGCTGTCGAGGATGTCGGTCGCTCTCCAGGTGCCCTTCGGCAGCCGGTCGAGGGCGCTGCGGGCGAGGCGCTCACCGTGGTCGTTGATCGCTGCCAGCGCGGCACGGACGACCGGAACGCCATACCTGCGGGTCATCTCGACGACCCGGCGTGCCCCGGAGAGGACGGCCGACACCTGCGCCTGCAGGTCACCGATCGTGCGTTCCGGCATCCGGCTGTTGACCCGGATCAGGTTGAAGACGTCGTCGTTGGCGACGCCCGCCCGATAGAGCCGGGTCGCCGGGAAGAAGATGCCCTCCTGGTACATGTCGGTCGAGTCGACGACATAGCCAGGATCCTTCTGTTTCAGGTCGAGCACGTGGATCCGGCACGACGCAAAGCCGACGAGCCGGTCGCCGTCGTGGATCGGCATGAAGACCAGCGGGTCGAGGGCGTGCGCCGAGGACCAGTAGGAGTAGTTGAGCAGGAAGATGTCGCCCGGGCGCAGGGTCTCGCGGCCGACGAACTCCAGCGCCTTCTTGATGCCGAAGTCGTTGGCCCGAGTGAAGACGGCGATCCCGGGCGCATCGGCGACGACGTCGCCGTGCTCGTCGTGGATGCCGACGCCGTAGTCATGGATCTCGTAGACGACGGTGT
>NZ_AWQS01000528.1 GCF_000576575.1 Intrasporangium chromatireducens Q5-1
TTCGCACCCGTCGAGTGAGCGCAAACTCCGGCTCTCAGGAGCGACCGAGCGCACCCGACGTCCCGCGCCGCTCTCAGTCGGCGCCGATGAACCGGCGGAGCGCCGCGACGACGACGTCCGGCGCGTCCGTGTGGACCCAGTGGCTCGCGCCCTTGACCGTGAGCTGGCGGACCCGCGGGAACAGGCTGCGCATGACGTCGGAGTCCTCGTCCTTGACGTAGCGCGACTCCCCTCCGGCGATCCAGAGCACCGGTCCGTCGAAGGGGGCGACCTCGTCGGCCATCGTCGGCCACCCCGCGATCCGGGAGCTCGAGCCCTGGGCGGCGTCGGCGGCGATGAGGTCGAGGTTCGCCTGCCAGCGCCACCCCTCCCCCTCGCGGCGCAGGTTCTGCAGCAGGAACGCCTTGACCCCGGGATCGGACTCCTGGAACCGCTCCTCGGCGTCACCCCGGCTCTCGATCTCGTCGAGCGGCAGCCGGAGCATCTCGTTGATGTAGCCCTCGAACCGCGCGAGGGTGCCGTAGTCCTTCGGTGCGATGTCGACGACGACGAGCCGCTCGACGAGCTCGGGGTGCAGCAGCGCGACGAGCATCGCGACCTTGCCACCGAGCGAGTGCCCGACGACTGTCCACTGCTCTCCCGGAGCCGCGTCGGCCAGCGTGGCAGCGACCGCCGCCGCGTAGCCCTGGTAGGAGAACTGCTCACTCCGGGGCGAGCGCCCGTGGTCGGGCAGGTCGACGAGCAGGCAGCGGGCGTCCGCCTGCTCGGGGCCGGAGACCGACTTGGCGATCTGGTTCCAGTTGCGCCCCTGGCCGAACAGGCCGTGCAGGAAGGCGACGCGTGGGCCGGCGGTCCCCATCGACCTGGTGTGCAGCGGCCCGACCGTGGAGGGGGTGCTCACTGGTTTACCTTCCTTGTGTCG
>NZ_AWQS01000529.1 GCF_000576575.1 Intrasporangium chromatireducens Q5-1
GGCCGATGCCGAGGTTGACGTAGGCGCCGTGCGGGATGTCTCGGGCGACGACCTCGGCGAGCGCGTTGCGGTCGAGTCGCCCCTCGTAGCTCTTGGCGGGTGCGGCCTGGCTCACTGTCCCTCCTCCGGCTCGGCGGCCGCTTCACGCGGCACGACGACGAGCCTGTTGACGTAGATGCCCGGGGTCACGACGGCCTCCGGGTCGATACCACCGAGGGGCAGCAGCTCGTGCACCTGGGCGATGGTCGTCGTGGCGGCGGTCGCCATGACGGGGCCGAAGTTGCGGGCGGTCTTGCGGTAGACGAGGTTGCCCGCCTCGTCACCTTGGTAGGCCTTGATGAGGGCGTAGTCGGCGCGGATCGGATACTCGAGCACGTAGTGGCGGCCGTCGATCTCGCGCACCTCCTTGCCCTCCGCGAGCGGGGTGCCGTAGCCCGTCGGCGTGAAGAACGCGCCGATCCCTGCCCCTGCGGCCCGGATCCGCTCGGCGAGGTTGCCCTGCGGCACGAGCTCGAGCTCGATCTCGCCGGAGCGGTACTTCGCGTCGAAGTGGTGGCTGTCGTGCTGCCGCGGGAACGAGCAGACGATCTTGCGCACCCGACCGGCCGCGATGAGGGCCGCGAGCCCGACGTCGCCGTTGCCGGCGTTGTTGTTGACGACCGTCAGGCCGGTCGCGCCGCCCCGCACGAGCGCCTCGATGAGCTCGACCGGCTGCCCGGCCGGCCCGAACCCCCCGATGAGGACCGTTGCCCCGTCGGGGATGTCGGCGACCGCCTGCTCGACCGACTCTGAGATCTGCACCATGTGGTTTCCTCGCTTGTAGTTCGTATGCCGCTCAGCTGGCTTCCGCTGAGCCGCTCACTTCGTGGACGAGACGTTTCCTTTGTCCCCGAAGCCGAATCGGCCCTCCGGGCCTCGCT
>NZ_AWQS01000530.1 GCF_000576575.1 Intrasporangium chromatireducens Q5-1
ACCCGCCGCACCCCGCGGCCAGCCCGACCGCCACGGCCACGCTCGCCCACACCGCGGTGGTGCGGCGGGCATGTCCGCTCCGGCCGAGGACGCCGATGACGCCGTTCATGGCTCCAGCCTGCCGGACCCCCGCGATCCGCGCAGCGCGGGGCCCGCTCGTCTGGGACGAGGATGAGCGCAACCTTCGGCCAGGCTGGGAGCTTGTCAAAGCGCTGGCAGCGGTTCGGCAAATTCTCTGCCAAGAGCCTCGCCGCCCCTTCCGGGCGCCCCGATGCCCGGCATACGGTCGCCCCGCGTCTGCACCGCATCGACGACGGCTGAGGGCCGTCGCGGCAGCACCTGGCGCACTCGGACCACCAGAGGAGACCGTCATGAAACGATCCGTCCGACTCGCCTTCGCGGGCACCGGCGCGGCCGCGCTCGCCCTGACCGCGGTCACCGCCGCGACCACGGCGGCCGTGGCCGGCCCGGACCACCACCGGCATCGCCCGGGTGCCACGGCGACCACGACACCGATCAAGCACGTCGTCGTCATCTTCGGCGAGAACGTGTCCTTCGACCACTACTTCGCCACCTACCCCAGGGCCGCGAACATCCCGGGCGAGACCCTCCAGGGCGGCCCGACCCGGGCGCCCCGGTTCACGCCGGCGCCGAACACGCCGAGGAAGATCGCCACGCTCGCGCACGACCAGCTGCTGGCGCCGAACAACCCGAACGCGGTCCAGCCCCGCCGGCTCACCCCGGCCCAGGCAGTCACCTGCGACCAGGACCACACGTACACCAACGAGCAGAAGGCCTACAACGGTGGCCTGATGAACCTCTTCGTCGAGCACACGAGCAAGGACACGTGCGCGCCCCCCGAGTTCGGCCGGCCGGGGCTGACGATGGACTACTACGACGGCAACACCGTGACC
>NZ_AWQS01000531.1 GCF_000576575.1 Intrasporangium chromatireducens Q5-1
GCGCGTCGCGGCCGCGACGGCGGGTTCGGCCGAGGCTGCCGCCTCGGAGTCGAGGTGGATCACGCCGTAGCTCCAGCCCCGGCGCCGGTAGACGACGCTCGGCTTGCCGGTGTCGACGTCCTGGTAGAGGAAGAAGTCGTGCCCGACGAGCTCCATCTGGTTGATCGCGTCCTCGAGGGTCATCGGCGCCGCGGCGTGGACCTTCTCACGCACCTCTATCGGGGAGTTGCCGACGGCACCGAACCGGTCGAGGTCGTCGACCTGGTGCGCCTCGTCGGCCGAGCCGGGCTCCTCGCCGTTCACCTCCGCGGGGGTGAACCGGGCCGTCGCCTGACCGACTGATTCCGGGAGTCGTCGCCCTCGGCTGACCCGCCGCTTGTCATTGCTGCGGCGGAGTCGTTCGAGCAGTTTGTCGAGGGCCGCGTCGAGCGCCACGAACTTGTCGTCCTTGCACGCCTCGGCCCGGATGACCGGGCCCTTGGCGCGGCAGGTGATCTCCACTCGTTGTGAGCCCCGGCTGGCCCGTTCGTTGGTGACGACCACGTCGACGCGGTGCACCTTGGGCGCGAGGGTCGGCACCTTGGCCAGACGCTCCTCGAGCTGCTCACGGAATCGGCTGGGGATCTGGATGTGGCGCCCAGTGACGACGATCTCCACGGTTCCTCCTTGATCGAGAGTTCGGTGTTCGTATCCGGGCCCGGGTGAGGCCCGCATCGCAGCCGCGGCATCACCCTCTCGATCACAGCGCGGGCGCCCTTGACGGCACCCAATGAAACTGGGGGGCTGTTACCCCGACCCTAACCGTCCTACCGGGTCGGCGAAAGGGATCTCGACCCCGCGTGGCGCGGACGCTGCCGCCGGCGACGGCCCGGCCTGGTGGAGGCTGGCGCCCGGCTGCCGCCGCCCGGG
>NZ_AWQS01000532.1 GCF_000576575.1 Intrasporangium chromatireducens Q5-1
CCCCCTACCATCGCCCAAGAGGGACCGCGCCCACGCCGAGCATGGGAGCCAGTGGCCAGGGTCCGGCATTCCCGGCTCATCGACCGGCGCCCTGACGTCGCCCTGACCATCTTCGGCAGCCGTGCCGGGTGAGGGCACTGCGTTCTACGCGCGGGCGCTCGCTGACGGAGGGCATCGGCGAGTTCATCCGAGAGCAGGTCACCGGGCGGCCCGCCTGCGCCTGTGCGTCGCGCAGATCACCGAGGCGTGGGTGCTTGATCAGGACGCCGAGCCGGACCAGCGCGCGCCGGTCGACCGGTGAAGAGAGGAAAGTCCCTGTCACCAGGGGCTTCCCTCGTCATTCACCTCCTTCGCTGATCAGATGATGAGCACCACCGCAGCGGCTACCGCTCCAGCCAAGCTGAGCGTGGCGAGCGCGAAGCTGAGCACAGCGTTGGTCGTCCAGTAGCCGGACCGGTCGCGAATGCTGGCTCCGAGCAGGCCGAAGGCTGCGGTGAGCAGCACCCCACCGACGATCCAGCTGCTGAGGTACCAGACCGCGCTCAGGCCCGCCAGAACCCAGGTGGACGGCACGAAGTAGGTGTACGCGCCGAACGCTGCGATCAGGGCACCGATGACCATGAGCGTGTAGTCCATGGTGCGGTTCCGGAACAGCTGTGGAAGATGTTCAGTCCTCACACGTTCCTTCTCCAGGAGCTGTGTCATCGTCCTCACCTCCTTCCTGATCTCAGTTCCAGCGTCGGGCGGTTCCGCCACCGGCGGAAGGGCCCAACGTCCCGCTCCCTTGACGAGACGCTCGAGGTCAGCTGCGCTGCGGAGCGAGCTCAGCGGCATACCTTCATGCTGGTATGCCGCTGAGCGGACTGTCCCTGGACATGACGGTGCGCAGGTGGCCGGGTGGCCACCT
>NZ_AWQS01000533.1 GCF_000576575.1 Intrasporangium chromatireducens Q5-1
GTCCTTCAGGGTGCGGATCCGGTCCTCGGCTCGGGCCCGGAGCCGGTGGCGCACCTCGAGGTCGGCGATCTTCCCGCCCGTGGTGTTGGTGGCGAACATGGTGATGCGCCAGCCGGCGTGGTCGGTGATCCGCAGCTGCGCGCCGGGGTGGGGCCGTTCCCGTCGGGCGATGACCCGGATCCCGGGCGGCCAGCCGGTGAACGAGGCCGGCAGCCACCGGGTCAGCTCGGCCACCTGCGCCCCGTCCCGGCGGGTGCCATCCGGTTCCCGGGCGTCGCGCCAGGCCTGGCGTGGGACCTGCTCGAGCGCCTCGAGCAGCGGCGCCTGCCCGTACATCCCGACCGAGTACTGCAGGCCGAGGCTGTGCACGTGCGCCAGGAACGCCTTGACCCCGGAGCCGGTGTCCCCGCGCACCAGCACCCGGGACCGGACGTACTCGGGCAGCTGCGCCAGCGCCGCGTCCAGGACGGCGATCTGGTCGGCGGCGGTGTTCGCGCCGGCGTTACCGGCCCGCAGCAGCCCGGCCAGCGGCTCGCCGGTACCGGTGCCCGGGTCGTGGTCGACGAACGCGAGCAGCGGGTGGAACCCGTACCCGCGTTTGAACGTCGGCGTCGCGTTCTCCTTGTCCGAGTGCGCCGTCACCAATGTCGCATCCAGGTCCACGATCACCGGGCCCTGCTGCGGCACCGGGCTGCGGCGGGCCCACACCCGCTCGCGCGCCTGCCCCCGGGCGACACGGATCGCGGCGATCACCTCCTCGACGTCAAAGGAGAGACGCTCCAACAGCCGCGACACCGTCGCGTCCGAGGCGACCTGCCCGAACAGCTCCGGTTGGGCCCGCACCAGGGCCAGGTCGGCCAGGCAGTCCCCGCCGAGCGCGACGGCCAGCGCCACATCGAAGATC
>NZ_AWQS01000534.1 GCF_000576575.1 Intrasporangium chromatireducens Q5-1
CCCCGTTCGACTGGCTCGCCCAGGCGATGGGTGCCGCCGCGGGGTGGCTGTTCGAGGCGGTCTGGTCGGTCTTCGACACCACGACGCTGGTGGATGTCACCAAGCCCGGTTACATCGCCGTCTACAACCTGTTGTTCGGTATCGCGGTCTTCGTGATGCTGATCTTCTTCTGCCTCCAACTCATTACCGGGCTGATCCGACGCGACCCCACCGCCCTCACCCGCGCCGCCCTGGGTCTGGCGAAGTCCGTCCTCGGGTCGTTCGTGGTCATCACGCTGACGGCGCTGCTGCTGGAGGTCGTTGATCAGCTGTGCATCGGGATCGTGCAGGCCGCCGGGGAAACGACCGAGTCGATGGGCGACAAGATCGCCCTGCTCGCTGCGGGGCTGGTCGGGATCAATATCGCCGCTCCCGGCGTGGGCGCGATCATCACGATCTTCATGGCCGGGCTCGCGATCACTGCCGCCGCGATCGTGTGGCTGTCCCTGCTCGTCAGGAAGGCGCTGCTGTTGGTGGCGGTCGTGTTCGCGCCGCTCGCGTTTAGCGGCGCGTCGTGGGATGCCTCGCGGGGGTGGATCGGGAAGTGGGCGATGTTCGTGGTCGCGCTGATCTGCTCCAAGCTCGTGCTCGTCGTGATGTTCCTCGTCGCGATCACCCAAGTCTCCGCACCGATCGACGCCGACCTCGCCTCGGTCAGCGACCCCATCGCGGGAATCGTGCTGATGGCGATGGCCGCATTCGCCCCGTATCTCACGTACAAGTTCATCGCGTTCGTCGGGTTCGACATGTACCACGCGATCGGCTCCGAGCAGGATGCCAAGAGCGCCCTCAACCGTCCGATCCCCGTCCCGACCAAGCCGCAAGGCGGCGGCGACCCGAAGAAGGTGCTCG
>NZ_AWQS01000535.1 GCF_000576575.1 Intrasporangium chromatireducens Q5-1
GTGTTGGCAACGCCATCCGCCGCCAGCAGCAGCGCCTTCGCGCGCTGCACCTCCCGGTAAGCGGCGGTCTGCGAGCGGGACAGCTGCTCCAAGGTGGCCCGCTCGGTGTCCGACATCGGCAAGGCAGGGGCTGCGCGTCCGCTCATGGAGCAAGAATACCGACCATACGACTAGTTATTTGAGAGACACACCACTAGCTTGCGTCAGTAGACGGAGGCTTCACCGGCGCCGTCTGTCGCGGCTGACACCGACACCCTGCCTCAACGACCAAGTGGGGTTGCCACCACGATGTTGAGGTCGAGATAGTTCTGAATCCGGTCGCTCCAGCGCCCGCCGCAGGTGGCGAGGAAGAGTCGCTCCGGCCCGCTGACGTCGTATAGCTTCTCGCGCGTCACGAGCGCCGGGTATCCGTGCTCCGCGTCCACACTCCGCCAGATGCGCTGAACCAGGTAGGAGCAGATCGAACCATTGGCCTGCCAGATGTCGATGCGCTGCCCGGGCCGCACCCGTGCCGCGAAGTTGAACCGGCACGGGTTTCCCGCCGCCTGTCAAACGAGCTGTTCCTCGTGGGTGAGGGCAGCGTAGTAGGCGTTCTCGAACGCGACTGGCGCCTGCCAGCCGATGGCCGAGTGGAGCCTACGGTTGTTGTACCACTCGACCCAGCCGGCGGTGGCGTACTCGACGTCCACGAGGCTCTTGTAGGCGCCATCGTGGAAGATCGTGGTGAAGATGCACTCGGTCTTGTAGAGGCCGTTCCCGGACTCCATGAGCGCGTTATCGTACGCTTAACCGGCTAATCGGCCGGGATCCCTTTCTTGTCTGGTCCTTTTGGTGGTTTGCCTCACATGGCGGTCGCGCGTGTCGCGGCGTCGTCGATCAGGG
>NZ_AWQS01000536.1 GCF_000576575.1 Intrasporangium chromatireducens Q5-1
CGGCATAGTCAGAGGCTGGTGAGGAAGGCGAGGACGTCGGGGCTTGGAGCGTACGTGCCAGGCGTGACACGGGGATCTCGGGTGCGGTCGATCGCCGCCTGCTTGATGGTCATGTCGGCGTGGAGGTAGACGTCCGTGCTGGACGTGTTCTCGTGGCCGAGCCACAGGGCGATGACGGCGACGTCGACACCGGCTTGGAGCAGGCGCATCGCCGCCGTGTGCCGCAGGGTGTGCATGGTGACGTGCTTGGCCCCCAGCGAGGGACAGGGTTCTGTTGCGGTGGCCACGTGTTTGGCCAGTCGCCGTTCGAGCGCGTCGCGGGACAGGTGCTGCCCGCGTGGCCCGGGGAAGGTTGCGGCGCCAGGGTGAGCAGCCCGCTCGGCCAGATACGGGAGCAGGACGGTCAGGGTGGCGCTGGTCAGCGGGGTGGCGCGGTACTTGCGTCCCTTGCCGGTGCAGGTCACGTGCGCGCCGGTGCCGGTGTGGATGTCGCTGCTCGTCAGGGTGGTGAGTTCACTGACACGCAGCCCGGTCTGTACGGCCAACGTCAGCAGGGCCCGGTCGCGCCGCCCGGTCCATGTGTTCGGATCCGGCGCGTCCAGCAGCGCCTGCGTCTCTTCGACGGTGAGGAACTGCACCGTTCGCGGGGTGCCGCGCCTGGTCGGGACAGCCAGCACGCGGGCGATGGTGCCCGCATGCTCGGGATGATCGGGCAGGGTCACGGCCAGCACCGCGCGGATCGCGGTGAGTCTTGCGTTGCGGGTGCTCGCGCTGTTTCCGCGGTCGGCTTCGAGATGGTTCAGGAACGTGCCGACGGCCTCGGCGTCGATCATGCCCAAGTCGATCTTGTCCGCGGGGACGCCGGTGCTGGCGGTGAGG
>NZ_AWQS01000537.1 GCF_000576575.1 Intrasporangium chromatireducens Q5-1
GGTTGCGCGCGGCGCTCGGCGTTGATGAGCTCCTCGAGCCAGCGGACCTCGCGCTCGGCGCGGTCCTCGCCGTGCTGCTGGAGCGCGAGGGTGTAGGCGTCCATCCGCTCCCGCCGGGCCTGAGAGGCCTCCCGGATGTTGGCGAGGCGCTCCTCGAGCCGGGAGCGGCGGCCCTCGAGGATCCGCAGCCGGACCTGGGCCTCGGTGCGGGAGAAGAAGGCGAACCGGACGTCGAAGTCCTCGTCGTCCCAGGAGTCGGGCCCGGACTGGGCGACGAGGTCCTGGAAGCGCTCCTTGCCCTCGGCGGTCAGCTCGTAGGTGATCCGGGCCCGTTTGCCCGCGAGTGGGGGCTCGGCGGGCGCGGTGTCGGTGATGTGGCCGGCCTCGACGAGCGAGCGCAGGGCCGGGTAGAGCGAGCCGTAGGACAGGGCGCGGAAGATGCCGAGGGCGGTGGTGAGGCGCTTGCGCAGCTCATAGCCGTGCAGCGCACCGTCGTGGAGCAGGCCGAGGATCGCGAACTCGAGCAGCGCCGCGCGGCGGCTCGGCTTGTTCGTCGTTGTCCTGGGCACCCGCTCACACTACACCGCGGATATATCACCCCGATACATCAGCGCGATCGCCCGTCTCGGGCGCTTGGGGATCCCGGTCCAGGAACGACCCGTGTTCCTGCGCGTCTGGCTCGATCGTGCCCAGGCTCCGTGCCCAGCGCTTGTCGTCCCGGACCAACGGTCGTCCGCCGGTCCGTCCACCCCCGTCCGGCGGATCCTCAACACCTGCTCCGCTCCACTCAGCAGCGGGCCCCCTGCCCCGCTCCACTCAGCAGCGGGCCCCTGCCCCGCTCCACTCAGCAGCGGGCCCGCTG
>NZ_AWQS01000538.1 GCF_000576575.1 Intrasporangium chromatireducens Q5-1
TGGGCGACAAGATCATCCTGCTCGCCGCCGGGCTGACCGGCATCAACATCGCCGCGCCCGGCGTCGGCGCGATCGTGACGATCTTCCTGGCTGGGCTGATGATCGCCGCCGTCGCGATCGTCTGGTTCAGCCTGCTTATCCGCAAGGCGCTGCTGCTGGTCGGCGTGGTACTGGCACCGATCGCGTTCGCCGGCGCGTCCTGGGACGCCACCAAAGGGTGGATCGGGAAATGGGCGGCGTTCGTGATCGCCCTCATCATCAGCAAGCTCGTGCTCGTCATCATCTTCTTGCTGGCGATCACGCAGATCGCCACCCCGATCGAGCTGGACATCGCCGCTGTCACCGAACCGATCACCGGCATCGTGCTCATGGGCATCGCGGCCTTCGCGCCCTACATGGTCTACCGCTTCGTCTCCTTCGTCGGCTTCGACCTGTACCAGCAGATGGGCACCGAGCAGGAAGCCAAGAACGCCCTCAACCGTCCCGTCCCGATCCCGTCCAAGACCCAAGGCGGCGGCGAGCCCAAGAAGGTTCTCGAAGACCCCAACGGCGGCGGGTCTGGCGGTGGCTCGGGCGGCACGCCACCGCCCACGACTCGCGCACCTGCCGCGGGTGGCGGTGGTGCGGGCACGGCCGGAGCCGGAGCGGCGACCGGGGGTGGAGCAGGCGCAGGAGCTGGCGCGGGAGCGGGGGCCGGTGCTGCGGCCGCGGGACCGGCGGCGGCGGTCGTTGTCGGAGCGCAGGTCGTCAAGGGCACCGCCGAAGCCGGCCCGAAGGCGGGCAAGGCGGTCGCGGGTCAGGCCGAGACCGCAGCGGGAGCGGCCGACGAGCGCGGTGG
>NZ_AWQS01000539.1 GCF_000576575.1 Intrasporangium chromatireducens Q5-1
CCTCGACGGTCGAAGAGCAGACAGACGGCCAGCGCCATGAGGTCATCTTCCCCCGGCGCCGGCCGTGCCACCCGGCCGGCGCGTCACTGACCCTGCTGCTGCTCCTCGCCCTGCTGCCGCTTGATGGCGGAGATCTCGAACTCGAGCGAGATCTTCTCCGAGACGAGGACGCCGCCCGCGTCGAGGGCGACGTTCCACTCCAGGCCGAAGTCGCGGCGGTTGACCCGGCGGCTGCCCTCGAAGCCGGCGCGCACCTGCCCGGTGGCGTCGGTCTGCACGCCCATCAGCTCGAGCGGGACGACGATCGGGCGGGTGATGTCGCGGATGGTGAGGTTGCCGCTGACGGTGTAGGCCCGCTCGCCGACCTCCTCGATGTTCGTGCTCTCGAAGACGATCTCCGGCCAGCGCTCCGCGTCGAAGAAGTCGCCGCTGCGCAGGTGCTCGTCGCGCTGGTCGTTGCGGGTGTCGACGCTCGCCGTCTTGAGCCGCACCACCGCCGTCGACTTGCTCATGTCGTCGAGGTCGGCGTGGAAGTGCCCCTCGACGTCGTTGAAGGAGCCCCGCACCGTCGTCACCATCGCGTGCCGCGCGGAGAACCCGATCCGCGTGTGGCTCGGATCGAGGTCCCAGTCCCCGTTCAGGTCGATCTCTGTCATCCCCACCCCAACCTCTCATTCGGTTCGGGTGCAAATATCCCACGGCAAGGTCCGCTCGCGGGCGCCCTCCGCGAAAGGGATTCCGGTATGCCGCTCACCTTCCCGTCGCGGTCACCGGACCTCTCGCTCCCTCCCCCCTTCCGCCCGTCGAGTGAGCGCGAACTCCGGTCG
>NZ_AWQS01000540.1 GCF_000576575.1 Intrasporangium chromatireducens Q5-1
ACTGCTCCGCCGACGCCTTCCAACCGATCTTCAGCACCTTGCCTCCTACGCCGTCGTGGGTGTCCTCGCCAGCGTAAAGGGCGCCCCTCACCAGTGGATGACGACCGTGGTGCCGACGGGGGTCTCGTTGTACAGGCGCACCATGCCGTCCCAGTCGCGCACGTTGACGCACCCGTGCGAGCTGCCGTTGTAGCCGAGCCGCGCGAAGTTCGAGGAGTAGTGGATCGCCTGGCCGCCGCTGAAGAACATCGAGTAGGGCATCGGCGTGTGGTAGAGGTTCGAGACGACGTCGACCTTCTTCCACGTGATGTGGAAGACGCCCTCGCGGGTCGGCTCCATCTCGCTGCCGAAGCGGACGTCCATGGCGTAGCGGGCCGTGCCGTCCCGAACGACCGTCAGCGAACGGGTCGTCTTGCTGATGCAGATGACGAATCCGGTCAAGCAGCGAGAGTCGACGTCCCAGGAGAGGGGCTGCGGCGCCGGGACGACGTTGTTCAGCTCGTCGGTCGTCGGCGGGTGGGTCATCGCCACCAGACGCTGCCACGTCGGCTCGTCGAGCAGGCCCGTGGCGGCCAGGCCGCGCTTCGTCTGGAACCCACGCACGGCCGCGGTCGTCCTCGTGCCGTAGTAGTCGGTCACGTCGCCGTCGAACCAGCCGATCTGCCGCAGCCGCGCCTGCAGGGCGCGCACCGCGGGGCCGCTGTCGCCCGGCCGCAGCAGGACCCGTGGTGTCGGTGTCGGCGAGGGTGGCGGCCCCGGTGGCGGGGTGGTGGCCGGGACGCTCGGGCTCGTCGTCGGTGACGCGTGGGGTGCTGTGGTCG
>NZ_AWQS01000541.1 GCF_000576575.1 Intrasporangium chromatireducens Q5-1
TGCCTCCCCGTCACCGAGCTCGTCGCCCCCAGATTGACGTCGTTTCGCAGCAGCATGAGCAACCGGTACACCGTGAGACTCGACGCGCCGGCACGACTCCCGACCACCGAGGGGCTACTCGCATCCTTTCGTTGAGTCGGTGCCTTGGACGTCTCAGGTGCCCTCGACTGCGGCGGACGGTGCTGCAGGAGCGCGCTCGCCGGCTCAGCCCCCACCCCGGCGGTCCCTACAGGGCCACGCCTACACCACATACGGCATCTCATCCGCCGATGTCCTGAAGGAGACTGCGCCGAAACCTGGCCAGGATCGCCACCGTCGGGCCCGACGGCACTCCACGCTGCACCGATCCTCCCGGCTTGGCCGTCCGGGCCCGGGACTCGGTCCACCGGACCGACCCCGCTTGCGCGCGTCGCTGCACTGGAGAAGACCTCACTGCCATGGTTCGTCGCGAGCTCAGGCGCAAGCCCACACCAGGACTCGAACTGACCCGCCAGGGCCGGACAGACTTCCACTTGATGGTGAGAGGTCCCTCAGTTGAAGGCGGATCCCCAGGGAATCACTTGTCGACCGCGACGTTGTCCATGCGTCTCCGATCGTGGCCCGGCTGCTGGTTGATCAGTCGAACCGCGAAGGAGGAGGCTAGTCATGGTGCTGTTGCGGTGCTCAGTGACGCCGACGGCACCCGGGCGGACATGAGCCACCAGTGGTCGTGACTCTCGGCCAGTGCTTGGTTGCACAACTCGTTGCACGAGGAGGTGGAAACCGGCGCTGACCAGCGACGATGTGCGTAGCTGAAAATCGGAAGGTCGGCGGTTCG
>NZ_AWQS01000542.1 GCF_000576575.1 Intrasporangium chromatireducens Q5-1
GCAGAAGACCGAACCCGAGTTGAAGGTCGACCTGCGATGACCGCTGCCGCAGTCCTGGCTACCTGCGGCGCCAACTCGTCCAGCGCGTTCCAAGTCCATGCGTGCTCAGCTCACGCGCACCCACACCGCCTTGTACACCGACTGCTCGCTTGAGGATCCCGAATACTGCGCGAACCAACTGCCGGTGTGCCAAGCGCGGGCTTGGAGAGAGAAGTCGCCAGACGAGGACGTGACCGCGGTTCCGGCGTACGAGGCACGCGTCGTCCCGGCTGGGACGTAGTAGATACCGACCCGGCGACCCGACAGAGGTTGTCCGTTGAACAGCTTCAGGTCTCCAGAGACTCGGAACGACGTCCCGGGCGCCACCGTCGTGCTGCTCGGGACGTTGGTCACCGTCGTCGCTCCTTTGAGCAGAGTCATCGTGGAGCCTCCTCCGAAAACGGTCGAGTCAGCAGGATTGGAGACGAGCGCAAGGACCTGCAGGCGCCCATAGGGCGTGGTCCGGCTACCAAGCGTGTATGGGCTCGCCAATCGTACGGTGAAGGTCTTTCTTCCAGCCCCGGCGGCGGCACCGACGGTCGACTGTGCGGCAAGTCGCGCCTCACCAGGCCCTTGGAGCAGGTAGCCGGCAGTCAGGTCGACCTGCCGAACGACATCAGAGGGATCGTCGACGACCACTGTAACCGTCAATGGTGTTGAACGACAGCTTGGTTGCGGAGGTGGCCGGGGGGTGACGACGTCGTGGGTGAGGACGTTCTCGGCGGGGTGGTGACCGGGCGGGCTCTACGGTTGGCGTCAAGAGCGTGATGATG
>NZ_AWQS01000543.1 GCF_000576575.1 Intrasporangium chromatireducens Q5-1
GCAAGCGGCTTGACACAGGGCTTCTCATCCGCGCTCCTGCCCCGACGGTATGCCGCTCAGCTCGCTCCCGTGCTCGGCCGGGGCGGCGCGCGGGGTGCCCACCCAGAGGGCGTCGAGACGCCCGAGGACCCGGGCCGCGATCTGCTCCGGCGGGAGGCCGGCGTCGACGACGAGGTAGCGCTCCGGGTCGCGGGCGGCGAGGTCGAGGAAGCCCTGCCGGACCGCCGCGTGGAAGTCGTCGGCCTCGGACTCGAGCCGGTCATGGACATCGCCGCGACGTGCGCGGCCCACCTCGGGCGTCACGTCGAGGATGATCGTCAGGTCGGGGAACAGCCCTCCGACGGCCCACTGCTGCAGCCGCCGGATCTCGTCCGCGCCGAGGTCGCGCCCAGCGCCCTGGTAGGCGATCGAGCTGTCGGTGTAGCGGTCGGTGATGACGACCCGGCCCTCGTCGAGGGCGGGCCGGATGAGCTCGGCGACGTGGTGAGCCTTGTCGGCGGCGAAGAGCAGCGCCTCGGCGCGGGGGGCGACGTGGTCGCCGTGCAGGACGAGGTTGCGGATCTGGGCACCGAGCGGCGTGCCTCCGGGCTCGCGCGTGACCAGGACCTGCAGCCCGCGGCGCTCGAGCGCCTCGGTGAGCAGCCGGACCTGGGTCGTCTTCCCCGCGCCGTCGCCGCCCTCGAAGCAGATGAACCAGCCCGGCGCAGTGCTCTGGCGGGGCTGCTCACCGGTCTCGTTCACGACCACGAGCCTATGCGACCACCCCGACAGCCGACGCCACCGATGTGGACAGCCCGCGCCACCG
>NZ_AWQS01000544.1 GCF_000576575.1 Intrasporangium chromatireducens Q5-1
ACGACCCCAAAAGCGGAGTCAGGGGTCTCACATCTGAGACACCCTGGGTTCGAAGAGCCGCGAGAACCCGGCTTCTGAGTACATCCACATTGGAGGACTGCAGGGCTTGGTGCAGGGCCCACGTGATCGGAACCGTCGTGCCGTGTGGGCAGATGCTACGCGGCACGGCGAGCGCGTGGCGGGCGCAGTACTCCTCGAACAGTCCGTGGTGGGCGAGCGTCGCGTCGGTGCCGGAGCGGGGGGCCTCGATCAGCTCGTGGCCCTCGCCAGCCGCCGTCTTGCGGGACATGCCCGGGTTGATCACGCCGTGTTCGAGCAGGTTCCGGAATTGCCGCCCGGTGACCGCGCGTGGGCCTGGGTGTAGCGGAACGTCGTCGACAGGCCCCGCAGGACGGCTCCGATCACGTCGGCTCCCCATCGGCTCCTATTCGAAGGAAACGGCAGACGGTAGTCGAAGCACTGTACGAGGAACCCTCCACGACCCTGTCGGCCCTTGCTTCTTGAGTGCCGTCGGCTGCGGTTGTGAGTGGTTGTCCGGGGACCTCTCGGGTCCCCGGGGACCTTCGGGATCGCGTCACGACCCGACGTCCCGAACCGCTCCCAAGCCGCTGACCTGCGACGACGTGACCGCACCCCTCGCTTGGACGGTGGGTGAGCCCCGCTTTCCCGCGCCGTGACTTCCGCCTGTCCGGCATGCTCACTGATGCCGGCTGATGCCTGGTAGTTGCGGGTGATTGCGAGAAGTGCCCCCGGCAGGATTCGAACCTGCGACA
>NZ_AWQS01000545.1 GCF_000576575.1 Intrasporangium chromatireducens Q5-1
GGTGGGGGGAGGGGGCCGTGGGGCGTGGGGGTGGCGGTGGGGGTGGAAGGATGGCCGCATGACTCGCGCCCAGCTCGACAAGAAGGCCGTCGACGTCGCGTCGATGTTCGACACCGTCGCCGAGAAGTACGACCTCACCAACGACGTGCTCTCCCTCGGCCAGGACCGGCTCTGGCGCCGCGCGGTCGTGCGGACGGTCGCCGCACGGCGCGGCGAGCGCATCCTCGACATCGCCGCCGGGACGGGCACCTCGAGCGAGCCGTGGGCCGACCAGGAGATCGAGGTCGTCCCGGCCGACTTCTCCCTCGGCATGCTCCGCGTGGGCCGCCGGCGCCGGCCCGACATGGCGTTCACCGCCGCGGACGCGCTCGCCCTGCCGTTCGCCGACGCGAGCTTCGACGTCGTGACGATGAGCTTCGGCCTGCGCAACGTCAGCGACACCGAGACCGCGCTGCGCGAGTTCCTGCGCGTCACCAAGCCCGGCGGCCGGCTCGTCATCTGCGAGTTCAGCCAGCCGGTCAACAAGGCGTTCCGCACCGTCTACACCGAGTACCTCATGCGGTTGCTGCCCCGGATCGCCCGGCGCACCTCGTCGAACCCGGACTCCTACGTCTACCTCGCCGAGACCATCCGCGCGTGGCCGGACCAGGCCGGTCTCGCCCGGGTCATCGAGGCGGCCGGCTGGACGACGGTCGGGTGGCAGAACCTCACCGGCGGCATCGTCACGCTGCACACCGCGGTCAAGGGCGACTGACGGCGCGGATGCCGCTCA
>NZ_AWQS01000546.1 GCF_000576575.1 Intrasporangium chromatireducens Q5-1
CCGGATGCGGTGAAAGTCGCACGTCCGGTTCTGAGGGAGCCCCGGCTCGGTAACGGGCCGGGGCTACCCGACGACCGCCACGATCATCCCGATCATCAAACAGTTCCAGGCCCGGCACTCGATTTCGGACATGGTCGTGGTGGCCGACGCCGGGATGCTGTCCGCATCGAACCTGCGGGATCTGGACGAGGCGGGATTGCGGTTCATCGTCGGCTCCCGGGTGACCAAGGCGCCGGTCGACCTCGAGTCCCACTTCCGCTGGCACGGCGACGCGTTCGCCGACGGGCAGCTCATCGACACCATCACCCCGAGGAACCGGCGCGTCGTCGAGAACGACCCGAAGCTGAAGAAGGAACCGCTCTGGGACCCGGACAAACATCCCGGGTCCTGGCGTGCGGTGTGGGCCTACTCCGCCAAGCGAGCCGCCCGGGACGGGCGGACGCTGACCCTGCAGGAGAACCGCGCCAAGGCGGTCATCGCCGGCGAGAAGGCAGCCCGCACACCACGGTTCGTCAAGACCAGCAACGGCACCCAAACCCTCGACGAGGCCTCACTCGCACGCGCACGCCGGCTCGCCGGGCTCAAGGGCTACGTCACCAACATCCCCGCCGGGATCATGACCGCGGGCGAGGTCATCGCGTCCTACCACGACCTGTGGAACGTCGAGCAGTCCTTCCGGATGAGCAAGACCGACCTGCGGGCCCGGCCGATGTCATGCCGACGTCGGCATGAGATCGGTTATGCCGACCTCCCGGTTATGCCGA
>NZ_AWQS01000547.1 GCF_000576575.1 Intrasporangium chromatireducens Q5-1
GGGCCGAACCGGTAACTCTCATTAGGGCGCCGGGTTCGGCTACACCCGGATCCGGGGCCTGAACGCGCTGATCGCCACCCTCACCACGAGCGGCGGCGCGCCGCTGGTCCTCGCGCAACGGCTGCGCAAAGGCAACTGCGGCTCGCCCCGCGGCGCGAAACGCCTGGTCGGTGACGCCGTCAAACAGGCCCGCCGCCTGCTCGGGCCGAAGGCGCCGGTCCTGGTCCGGATGGACTCGGCCTACTACGGCCGCGACGCCGTCCACGCGGCGACCGCCGGCGGCGCCCACGTGTCGGTCACCGTCCGGATGGACCTGGCGGTCAAGGCCGCGATCGCCGGCATCGACGACGCCGCGTGGAGGCCGATCAAGTACCCGGACGCGATCTTCGACGAGACCACCGGCACGTGGATCTCGAAGGCGGAGGTCGCCGAGGTCCCGTTCACCGCATTCGCCAGCAAGAAGAAGGCCGACCGGGTCCCAGGCCGGCTGGTCGTGCGCCGCATCCCCGACGTCAACGCCGACAAGAAGAAGGCCGCCGGGCAGGGCACGCTGTTCGACGTGTGGCGCTTCCACGCGTTCTTCACCACCGCCCCCGCCGAGATGCTCGACACCGTCGCCGCCGACCAGGCCCACCGCGGACACGCCATCATCGAACAGGTCCACGCCGACCTCAAGGGCTCCGCGCTGGCCCACCTGCCCTCCGGCAAGTTCACCGCCAACGCCGCCTGGCTCGTGCTCGCGGTCATCGCGTTCAACCTC
>NZ_AWQS01000548.1 GCF_000576575.1 Intrasporangium chromatireducens Q5-1
GTCGACCCCTCGGGCGAGAAGGTCACGGCGCGTGAGGCTCATGCCCTGCTCGGGCTGACGGCGCACCCGCTGCCGAACGGTGCGGTGCGTGTGACGGACCGAACCGGTGAGGCGGTCGAGGCCGAGCCACCTCGGGCGGCCGCACCCCTCGCGGTGAGCCACAGCGGCCAGGGCACTGCCCGACCTGCCGCCTGGGAGGTCAGTGACTGGCTCTCGGCCCGCCTGGGCCGGCCGGTCCGGCTCGTGTGGCAGGACGACGAGTCGCGACGTCCGATCCGTGCCGAGCTCGGCGGCCGCCCCGGGGACGTCAACTCGCTCTCCGACGCGGCGCCCCTGCTGCTGACGACGGACGCCTCACTGGGTCGGCTCAACGAGTGGCTGGCCGAGAGTGGTGCGGAGGCGATCGGGCACGACCGTTTCCGGCCGAACGTCGTCGTGGACGGTGGCGTCGCGTTCGCGGAGGACGTCTGGGAGGCCGTGACCATCGGGACCGTGCCGTTTCGCCGCACGATGGTGTGCGACCGGTGCGTCATGACGACCATCGACCGGGACAGCCTGCGGACCTCGAAGGAGCCGATCCGCACCTTGGCGCGGTTCCGGAAGTGGGACGGCCAGACGTGGTTCGGTCTGCGGCTCACGCCGGTGCTGCCGGTGCCGGCCGACGCGGTGCTGCGGCTCGGTGACGCGGTGCTGGCCACGGAGGGTCGGCTCGGCTGAGCACCGTTTGGTGGCCCCTCGACGGTTGGTGGCC
>NZ_AWQS01000549.1 GCF_000576575.1 Intrasporangium chromatireducens Q5-1
CGGCCAGCGCCGCAGCCATCACCTCCACGACGATCACAGCCTTGCTAGCGCCTTCCCGAGCACGCCGATCCCGACCAGCAGTGCCACGCTGCCAAGCAGGTAGGCCACATCCAGCACTGAAGACTCCGTTCCTCGACTGCATCCCTCACGGGAACTCTGAGTCCCGATACAACACCGAGACGCAGCTCGCGAGGAGCACTCCTAACGGAACGCATACGGGGATTGCGGCAACCCTCGCGCTATCCAAACGGTCTCGCTGTCGCGCGAGTCCGATTGGGAGTTCTTGTTGCCGTGCTGAATGAAAGGACGAGGCCGACCCAGCGCTTCGGGTGTCGCTCGAACTACTCGCCTACCAGGCTCGGCGTTCGCGCAGCGATCCGCAGTCGACGCTGCATGGCCGTCGCGACGCGGGCGAGCACCAGCAGGTCGTTCGGCTGGGACACGGTCGCCGCCGCGATCACCGAGTCGTACGGACCGTCGACTACCCGCCGACACTTCAAGGCGAAATGACGAAACAGCGTCATCGCTCCCCTCGGCTGCGCAGCGATCTGCGCGGTCGTCGTCTGGTCGTAGCCGCGCTCCTCGAACAGCCTCAGCGCCGCATCAAGCAGTCGCCGCCTCGTCTGCTCACGCCGACCCGACCGTTCAGCCATCACCCAACGTTAGCCACTAGCAAGAACGAAGAAAGGCAGCCCTTACCGCTCAGTCATTCCACCGATCTACAGCCAGATTAAGCTCTAGGACGTTGA
>NZ_AWQS01000550.1 GCF_000576575.1 Intrasporangium chromatireducens Q5-1
CGGTGCAGCTCTGGCCCGGGCCGGAGCCGTCCCGGCGGCTGTGGTCCAGCCCGCAGCGGTGCCGCCCGCGGTGGTCGCAACAGCGGCCGCTCCTGAGGCGCTGAGCCTGCCCGTCGGGGCCGAGCCGGACGGCACACCGGTGTCGCTCGACGTGTCCGTCTATGGCCAGCCCGGTGGCGGGAAGCACCCGGTCGTCCTGCTGGCGCACGGGTTCGGCGGCACGAAGGAGTCGGTGGCAGGGCAGGCCATCGACCTGCAGGCCCGCGGCTACGTCGTCGTGACGTGGACGGCGCGGGGCTTCGGCAAGTCCGGCGGCCGGATCCACCTCGACGACCCGAGGTACGAGGTCGCCGACGCCCGTGCCCTCGTCGACCTCGCCGCGAAACGCCCTGATGTGCAGCTCGACTCGCCGGGCGACCCCCGGGTCGGCGTGATGGGTGGGTCCTACGGCGGGGCGCTCGCGCTGCTCCTCGCCGGCACCGACCCGAGGATCGACGGAGTCGTCGCGGCCATCACCTGGAACGACCTGTCGCAGGCGTTCTTCCCGCAGGCGGCGGTGTCGCAGGCGCCGACGACTCCCGCCGGGCGGGCCTCGATCCCGACGCCGGGCCCGTTCAAGCAGGACTGGGCCGCCAACTTCTTCATGGGCGCCCTCGCCCCGGCACGCGCCGGTGCCGGAGCCACGGCGGGCGCCGGAGCCACAGCGGGTGCCGGAGCCACGGCCGGTGCCGGAGCCACGGCCGG
>NZ_AWQS01000551.1 GCF_000576575.1 Intrasporangium chromatireducens Q5-1
GCAAGCGGCTTGACACAGGGCTTCTCATGCCGCCACCTCCTCCGGGCGACGGCCAAAGCCAGCCGCTTGGGTCCCACGGTTCATCGCTCTTGGCACCGATTCCTCCTCGAATCACCCACTACCGCGGCCAGTTCGGGGGGACCGACTGCCTCTCGCGGTTTCCCCGGACTGCGTGTAGTGTCACTACACGAACGTACGCTACACATACACTCAGCGCGGAGTAAACCCATGGTCGAATCTCACTCGGTGCCCGGTCCGGACATTCCGACGAGCGCGGCGCCACAGGTGCAGGCGGACTTCTCAGTTATCCCACGGTTCGCCTCACCGCCGACGTTCGCCGGTCTTCCTCGGGCCGACGAGGTCACGGACTACGAGATCGGCATCGTGGGCATCCCGTTCGACTCCGGGGTGACCTACCGACCCGGCGCCCGGTTCGGGCCGGGCCACATCCGGGCTGGCTCGCGACTCTTGCGTCCCTACAACCCGGACCTGAACACACGGCCCTTCGAGCGGGTCCAGGTCGCGGATCTCGGTGACGTCGGGGTGACACCGTTCTCCATCGACACAGCCATGGCACAGTGGCAGGCCCAGTTCGAGGCCATGGCGGAGAGGTCCCGGCGTCTGCTCGTCCTCGGCGGCGACCACACGGTGACCCTGCCGGTGCTGCGCACCCTGGCCCGGCGGCACGGCCCGATCTCGGTCGTGCACTTTGATGCCCACCTCGACACCTGGGATACCTACT
>NZ_AWQS01000552.1 GCF_000576575.1 Intrasporangium chromatireducens Q5-1
GGAGCACTCTGCATGAGCCCCGCCCGCACGATCCGCATCGTCATCGTCGACGACCACCACATGTTCCGGACTGGCGTGCGCGCGGAGCTGATGGGACTCGCCGAGCGCGCACCGTTCCAGCTCGAGGTCGTCGGCGAGGCGGGGGCCGTCGAGTCCGCCGTCAGCACGATCAAGGAGCAGCGCCCCGACGTCGTCCTGCTCGACGTGCACCTGCCCGGCGGTGACGGCCATGGCGGCGCCGACGTGATCCGGGGCTGCGCCGGGGTGGAGAGCGAGCGCGGCGGCGCGGTGCGGTTCCTGGCGCTGTCCGTCTCGGACGCGGCCGAGGACGTCATCGCCGTCATCCGCGCCGGCGCCCGCGGCTACGTCACCAAGACGATCAGCGCCGAGGAGCTGCTGACGGCGATCGAGCGGGTCGCCGACGGCGATGCGGTCTTCAGCCCCCGGCTGGCCGGCTTCGTCCTCGACGCGTTCGGTGCCGCGGCCGGTGAGGTGGCCGAGATCGACGAGGAGCTCGACCGCCTCTCCGCCCGCGAGCGCGAGGTCATGCGGCTCATCGCCCGCGGCTACCAGTACAAGGAGGTCGCCAAGGAGCTGTTCATCTCGGTCAAGACGGTCGAGACGCACGTCTCCTCGGTGCTCCGCAAGCTGCAGCTCTCGTCCCGCCACGAGCTGACCGCCTGGGCGATGGGCCGCCGCCTCCTCTGACCGTCGAGCGAGCGCAAACTCCGGTTCCC
>NZ_AWQS01000553.1 GCF_000576575.1 Intrasporangium chromatireducens Q5-1
CGCCGGCCCCTCAGGTGCTGCCGCGGGTGGCCCGATCGGGACGGGCGCTGCGGGACGCGGCCCCGGCGTCTCTGCCGGTGGGACCGGCTCCACAACCCCAGGGTCGGCCGGTGCGCCCGGCCAGTCGTCGACCAGCCCGCCGGCCGCGGGCGCCGCGGGCTCGGGCGGAGGCGCAAGCGGATCCTCGTCGCCGACCTCTCCGTCGCGCCCGGGCTCGTCCAGCTCCTCCGCCACCTCGCCAACCCAGCCGCCGTCGCCCTCGAGCACGAGCGGCCCCGCGCCGTCGCCGACGAGCACGACGACCCGACCAGTGCGGCACCCGGCCGTCATCGGGTTGGTCAATGCCGACGGCACGGCATGGGTGCAGATCCCGGGTGCCACTGTGGGGCTGCGTGTCACGGTGGGCAACCTCTCGGGAACGGGCACGCTCACCGCGACCAACACCGCCTGGAGCTGCACGGGCAGCGGCACTGCCCAGCTCGCCTGCACGGTGAAGAGTGAGGGTCGGCTGAAGCTGCGCCAGGGCGGTCTCACGAGCGCGCAACCCCTCGTCGTCCGGTTCCCGGCCCTCCTGGGTGCGGCCGTCGTCATCCCGGTCGGCTAGGGCGTGTCTGCTAACTATTCGGGCTCGGGTCCGGAATGGTGGCCGTCGTGCTTCGTGATGGTGTGATCAGTGACGAGTTGTGGGACGTTCTCGAGCCGGTGATGCCGCAGGACGCGGGGCGTCCTGG
>NZ_AWQS01000554.1 GCF_000576575.1 Intrasporangium chromatireducens Q5-1
CCACCTCGACACCTGGGATACCTACTTCGGCGCGCCGATCACGCACGGGACACCGTTCCGGCGAGCCAGCGAAGAAGGCCTGATCGACAAGACCAGCAGCATGCACGTCGGCATCCGGGGCCCCCTCTACTCCACTGAGGACCTCAGCGACGACCAGGTGCTCGGGTTCCAGGTCATCGGCTGCCACGACATGGACGACCTGGGCTGGCGCGGAGCTGTAGAGCGGATCAAGGCTCGCGTCGGCAACCGACCCACCTACGTCTCACTCGACATCGACGTCCTCGACCCCGCGTATGCGCCCGGTACCGGCACGCCGGAGGCAGGGGGGCTTACGAGCCGGGAACTTCTGAACATGCTGCGGGCGTTCGCCGACCTCAACCTCGTCGGCGCCGACATCGTCGAGGTCGCCCCTGCCTACGACTACGCCGAAGTGACCGGCATCGCTGCATCCCACGCGGCATATGAGCTCATCTCCGCGATGGCGCCGAGGACAGAAAGCGGTAGTAGCGAACGTTCCTGAGTCAGTCCTGGGCGAGCTCAGGATGGGCGGGACTGTGCCTCGGAGGGGATGTGCCGACCGAAGGACGAACACCGGCCAACGCGCCCGGGCTCTCCTCCTGTTCCCCATTACGGCGGCTTGCCCATCCTCCTTATCCACGTCCAGTGCGGTGGTGACCCATCGTCGTTGTCCTCCTGACATCTCGCATCGCACGACCCGTACGAGG
>NZ_AWQS01000555.1 GCF_000576575.1 Intrasporangium chromatireducens Q5-1
CCACTACCCGTCGAAAGGCCACCAACCGACGGTGACCGCGTCGGGTCAGCGCTGGCGCGTGGCGGCGTCCCGGGCGGCCGCGAGGTCGTCCGGGGTGTCGACATCGGCCGACCACCCGGAGGCGTCGGCCACGAGCGCGCGGCACGAGCTGTCGATGAGTCGCTTCACGCTGACGCCGGCAGGGTCGCCGACCGCCTCGAGCCGGCGGGCGAGCACCCCGGTGCGCCAGACACCGCAGAGCCAGTTGACCCGCTGCTCGTGGTCGACGGCGAGGGCCAGCTCTGCGGAGGGGTCCTCCTCGAGGGCGCCGTCGAGGTCCTCGAGGGCGGCTCGGGTCAGGAACGGCAGGTCGCCCGCGAGCACAGCCACCCGGCTGAGGGACGGAGCGCTGGGAGCCGAGTGGGCGGCATACGGACTGATGAGGGCGGTGAACCCCGCGGCGATGCCGGCGACCGGGCCGCCACCCGGCGGCTCCTCGCGGACGACGCGGACGTGCGGCGGGACGGCGGCGCCGTCGCCCGCCACGACGAGCGGCAGGCCCGCGCAGGCCTCGAGGATGCGGGCAATGATGGGGCGCCCACCGACGTCGAGGGCGGGCTTGTGCCTACCCATCCGGGTCGAGCCTCCCCCGGTCAGGACGATGACCCCGAGCGACTCCACCCGGCCGAGTCTG
>NZ_AWQS01000556.1 GCF_000576575.1 Intrasporangium chromatireducens Q5-1
GCCACCCGGCCCCATGTAGTTGCCGAGAATCACCTCGTCCGGGACGCCGCCCGCGTCCGCGACCACGGCGCGCAGCGTCGCCGCACCCAGCTCCGCCGCCGTCACGTGAGCCAGCCCGTGCCCAGCGGTGCCGAGCGGGGTGCGCCGCGCCGCGACGATCACCGCGCCCGTCACCGCGCACTGCCCGGCTCGGCGTCCGAGAGGGAGGCCAGGGCGGCCCGGTCGACCTTGCCCGCCGGGGTGAGCGGCAGCGCGTCGACCCTTCGCCAGACCCGCGGCCGGTGCGAGGCCGGCAACGCCCGCGCCGCGTCCCGCAGCCGGGGCTCGTCGGTCGGGTCGACGAACGTCACCGCCAGCACCTCACCGAAAGTGGGATGCGGGAGGCCATGCACCGCGAACGGGCCCCCGGCCCCACCTGCCAGGGCCGTCTCTACCTCCGCCACCAGCACCGTCGCACCGGCCGTCGTCACCGCATCCGGCCGCCCCAGCACCTCAAGCACGCCATCACGGATCCGTCCGACATCACCGACGGTGGCCCACTCGCCGTCCCGCCGCAACGGCCCCGACCCGTCGGCCTCGTACCCCCTCACACACCCACGGCGACCGAACCCCGGTGTGGCGCGTCGCGGATGTCGATCTCCACGCCGGCAAACGGGCTCTTCGAAGTTAA
>NZ_AWQS01000557.1 GCF_000576575.1 Intrasporangium chromatireducens Q5-1
GGCGATGAGGGTGGCGACGAGGATGATCAGCGTGATGACGGCGATGATGATCGCGATGATGAGCCCGTCGGAGCGCTGGTAGCCGCGCTCGACGGTGGTTGCTGCGGTGGCGTCGCGGCTCCTCAGGGCGTCGAGGAGTTGTCCTTCCTGGGCTTGGGTGATGGGGCCGTCGCCGCGGACCATCACTCTGCTGTCCGGGACCGGGTTCAGGCCGAGGCGTCGGGCGGTCTCCTCGGTGATCAGGGCCCCGTATCCGCCGGAGAAGCCGATCACGGGTCGCATCCATTGTGGGTGGTCCAGCGTGATGACGGGGAGGGTGATGATGTCGGAGGCGTCTGCTCCGGCGTTCACCTCTGGGGCGCTCCGCGTGATCTTGCTGGTGTACCGGTAGAACCGTGCCCGGCCGTCCGGTGAGTTGAGTCCCGACGGGTGGTGGACGACGATCCGAGCTAGTGTCGCGCGTCTGAGTTTCGTTGACGGGTGGCGTGGGGCAGGATCGCGTCGGCGGTCTTGGTCCAGCTGAACGGGTGGCAGCGGTCGTTCCAGCCGTCGATGAAGGCACGGATCGCGGTGACGAGTTCCTTGACGCTGTCGAAGGATCCGCGCCGGATGGCCTGTCTGGTGATGATCCCGAAGAACACCTCGACGAGGTTGAGCCAGGACCCGGAGG
>NZ_AWQS01000558.1 GCF_000576575.1 Intrasporangium chromatireducens Q5-1
CCGGTCCCAGCACGGCGGAATGACGCGAGGATCCAAGGCGAAGCGGTCCGCCAGGTGTTCGACCCACTGGAGCAGGATCGGCAGCGCGGCCTCGGCTTCACGGGCGGTCAGGGACGGCCAATGCAGCGGGCCGCGCAACTGCCCAAAGCCGCGACCGTACGCCGGGTCGCCCTCGGGTGAGTTCGGTCTACCGGGTGTTTGCACGACGGATCGCCTCCTCCAGCTCGACACGGCTGCGACGCAAGGCAGCGGCCTCCTTGCGGGCGGTCCACGGGCGCAGAGTCAATGCAATGGGTGGCGCTTCGCGCAGCAGCAGAATGCCGGTGCCGAACGGGAGGGTCCTCAACGCGGAAGGGTCAAGGATCGGGACATCCACTGTCGAAGTTGACGTGGTCCGGTGCCCGTCTGCGCCGGTGGTGTGCGAGTGGACCGGCTCGCGGGTCGACCCGATGAGACGGGAGAGTTCGTCAAGGTCGCGAGCAGTGCTCCCGCCGCCGAGGACGACCTTGTCGATCGCGGCGTCCCAGATCGCGGCTGCCGAATGGTCGCCCCACACGGCTCGCGCTTGGGCCAGTGACTGGAGCACGACCGTGGTTGTGATCCCGGAGCCGCCACCGTCGGACATCAGCGACGGCAGGGAGGGGAGGGGGTAGTTGGCGGCCTCGTCGA
>NZ_AWQS01000559.1 GCF_000576575.1 Intrasporangium chromatireducens Q5-1
AGCCTGCCGGACCCGCGGGTCGTGCCGGTCGCGGCGGCTTGGCAGCGGCGACCACCTCGGCCGGGTCGGCGCTGCCGGGGTCGAGCGCCGGCGGGGGCGGGACCGTCGCCATCCACTGGCCCAGGCGCTCCTTCTCGTGGAGCAGGTCGTGGATGTCGAGCTCGGCGTACTCGAACTCGGGGCTCCAGAAGAGCGCGTCGAAGGGGCACACCTCGACGCAGATCCCGCAGTACATGCAGAGCGAGTAGTCGATCGCGAACCGGTCGAGCACGTTGCGCTGCCGGGCCCGGCCGCCCGGGGTCGCCGGCGGGATCTCCTCCTTGTGCGAGTCGATGTAGATGCACCAGTCGGGGCACTCGCGGGCGCACAGCATGCACGACGTGCAGTTCTCCTCGAGGAGCGCGATGACGCCGCGGCTGCGGGGCGGCAGCTCGGGCCGCACGTCGGGGTACTCGTGGGTGTGCGTGCGCCGGGTCATCGTCCGGGCCGTCGTCGCCAGCCCCTGCACGATGCCGGGCAGTATGCCGCTCAGCCCGCTGCCGCCGGACCGACCGTTCCGCTCGCCCCTGCGCCCCGTCGACGGGCCACTACCTGTCGAGTGGCCACTGTTGCGCGGGGTGAGGTCGACGATGGGCCGCTCCAGGTCGTCGGTTGGTGGCC
>NZ_AWQS01000560.1 GCF_000576575.1 Intrasporangium chromatireducens Q5-1
CGAGCCGGACGGCTACATCGACCACTTCCAGGCGGTCCACGCCGGGGAGGGCGAGGAGGCCGGTGCCCCGGAGTGGACGATCTGGTCGCACCGCTGGGCGGTGGGCCAGCGCTCGGGCGGCGGTCCGAGCTGGAACCGCAACGGCGGCGTCCAGATCGGCAACACCGGGTTCTGGATCCGCGACTACACGACCGAGCCGGAGAACGGCGGCCTGGGAGTGTTCGCGCACGAGTTCGGCCACGACCTCGGGCTGCCAGACCTCTACGACACCAGTGGCGGCGAGAACGGCACGGGGTTCTGGACGCTGATGAGCTCGGGGTCCTGGCTCGGCCACGGGCAGGACTCGATCGGTACGACCCCGAACCACATGGGCGCCTGGGAGAAGCTGCAGCTCGGGTGGCTCGACTACGCGACGGTCGCCCACGACGAGAAGGCGACCGTGATGCTCGGCCCGTCGATGCACGCGACGAAGAAGGATCAGGCGCTCGTCGTCACCCTGCCCAAGGACGCCAACGGCAAGGACCGCTTCTACATCGCCGAGAACCGCCAGTACGCCGGGTACGACGCGACCTTGAGGACGGGCCCGTACAACTTCGGCTGGCTCGAGACGCGGCCCGACTGGGTGGAGCACTTCCCCTACCAGGACGG
>NZ_AWQS01000561.1 GCF_000576575.1 Intrasporangium chromatireducens Q5-1
GTGCGCCTGCACCGCCGCGGGGTCCGCGTCGGGCCGGCCCTGCTGCAGCAGTCGCAGCCCGGCATCACTGAGCCCGAGGGTGCCGGCGACGGCGACGTGGTCGCCCGGGCGGGCGCCCGACCGCAACACCGGTTCGCCGACCAGGTCACCGAGGGCGGTGACGGACACCACGACGACGCCCGCCGGCGCCGAGGAGAGGTCGCCCCCGAGCACTGCCGTGTCCGCCGCGGAGCACGCCTCGGCGATGCCGTGGGCCAGGTCGGTCACCCAGTCGATCGAGACCTCGGGGTCGACGACCAGCGTGAGCAGCACCCCGGTGGGCCGACCACCCATGGCCGCGAGGTCCGCGAGGTTCT
Organism: Intrasporangium chromatireducens Q5-1; assembly: GCF_000576575.1. Taxonomy (GTDB): domain Bacteria; phylum Actinomycetota; class Actinomycetes; order Actinomycetales; family Dermatophilaceae; genus Intrasporangium_A; species Intrasporangium_A chromatireducens. Next base: position 357 of record NZ_AWQS01000561.1, read on the forward strand.
GGGCGATGACCTTGTGGCCGATGTCGGCACCGGAGGACCACTCGTCGAGCCAGTCCCGGCCGAGCACGACCGCGTCCGTCGTGGCGATGGTCCGCGCGGAGGTGCGCACCACCGCGGCGTCGTCGCCGGGCGGGACCACGAGCGAGTCCGGTCTGCCGAAGAGGGGCAGGACGCGCGCCAGGATCTCCTCCTCGTCGAGGTGCCGGAGGGAGGTGCCCTCGGTCAGCCGCGGGCCTGGTCGTCTGTGCACGCGTCCACCCTGTCATCCTCGCTCACCGGGACGCACACCC
>NZ_AWQS01000562.1 GCF_000576575.1 Intrasporangium chromatireducens Q5-1
TACTGCACTGTCGATCTGGAGTACTGCACTGTCGATCTGTAGTACTGCACTCTCGATTGAGAGTGCTGCACTCTCGATGACGGGATGGTCAGGTGAGGGGGTCGCGGCCGCGCCACCGCAGCGGTTCCTCGGCGTACTCCTCGATGACGTGGGCGGTCAGGCCGTAGGAGCGGGCGACCTGGAAGACCACCTCGCCGGCGCTCGCCGGCAGGCGCAGCGCGGCGAGCACGGCCGCGCTGGCCAGGTCGATGTTGGGCAGCAGGCCCGAGTGGTCCTCCACCACCCGAGCGACCTCCGAGACCCGCTGTCGCAGGCGCGCCGTTCCGCGACGCTCCCACAGGGCATCGAGCACGACGTCGGCCCGCGGGTCACCTCGCGGATAGAGGAAGTGCCCGAAGCCCGGCACGTGGCCGTCCCGGCGCAGCGCCGCCGCGACGACGTCGACCGCAGGTCGGGAGTCGTCGAGCAGTGCCCGGGCCGCGATCGGCGCGGCCCCGTGGAGCGGCCCCGCCATCGCGGCGTAGCCCGCGGCGAGGCAGTCGTGGATCCCGGCACGGGTCGAGGCCGCGACGCGCGCTGCGACGGTCGACGCCGTCAGGCCGTGGTCGAGCAGGGCGGTGAGCAGGACGCGGAGCAGCTCG
>NZ_AWQS01000563.1 GCF_000576575.1 Intrasporangium chromatireducens Q5-1
CCCGCCGAGCGAGGCGTTGATGGCGTCGACCCGGCCGAGCTGCTCCTCGAGCCGTTCCCGGGACAGGCCGTTGGCGATGGTGAGTCGCGGGGAGTGGTCGGTCAGCGCCATCCACTCCTGTCCCAGCTCGACGCAGGAGAGGACCATCTCCTCGATGGGGCTGCCGCCGTCGCTCCAGTTCGAGTGGACGTGGAGGTCGCCGACCAGCGCCGCATACAGCTCGGAGCCCGCCCAGTCGGACTCGTCGCCGTGCTCGCGCTCCACCGCTGCGAGGTAGCGAGGCACCTCGCCCCGCAGTGCCTCGGTGATGATGGCTGCGCTGGCGTCTCCGATGCCCTTGAGCTGCTTGAGGGTCCCCGACTGTGCCCGCTCGCGCAGCTCCTCCTCCGGCATGAGCCGGATCGACTCGAGGGTGCGCCGCAGCGCGTCGACGCGGTAGCGGTTCTCACGGCCCCGCTCGAGCAGGAAGCAGATCCGACGAAGGGCGTCGACCGGTGACATCGGCGCCTCGGGTCGCTTGCGTTGTCGCATGGGCCGACCCTAGCCGGGGCCGTCGCCGGGCCGAGGCGCCGCGGAGGAGTGGAGGCGAGCCGGACTTTGCGCTCAGTCGACGGTTCGCAACCGGAG
>NZ_AWQS01000564.1 GCF_000576575.1 Intrasporangium chromatireducens Q5-1
AGAGGTCCCCGGACAACCACTCGCAACCGCGCTCAGTGGCAGCGAATCGACGAGGATCGATAGGGTCGTGGCGCGTTCTGCATACAGTTACGGCCATGCCTGAAGAGAGTTGCCTCCGAGCAGCGCGGGTGAGGGTGAGCCATCGGGTCGGGTCAGGCTGCGATCCTTGGCCTCTCGAGAGAGTGGACGGCGAGGGGCGCCGATCCCAGTCAGGGGATCGACGGCTCTCCTCCTGGTGGCAGCGATTTGCGGTCAGACGTGCCCTGGGGCGGGACCGCGATGGACGACGCGGCCCGCCTGGATGACGGTCCGCTCCGCGGACGGTGACCACAGGCAGTCGCCGTCGTCGAAGGGGTTGCCCTGCAGGACAAGCAGGTCCGCGATACCACCCGGCGCGACCCGTCCGAGGTCGGGCCTGCCGATGAGACGCGCGTTGCGGGAGGTGGCCGAGCGCAGCAGCTCGAGCATCCCGGTCACCTCCGCCTGCAACCGCAGCCCGTTGAGCTGCTCCGCCTCCAGCACACCCATCAGGTCGGTGCCGAACCCGATCGGCACCCCCGCGACAGCGGCGATCTCGATCGCCTCGCGCCCGGCGTCGAGGACCTCCCGGTTCTTCTCCCGCGAGA
>NZ_AWQS01000565.1 GCF_000576575.1 Intrasporangium chromatireducens Q5-1
CCAACTGGCTCCCACCCCGCCTCGTGTCTTCTCCCCCGCCCCCTCTCCCCTTTCTCCGCGAACGGAGTGTCCGGGGACGAACTGGCTGGCAGAGCACTGGGTTCACTCAGGAACAGCCCGTCCGAGGCAGTCAGTCGGGGGCACCGTGGGCCTTTGGCCGCTCGTAGTCGCCGAGGATCTCGGCGAGGGCCAGTGGCCGTTTCGCCTCGTCATGCCGGCCGGCGCGCTGGAGAGTCCGGCCGAGGAGTAGGTGGGCGTAGGCATCGGTCGGTGCCTCCTCGATCAACTCGACGAGCACCGCCTCGGCGTGGGCCAGCTGGGCCGACCGGTAGTAGGCGCGCGCGAGGAGCAGCCGGAGCTCGGTCGTCCCGTGCAGCAGCTCCTCATCCTTCGCCTCGTCCACGAGTGCGGCGAGCTCCTTGGCGGCGGCGCGGTGGTCGCCGAGGTCGTAGAGGCTCTGCGCCCACTTGAGGCGCAGCGAGAACGGGGTGGAACTGGTCATCATGCAGCCCTCAACGTGATGAGAACGGTTCGCATTCCTCCCACGTACCCAGCCGGGAGACGCGCTCCTGCTGCACTCTGGATCGGAGGAAGCGCACGCTCGACCAGAACCAGTGC
>NZ_AWQS01000566.1 GCF_000576575.1 Intrasporangium chromatireducens Q5-1
CCGTGACCTACCTCGGTGGCGTCCTCCTCGGGATGATCGTTCTGACCCACCGCGCGAAGCGTTAGCAGACACGCCCTAGCCGTTCAGCGGCAGGTTGAGGGCCTGTCGAAGCTCGAGCATGGCCTGCCGTTGACGCTCGGCGGCGATCAGGATGCTCGGAAGGTTCTCGGCGGCGGAGTTTGAGGGGTCCCACCTGTCCTGCGTGGCCGTCAACGTCACCCACAGGCGGGGGATAGGTGAGCTGTAGCCGAACCAACCCGAGAACACCAAGTCTTTCCACGTGATCTGCTCGTCGAAATGGATGTCTGCGATGCGGCCCACCTGGATCTCCTTGCGCCTCCAGCCACCGCGCCATGCCGTCAGTGAGGCATCCGTCACCTGGTAGGTCACTCGTCCCGGGAGGAGATACCAGTTGAGCGCCACAACGGGCCCCAGCGTGATGCCGAGTAGCAGCCCAACTGCGAAGGGGCTCAAGAGTATGGACCACGGTGTCTCGCCTGCCACGGCCATGCCGATGCCAATGACAATTCCAAGCAGGGCGCCAATAGCCGCCATCTTCGCCATTGCCAGGAGCGCTAGCCTCGATCTTGCATGGGGCCCGGGGA
>NZ_AWQS01000567.1 GCF_000576575.1 Intrasporangium chromatireducens Q5-1
TCGTGCTCGGCATCGGCACCGGCGAGGCCCTCAACGAGGTCGCCGTCGGCGCGGCCGGCTCTCCCTGGCCCGACTTCAAGGAACGCTTCGCCCGGCTCCGCGAGGCGGTCCGGCTGATCCGGCAGCTGTGGACCAACGAGCGGGTCTCCTTCGACGGGGAGTTCTACCGCACCCACGACGCGACCGTCTACGACCGGCCCGCCCAGCCCGTCCCGATCTACATCGCCGCCGGCGGCCCCCTGGTGGCCCGCTACGCCGGCCGCGCCGGCGACGGGTTCATCTGCACCTCCGGCAAGGGCCGCGACCTCTACGAGGACAAGCTGCTGCCCGCCCTCGACGAGGGCCTGACCAAGTCCGGACGCACCCGCGACGACATCGACAAGATGATCGAGATCAAGCTGTCCTACGACCGCGACCCCGACCAGGCCCTGCACAACTGCCGGTTCTGGGCCCCCCTGTCACTGACCGCCGAGCAGAAGCACGGCGTGCACGACCCGATCGAGATGGAACGCCTCGCCGACCAGCTGACCGACGAGCAGATCGCCTCCCGCTGGATCGTCACCGCCGACCCCGACCACGCCGTCGCCCAGATCAAGCAGT
>NZ_AWQS01000568.1 GCF_000576575.1 Intrasporangium chromatireducens Q5-1
ACGGGTTCCACCCGCTGCTCGCGTTCGTCGATCATGACCCGGCCACCGGCACCGGGGAGCCGCTGGCCGGGATGCTGCGGGCCGGCAACGCCGGCGCGAACACCGCCGCCGACCAGATCGCCGTCTTGGACGCGGCGCTGGCCCAGCTGCCCGAGCCAGCCCGTTCCCGGGTGCTGGTGCGCGGGGACACCGGCTCCGGGGTCAAGGCGTTCCTGGCCCACGTGCACCAGCTCGGGCTGGGCTACTCGGTCGGAATGTACGGGCAGGCCCCGCTGCTCGAGGCCCTCGAGCAGGTCCCGCGTCAGGCGTGGCGCGATGCCCGCGAGGCGGACGGGACCCGCCGCGACGGCGCGCAGGTCGCCGAGCTGACCCGGTGGCTGCCGGCCTCGTTCACCGGGTGGCCACCCGGGATCCGGGTCATCGCACGACGCGAGCGGCCCCACCCCGGTGCCCAGCTGCGGATCACCGACCACGCTGGATGGCGCATCACGATGTTCGCCACCAACACCAAGGGCGGGCGGATCGCCGACCTCGAGGTCCGCCACCGGCTCCGCGCTCGGGCCGAGGACCGCATCCGCACCCTGAAGGACACCGGCCT
>NZ_AWQS01000569.1 GCF_000576575.1 Intrasporangium chromatireducens Q5-1
GCCCCATCCGCAACCAAGGTGTCGCTCAACATCCCACCCGGACGACGTCGACGCCGAGCAGGCCGGGCACGACCTCGCGGTGTACCTGTGCGACTGGGTGGTCGCGAACTCGGACACCGCACGGTGGCACCTCGATCCCGGCCGTGGCATGTGCTACGTGGAGCTCCCGACTGGCGACTGGCTCGACCCCTACCGCTGGCTGGTGCAGTGCGTGGCCGGTCGCCAGGCCGCGGCGCGACGATTCGTCGAGAAGGCGCGGGAGCTCGGCGCGTAGCCGACTGCGGGCGCGGGATGGCGAAGCGGCGACCGAGTGGGGTTATCCATCGGACTCGCTCAGCGGCGGCGGGCATCGGTCCTGCCGTCGATGAAAGAAGTAGCCGCTCGCCAAGCACCTGACGGCCTGCCTGTAGCGGGGGACGTCGTGGGCAGGTGCCGCTGGGCCGCCCAAAATGCGTTGGCTGGCCATCGGGATTTTCGACTCGGAGGAAACTGCAAGCAGTGCGGCACCGACTGTACGCGGAAACCTTCACCAGCCTGTTGATCTTGGTCCTTTGGTTGTCGGTGATCGCGGTTGCGAGTGGTTGTCCGGGGACCTCT
>NZ_AWQS01000570.1 GCF_000576575.1 Intrasporangium chromatireducens Q5-1
CGCTCGTCGCCGCCCGGGTCCCCGCGCCGCCGCGCAGCCGGCCGCGGAGCGTGTGGCACACCCTGCCCGAGGTCGCACCCGAGCTGGGGGAGTGGGCCACCTTCTTCGCGGCCTCGTCCCGCCGACAGGCCCTCGCCGACCGCGGCGGATGGGTGTCCGCGCGGGAGGCGGACGACCTGCTGCGCCAGTCGGAGATGTTCCTGCGCCTCGTCTCGGACCTGCTCGGGGCGCCGCTCGCCGCGCCGCTGCCCGAGTCGATCACCCCGGCCCTCGTCGCGCGTCCCACCGGGAGGGGTGCGTGACCGACAGCTTCGTCCACCTGCACGTCGCCTCCGGCTACTCGATGCGCTACGGCACCGCTGCGCCGCAGGCGCTCGTCGAGCGTGCCGCCGCGTGGGGTCAGCCGGCACTCGCCCTGACCGACCGCGACGGACTCTACGGGGCGGTGAAGTTCGTCCAGGCCTGCATGGCGGCGGACGTCGCACCGATCCTCGGCGTCGACCTCGCGGTCGGGCCCCACGTCGCGTCCCCGGACCTCGGGGCGCCGCCGGCCGAGCGACGAGAGCGCACCCCGGTCCGCGGCGGG
>NZ_AWQS01000571.1 GCF_000576575.1 Intrasporangium chromatireducens Q5-1
CCGTCGAGAGGCCACCAACCGACGAGAGCCCACCAACCGTCGCTGTGCCGAGAGCCGCAGCCACCACTCGGTCGGCTGGTAGAACGAGGTGGTGGAGCTTGATGCGGTGCAGGACCGGACCCTTGCGAGGGCCAGCCGCGCCACGCTGGCGGCATACCCGACGGAGTTCCGGCTGACCGGACGACGGCTCGTCGAGTACCTGGACCAGCGCACGTTCGCCGTCGTGAGCACGACGCGTCGCGATGGGAGGGCGCACGCCGTCGTCGCCTCGTACGTGCGGGAGGGCGCGACGTTCTGGCTCCCGACCGAGGGCGGCACCGTGCGGCTTCGGAACGTACGGGCCCACGCCTGGGCGGCGCTGACGGTGACCGAGGGCGACCGTGGCAACCATGTGGTCGTCCCTCATCGAGGGGCCTGCCGTGGTCGTGGCGCCAGGGGAGGTTCCCAGCGCGGTCGCCGGACGGGTGAGGGAGCCGTGGGTGGAGCAGTGGATCCGTGTAGCGGCTGAGCGTCTGCGGTCCTACGCGGCACCTGGAAGCGCGGCCGTGGCCGTCGAGTGACTCCCCACACGTCGGTTGGTGGCCT
>NZ_AWQS01000572.1 GCF_000576575.1 Intrasporangium chromatireducens Q5-1
GGAGGCGTCGGCAGTGGCGACGCTGCGACCTGACCCGAGTACGTTGGTAACCGTCCTCGGTCCCGCGGACGTCGGCGAGGCCCGCGACAAGGCTCGCGACAGGGCCCGCGACAGCGCCCGCGACAGCAAGGAGAAGTGACGATGCGCGTCGAGACCAAGCTCTTCTTCTACCTGTTCCTCTTCTTCGGCCCGGTCACCGTCATCTACGGCTACTGGTCCGACTGGAAGGAACCGATCGGCGTCACCGCGCTGATCCTCACCAGTGGCCTGTTCATCCTGGTGGCGTTCTACCTCTGGCAGACGGGCAAGCGGTTGCCGGTGCGTCCCGAGGACAACATGAGCGGTGAGATCGCCGAGGCGGAGGGCAACTACGGCTACTTCGTCGCCAGTTCCTGGACGCCGCTGTGGCTGGCCGGCGCGGGCGCCGTGATGTTCCTCGGCCTCGCCGTCGGCTGGTGGCTGTTCATCATCGGGGCCTTCCTCGGCGTCGTCGCCGTCGTCCTGTGGGTCTTCGAGTCCTTCTCGGGCGACTACTCGATCTGACGACCAACCTGCGCGAAGGGGCCCGGACCGCTGCTGCGG
>NZ_AWQS01000573.1 GCF_000576575.1 Intrasporangium chromatireducens Q5-1
CACGGCGTCATGAACACGCCTCGTCGCGTCAACGTGCCGGCGCCCGTCGTCGGTCTGCTCACCCTGACCGCGGCCGGTCTCGTCGGCGGTGCGCTCGCCCTCGGCGTGGCCAACAGCAGCCAGCCGGGGCGGCAGCCGGTCGAGCTGCGGCAGGTCGCGGACACGGCCACGACCACCACCACGACGGCCACGGCCACCACGAGCGCCCCGGAGACGTCGACCACGGCCCCGGAGACGACGAGCGCCACCACGAGCCCCACGAGCGTGCCCAGCGCGCCCACGACGGCCGCCAGGACGAGCAGCGCACCCCGGCAGGTTCCCGCGTCGTCCTCCTCGGCCCCTGCGGCTGTGCAGCAGCCCGCGCCGGTCCAGTCGACGGGCGGCCTCGCGCCCGGTGCACCGTTCACGCCGAAGCAGCCGGACCTACCGCCTGCCCCGAACCGGCCCGACGGCCCCCTCGTCCCGCCAACCACGACACCCTGACGCAACATGACAGCGACCCCCGGCAGAGATAGTGCCGGGGGTCGCTGTCATTGTGGCTTGACTTCTTGCCGGTGGTGGCCGGCCGGACAGATCAGGGC
>NZ_AWQS01000574.1 GCF_000576575.1 Intrasporangium chromatireducens Q5-1
AACTCCGGTTGCGGCCCGTCGAGTGAGCGCGTTTTGTGGGTGCCGCACCCCCGCGCGATGGCGGGCCCCATCATCGGATCCGCCAGCACGAGCGCGCCTGACCGAACACGCGAATGGAACCAAGCGCGGTCTAGCCCGGACAAACCCTATGTCGTAGGTCACGGTCCGACTTCCCAAAGGTAAAATGTTGTTCAAGAAGTCGTCAGACCGGTCGACTCGGTGGCGATACGGGCGAGAAGATGATCAGGACGTCAAGGAGTGCGAACCACCCACCCTCCCCGCCGGTCTCTCCCCCCGAGGCCCCTTGATCGTCAGCGCAAGAGCGATCCCCCGATCGTGCGCTCCCAGGCGAGGGGCGCGATGCTTTCCCCCCGCATCCCGCCCCTCGCCTTCTAACATCGGTCCAGTGCTCCGTGGCCGAGCGTCTCCGTGAACCAAGTTGGTCGCCTCGAGGGCCTGCCTCCCCGTTGGCCACCCGCCTGGCAGGTCCTAGGGCTGACCCGAGGAACTAGTCAGAACGGAGTTTGCGCTCACTCGTCGGTCGCGACCGGAGTTTGCGCTCAGTCGACGG
>NZ_AWQS01000575.1 GCF_000576575.1 Intrasporangium chromatireducens Q5-1
AGCTCGGCATCACCGGCTTCTTCCTGCCCACGGCGGAGCCGACGTTCCGCAACGGGCCCGCCTCGATCTTCCCCGACGCCCTCGATCCCGAGGTCGCCATGTCCGTGTGGGAGGGCACGCTCTTCCCCGGCGGCACCCCACAGTCGGTCTACACGCTCAACACCGAGGAAATGAAGCAGGTGACCAAGCCCGACGGGTCGCCGGTCCTCGTGCGCCTCAAGCCCGGCCAGACCTACGAGCTGCCCGGCGGGCGCGGGTCGATCACCTTCGACTCCGTCAAGCGGTTCGCCGGGCTCTCCGTGCGCCACGACCCGGGTGAGGTCATCGCACTCGTCTCGGCGATCCTCACGACGGGTGGGCTGATCCTCGCCCTGACGATCAAGCGACGCCGCGTCTTCGTCCGGGTCCGCCGCGGTGACGGTCCAGACGGACCGGCTACCGTGGTGAGCATCGGTGGCCTCTCGAAGGACTCCGACGCCGGACTGACCTCCATCATCCAGGCCGTGCACGACCACCTTGCAGAACGGACATCCGCATCGTGACTCCCGAGACCC
>NZ_AWQS01000576.1 GCF_000576575.1 Intrasporangium chromatireducens Q5-1
TCTACAGCCAGATTAAGCTCTAGGACGTTGATGCGGGGCTGGCCGAGGTAGCCCAGGTCGCGGTCTTGGGTGTGCGAGGCGACCAGGGCCCGAACAGTCTCCACGGGCAGGCCGCGTGCTTCCGCGACCCGCTGTACCTGGATCGCCGCGTAGGCGGGACTGATATGCGGGTCCAGCCCAGAGCCGGAGGCGGTCACCGCATCGGCGGGCACCTCTGAGGGCTGGACGCCGTTGAACGCGGCGATCTGGGCTCGCCGTTCGGCGATCGCTGCGATCAGGTCGGGGTTCTCCGGTCCGAGGTTTGACCCGGAGGAGGCGCCGGCGTCGTAACCGTCACCGGCGGCGGAGGGGCGGGGCTGGAAGTACTCGGGCAGCGGATTGCCGGCGGCGTCGGTGAAGGACTGACCGATCAATGCCGAACCGACCGGTTCGCCATCGCTGGTGGTCACGATCGACCCGTTCGACTGCCACGGGAACACGAGCTGCCCTATCCCCGTGATCGCCAGCGGATAGACCACGCCCAGAACAACCGTCAACACCAGCATG
>NZ_AWQS01000577.1 GCF_000576575.1 Intrasporangium chromatireducens Q5-1
CCGGTCGGCTACGTCACCCGCCCCTACATCGTCTATCGCAGCAAGGACGAGCGGGCCGGGGCGGGCGTCGGCTCGCGCGCGCCGAAGCGCGGCTGGGAGCGGGTCCAGTGACCCCGGAGGACAGCGCCCCCTGGCAGGTCCACAGCCTCGGCGACCTGGTGCCGGTGGCCTCGCGTCAGCACGACGCGGGCAGCGCCGGGATCATCGACCTCGGCGAGGCGGCCGAGGAGGCGATCGAGGCGGCGCGCGCCTCGAAGCACGGCAAGGGCACGAGAGTGCTCTGGACGGGCTCGCACCAGCGCCTCGTCGTCGTCGGCCTGACCGCGGGGGCGAAGCTCGCCGAGCACGCCTCGCCTCCCGCGGCGAGCCTGCAGGTGCTGGCGGGCACCGTCCGGCTCTACGCCGGCGAGGAGGCGGAGTGGGTGGTGAACCAGGGCGAGGTCGTGGCGATCCCGCCCGAGCGGCACGCCGTCGACGCGGTGACCGAGTCCGCGTTCCTGCTGACGGTCTCGCTCGACCCGCACCCGCGCACCCCTTCCACC
>NZ_AWQS01000578.1 GCF_000576575.1 Intrasporangium chromatireducens Q5-1
CGCGTTCGCCGGGGCGGCGTGGGATGCGAGCCGGTCGTGGATCGGGAAATGGGCGGCGTTCGTGATCGCCCTGATCATCAGCAAGCTGGTGCTGGTGGTCGTGCTCCTGATCGCGATCACCCAGATGGCCACCCCCATCGAGGCCGATCTGACGGCGATCACCGAACCGATCACCGGCATCGTCATGCTCGCAATCGCCGCGTTCGCGCCGTACATGGTCTATCGCGTGATCTCCTTCCTCGGCTTCGACCTCTACAACACCATGGGCGCCGAACAAGAGGCCAAGAACGCCATGAACCGGCCCGTCCCCGTCCCGGCCACGCCCTCCGGCGACGGCCCGAAGAAGATCCTCGACGACGGAGGCGGCCGCGGTGGTGGCGGTGGGGATGATCCGCCTCCACCCGGAGGCGGTGGCGGCGGGGGGAACCCGCCCCCACCCCCGCCCGGCGGTGGTGGGGGCGGAACTCCGCCGCCCCCACCCGGAGGCGGCGCCGGAGCAGGCGCCGGAGCAGGCGCGGGTGCCGGTGGTGCGGGTGG
>NZ_AWQS01000579.1 GCF_000576575.1 Intrasporangium chromatireducens Q5-1
GCGGGAAGGCACTCCGTAGGTGAAGCGTAACGGGTTTGTTCCGGTACCAGGTATGACGTCGGGAAACGACGCGGTGCTCTCGTCGGCGGGGGCATCGTTGTTGCTGTCGACGGCCCGGGCCGCGGGGCTGGGCCGAGGGCTGTCGCGGACGTTGGCGCCGTGGCGGCGGCGGGGTGCGGTGCACGATCCGGGCAAGGTGGTCTTCGACCTGGCGGTCGCGGTCGCCCTCGGCGGGGACTGCCTGGCCGATCTGGCCGTGGTGCGCGCCCAGCCGGAGCTGTTCGGGACGGTCGCCTCGGACGCGACGGTCTCTCGGCTGCTGGAGCACCTGGCCGGGGACGTCGAAGCGGTGATCGCGGCGATCCGCGCTGCCCGGGCGGCCGCGCGTGAGCGTGTGTGGCGCCGCCGTGACCCGCTGCCAGCGGCCGGCCCGGTGATCGTGGATCTGGACGCGACGCTGGTGACGGCGCACTCGGATAAGGAGAACGCGACACCGACGTTCAAGCGCGGGTACGGGTTCCACCCGCTGCTCGCGT
>NZ_AWQS01000580.1 GCF_000576575.1 Intrasporangium chromatireducens Q5-1
GCATCTCGTAGGTGAAACTCTCTCACACCCTCACCCGCACCTCCGCGGTGTTCGACGACCCGAATCTCGTGTCGGCCGCAGGCCTGGTCCCGCTCCTGGCCCTGGCGGACCGGGCGCGCCTGCGGGAACTGGCCCATGAGCACCTGAGCGTGCCCACGGACAAGGGCGCGAACGCCGGCCTGAAGGTCGCCTCGCTCGTGGCCGGGATGGTCGCCGGCGCCGACAGCATCGATGACATGGCCCTGCTGCGCCACGGCGGGATGGGCCGGATCTTCGCCCGCGCGTACGCCCCGTCGACGCTCGGGTCGTTCCTGCGCACGTTCACCTTCGGGCACGTCCGGCAACTCGACGCGGTCGCCGCCAGGTTCCTGCTCGCGCTGGCCCGCATGGCCGGGCTGACCCCACCGGTCCCGGCACCATTGCCCGCTGGCGACGAGGCGGGAGCGGGCGGCGGGTACGCCTTCGTCGACGTGGACGACACGATCATCGAGGTCCACGGCCACGCCAAGCAGACATCCCATGTCGAAACGCTGT
>NZ_AWQS01000581.1 GCF_000576575.1 Intrasporangium chromatireducens Q5-1
CCTCTCGTTGGCGGGCCGCGAGTCAGTCCCAAGGCGTCGACACCGATCTTGGCATCGATCCGAACCGAACCGCCGCCACCAACAATCCCGGATCATGCGGTGACCGCACCTGCATCCAGCAAGACACGCTCACTGGCGTCGTCGTGCACCAGCCTTTGGGACTCAACTGTTACGTGGTCGTCCTCCTACCAGACAAGATGGAAGGCTGGGTCTGCGGAGCAGCGAATGTGAAAACGCTTCTAAGGGTTGGTGGGAGACGTGCACGGAGACTTGTCGCGAAGTTGAGCGTTGCTGCCTCGTGGAGCGAGCACCCGAAAGACCGGCCGAGGTCCCGAGCGAGGCGGCGGGTGCAGGACGCCTCATACTAGGTCGCGTCGAGGTAGTTGGCACTCACGTCGAAGTAGATCTCGGCCGTCTGGTACCGGTCCGGGAGACCGCCCATGAACGTGCTTGCGAGTGAGATGGCGCGTGTCTTCCCGGCTCGGAAGACACCTGGGGTGTAGTTGAGTCCATAGGGTTGGTGTACGACGAC
>NZ_AWQS01000582.1 GCF_000576575.1 Intrasporangium chromatireducens Q5-1
ACGTGTCCGCGGACGGCGCGGACTGGATCGCGGCGGTGGTCGCCGAGCGGTGCCCGAGCGCGGTCCGCTGCGCGGATCCGTTCCATGTCGTCGCATGGGCCACCGACGCGCTGGATGAGGTCCGCCGGGACGCGTGGAACACCGCGCGTGGCGCGGTGAACAAGCGCAGGGCGGGCCGGGCCAGCGGGCACGCGAAGGACCTCAAGGGCGCGCGGTACGCGTTGTGGAAGAACCCGGAGAACCTGACCGACAAGCAGCAGGCGAAGCTGGCGTGGGTGGCCAAGATCGACCCGCGGCTGTACCGCGGGTACCTGCTCAAGGAGGGGCTGCGGCTGGTGTTCCAGCTGCCCTACGAGCAGGCCGTCGAGGCGCTCGAGAGATGGGTCTCCTGGGCCCGGCGGTGTCGCATCGACGCGTTCGTGAAGCTGCAGAAGAAGATCGTCAAACACCGCGAGGCGATCCTCGCCGCGATAGAGCACGGCCTGTCCAACGGTCGGATCGAGTCGGTCAATACCAAGATCCGGC
>NZ_AWQS01000583.1 GCF_000576575.1 Intrasporangium chromatireducens Q5-1
GCATCTCGTAGGTGAAACTCTCTCACACCCTGACCCGGACCTCCGCAGTCTTCGACGACCCGAACCTCGTGTCGTCCGCCGGGCTGGTGCCGGTGATGGCCTTGGCCGACGCCGCCGGGCTACGCACGTTGACCGACGAGCGCCTCACGGTGGCCACGGACAAGGGCGCGAACGCTGGGCTGAAGGTCGCCTCGATCGTCGGTGGGATGCTCGCCGGCGCGGACAGCATCGATGACATGGCGGTGCTCCGGCACGGCGGAATGAACAAAGTGTTCGCCTCGGCGTACGCACCCAGCACGCTCGGGTCGTTCCTGCGCGCGTTCACCTTCGGGCACGTGCGCCAGCTCGACGCGGTCGCCGCGAGGTTCCTGCTCGCTCTCGCGGCACAGACCCGCCTGCTCGGGCCGGACGCCGAGCAGGCAACCGCCCCGAGCACGGGCACGACCTCGAGCACGACGGGCGGGTACGCGTGGGTTGATGTCGACGACACGATCATCGAGGTCCACGGCCACCAGAAACAGG
>NZ_AWQS01000584.1 GCF_000576575.1 Intrasporangium chromatireducens Q5-1
TATCGGGAACGGCAGAGCGTGTCGGGTGCCAAGAGCGATGCCGCGGACGCGCACATGCTGGCCGACATGGTGCGGACCGACTCGCATCAGTTGCGTCAGGTCGCCGGTGACAGCGATCAGGCCGAGGCGGTCAAGGTCGTGGGCCGGGCCCATAAGACGTTGATCTGGGAGAGGACCCGCCACGTGCAGCGACTGCGCAACGCGCTGCGGGAGTACTTCCCTGCTGCACTGGCTGCGTTTGAGGACCTCGCCGCTGCGGACGCGCTTGAGCTGCTGGCCAAGGCGCCCGATCCGGACGCAGCAGCGCGCCTGACGATCACGCAGATCACCGCCGCGCTCAAGCGGGCTCGTCGACACCACGCCGGTGAGAAGGCCAAGGTGATCCAAGCGGCCCTACGCACGGAGCAGTTGCGGCAACCGGCCACCGTGACCGCGGCGTATGCGGCTACAGTTCGTGCCCAGACCGCCGTGATCGCCGCGCTGAACGCCCAGATCACGACGATGGCCTCGCAGGTCGAC
>NZ_AWQS01000585.1 GCF_000576575.1 Intrasporangium chromatireducens Q5-1
CCGAAGTGCCGGTGTGCGGCTGTGAGCCGGCCGCGCTGGATTTGTGTGACGCTCCGTGGTGCCCTCCCGGGCCCGTTCCGACGCTGGCCTGGGCGGCGGCTCGCGTGGGCGACGAGCTGCCGGTAGAGGGCGTCGCAGATCCTGCGCTTGAGGCAGCGCATGGCTTCGGCCTTGGTCTTGCCGTCGGCGAGTTTGCGCCGGTAGTAGGCCCGGCCCGACAGGCGAAGAATGGCAAGATCAAGGAGTCCCACCTTTATGAGAAACTTGACCTGCTTGAACGCATATAGGCCGTCGACCGCCGATCACGGGCATGTTGGAGTCGAAGCTCAAGCTCTCTGGCGATGGCTACGACGGCAAGATCTCCGCCCAGGTCACCTCAACGCTGCCCGTAGACACCAAGGACGGAATGCCGGTGTACATCATCTTCCGAGACAGCAAAGGGAAGATCAGTGGCGGCGACAACGGGTACACCCCAGGGTCAAGTCCGGGTCCGTGGTGTACGACG
>NZ_AWQS01000586.1 GCF_000576575.1 Intrasporangium chromatireducens Q5-1
CCGCCGGCACGCGATCATCGAGACCGTCTTCGCCGACCTGATCGACGGGCCGTTGGCGCACCTGCCCTCGTCCCGGTTCGCCGCCAACCACGCGTGGGCGCTCTGCGCGGCCATGACCCACAACCTGCTCCGCGCCGCCGCCACCCTCAGCGACGGGCATCTCGCCGTCGCGCGCGGCGCGACGCTCCGACGCCACATCGTCAACGTCCCGGCCCGGATCGCCCGCCCGCAACGACGGCGCGTGCTGCACCTGCCCGAGCACTGGCCCTGGGCGCAAGCCTGGCTGGCAATCTGGCGCGGCGTGTTCACCCCCGGACTCGCTCCACCGGGCACGATCTGAGCACCTGTCCGCCCGCCGCAACGGCCCGACCGGAGACGACTCGTGGAAAAGCTGGGCAGACCAGCGGCACAGTGCTGCCCACACGCCGCCCACCTACCCCGAGCGGTCATCGAAGGCCGCTCGAGGACCATCCGCCCGGCACCTCCACGGATCGAGGCTTAG
>NZ_AWQS01000587.1 GCF_000576575.1 Intrasporangium chromatireducens Q5-1
GGTGCCGCCGGCGTCGGTCGCGCCGCCAGCGAGCGCCACGGGGTGTCCCGCGATGGCGCCCAGCGCGGCGAGCAGGCCCCCGCCGAGCGAGGTCTGGCCCTCGGCGCGCAGCCGGTCGATCGCCGCGAGGACGTCGCCCCGGTCGGTCGTCGGCCGTTGTGTCACCACGCCCGTGCCGCCGAACGCGACGACGCCGATGCGGACGCCGGCCGGCTGCCGCTCGACGAAGCGCCGTGCCGCCGCCTGGGACGCGCCGAGGCGGGTCGGGCGCACATCGGTCGCCGCCATGCTCGTCGACACGTCGAAGGCGAGGATGACCGTGCCCTCCCGGTGGGGCTCGGCGACGGAGGCGACCGGGCGGGCCAGGGCGACGACGAGCAGTGCCAGCGCGCCGAGGACCAGAGCCGGCCCGAGCCACCCCCAGCGCCGGCCACCGGAGGCGGCGAGCACCAGTCCCTGCCGGGCGAGGGCCGCCCGGCGTCCGTCGCGC
>NZ_AWQS01000588.1 GCF_000576575.1 Intrasporangium chromatireducens Q5-1
GCAGCTGTTTGGAGACCATCGCCGCGCCGTTATCGAGATAGACGATTCGGGGAATACCTTTGGCGGCCAAGCCCTTCCGCAGCGCACCGGCGAGGGCGAGCATGTCCTCGCTGTGTCCCCACCGGTAGCCGACCAGCGCGCGGGAGTGGTCATCGATGAACGCCATCAGGTACGTCTTGCGCCCGCCGATGACCGGCCCGTGCAACGCATCCCCGGTCCACCGCTCGTTCGGCGCGGCGGCCTCGAACCGGCCGAACGCGGCCGGCGCGGTCCCGTCCGGGCGGGTGTTCAGCTCGAGCCGGGCGAAGTGGCGCTGTAACGTCCGCGCCGAGGGCACCACCCCCGTGCCGTGCTCGGTCAGGATCGCCGCGACCTGCGCCGCGGTGCGGGCCGGGACCTCGCGCTTGAGCGCAGCCGCGAGCTCGAGCACCTGGCCCGGGGTGCGCGGCTCGACGTGCCGCGCCGAGGGCAGCAGCGCGTCGAACCCG
>NZ_AWQS01000589.1 GCF_000576575.1 Intrasporangium chromatireducens Q5-1
CAGGGCGGTGAGCAGGACGCGGAGCAGCTCGACGTCCGGCCGGGACGGCCGGCCACCCCGTAGTCCGGCGAGGAGCAGCGCCGGCACGTCCGCCACCGGGTCGCCGCTCAGGGCAGCCTCGGGCGCCGTCGAGGCGAGGCAGGCGTGCACCGCCGTGACGGCCGCGAGCCGGACCCGGTCCGGGTCCAGGTCGACGGCCAGCGGGTCGGCGCCGGCGAGCAGCTGCACCCCGACGGGCAGCCGCCGCTCGGGTGGCAGCCCGGGCAGGACCTCCGCCAGCCGGGCCAGCGTCGGGCCTCCGGACCCTCGGAAAGCCCCCGGGCCGGTGGCGCCGAGGACGAGGGCGACGGCGTCGTCGAAGGTTAGGTCGCGCACGACCTCCTCGATGGGCCGGCCGCGATAGAGCAGGTCGCCGTCCAGCTGCGAGCTGACGAGGCTCGCCAGCGTGCGGAACCGGAGCACCGGGGTCGGGCCGCCCGAGGGGC
>NZ_AWQS01000590.1 GCF_000576575.1 Intrasporangium chromatireducens Q5-1
GAACGGCTCCGGCGCGGGTGCGGCGCTGTCGTGGCTGTCGTCGCTGTCGTCACGGGCGGCCGCCGGCTGGGTCTCTGTGGCCTGCTGGGCCTTCGCGACGTGGTCGTGCTCGTCGTCGTCGATCCCTTCGGTGTCCTCGAGCTGTTCGGCGTCGTGATGCTCGTGCGGGTCGGCTCGGTCACCTGTGTGGTCACTGTCGGGCGAGCAGGCGACCTCGGTGCCGGCCGGGTCGGCGACCTGGGTGCCGGTCGGGTCGGCGTTCTGCGGCGCGGGCTCGGTCACCTCGTCGCGGGGGTCCGCGACGGCGTCGTGCTCGTCACCGCCGTGCGTGTCGTCGGTGTCGGCTGGGCCGTGCCGGTGATTCGTGTCGGTGGTGTCGTCGGGGTCGGGGGTCAGCAGGTGGCGGATCCAGGCGGCGGGGACGGGCCCGTAGCCGGGGATGTGGGCGGGGGTGTCCTCGCCGTTGAAGAGGGCGCGGTCGG
>NZ_AWQS01000591.1 GCF_000576575.1 Intrasporangium chromatireducens Q5-1
GATCATCGAGGACCTCGTCTCACGCAAGTGGCTCACCCACCTCGTCTCGGTCGAGGAGACCCACATCCAGGTCGAGAACGCGTTCACCGCCGCGCTCGAGTCCGAGGGACTACTCGAGGCGGCACTGGACCGGGCCGGGACTGGGCGGGTGGACCCCGACGCGAAGGACGGACTGACCCCGATCCTGCTGGCCGTCAGCGACAACGGCTCGCAGATGATCTCCAAGGACACCCGCCTGTTCATGACCCTGCTGGCCATCGCGCAACACTTCGGCCGGCCCTCCACGCCGACCGACCAGGCCTGGATCGAGTCGCTGAACGGGACCATCAAGATCGAGTGGCCGCACCTGCTCGAGATCACCGACCCCGCCGTCCTGCGCGCCGAGCTCGACCGGATCCAGGTGCACTACAACACGGTCCGGCTCCACCAGGGGCTGGGCTACGTCACCCCCGACGACGAACACGAAGGACGCGGCGAGG
>NZ_AWQS01000592.1 GCF_000576575.1 Intrasporangium chromatireducens Q5-1
CGGGCCCGGCTCGTCGACGCCTCCGGGCGGCTCCTGGCCGCCGTCCCCACGGTCGGCCCGCACGCAGCGGTCGACCGGACGCTGCCGCCAGCCACCGCCGAGCGCCGTCTCGTCCTGGCCGAGCCCCCGGAGTGGGCCGACCACGTCACGGTGAGCCTCGACGGCTCCAGGCTCTCTCCGGTCGACGGCGCCGGGCAGCCCACCTACCTCGTCCCGGCGTCCGGGGGCCACCTCGTCATCGACCTGGCGGCCGCCCAGCCGTGGTGGCGCCTCGCCCAAGCGGTCCTGCTCGCCTTCGTATGCTTCATGGCCCTGCCCCTCGGCAACCGGCGTTCGAGGAGGCGCGCGTGACCCCCATCGGCAGCATCCTGCGGGCGACCGTCGTCACCGTCTGTGCGGGTGCCCTCATCGGCATCGCCACCACGACGACCGGCTCGCTCGAGCTCGACGGCGCTCGCACCCGTGCCGGCCTGCCCG
>NZ_AWQS01000593.1 GCF_000576575.1 Intrasporangium chromatireducens Q5-1
CAACCGACGAAAGGCCACCAACCGTCGGAACCTCACTGCCCGTCGAATGGCCTCGTCCCACCGAGCGTCCGCGCCCTGATGGACGCCTCCGTCGGAATCCTGCGCACCGGCGCAGGACTGGAGGCGGCAGAGGACGCCCTGCGCGACGCCGGCCAAGTGGATCTCGAGCAACTCGACGATGGAACACTCGTGGCGCTGCTCGTGACGCGCTGCGCCCTGCATCGTCGAGAGAGCCGCGGCGGCCACACTCGGCTCGACCACACCACGACGGCCGTCGTGCCAGACCACACGAACGTCACGTTGGTTGACCTTCTCAGTCAGTCCGGTCACCGTCGCGACCGACTGCTCACCGGGCTGGATGATGCCGAGGGTCGAGTGCGCACCACGCCTCAACCCGACCCTGCACCTGCACCCCACGCGCCGACTGACCCCCAACCGTCAGCCCTCAAACCGACACATCCCCTCGCCCAC
>NZ_AWQS01000594.1 GCF_000576575.1 Intrasporangium chromatireducens Q5-1
CCATTTTGGGCAGCACCCGGACGTTGAGATCTATCTCAGCCAGCCGGGGATGGGTCCGGTCATCGGCGCCCGGGTGCTGGCCGAGTTCGGGGATGACCAGAGCCGCTACGCCGACGCTCGAGCCCGCAAGAACTACGCCGGGACCAGCCCTATCACCCGCGCCTCGGGCAGGAAGAAGACTGTCCTGGCTCGCTACGTGCACAACAACCGTCTCATCGACGCCCTCGGTCAACAAGCCTTCAGCGCGCTGAACAGCTCACCTGGCGCCCGCGCGTACTATGACGACCTGCGGGCTCGTGGGACCGGTCATCGTGCTGCCCTTCGACAACTGGCCAATCGACTCGTTGGCATCCTGCACGGCTGCCTCAAAACCGGCACCCGGTACGACGAGACGACCGCGTGGTCGCACCGCGGTCAACCAGCCGCCGCCGCTTGACAGCGTTTCGACATGGGATGTCTGCTTGGC
>NZ_AWQS01000595.1 GCF_000576575.1 Intrasporangium chromatireducens Q5-1
TCGTGCAACGAGTCGTGCAACCAGTTCGCCGGAGGTGTCACGGGCCATCTGGTCTCCACATCTGACGAGACCCTCATCTGCGTGGCTGATGTATCGCAACAGCAGCATGATTGGCCTCCTCTTTGACGGTTCGATGGGTCAACCACGCGGTTGGGGACACGATCGGATCGCTCGATTGCAGTCGCACCGCGGCGGCCCACGTCGAACAGCCGAGGGGTTCAGTCCGTGAGGAGGCGCCCGCGGCCGTGGAGGCATGCGGGTCGAACTCTCGTGTCGATCAGTTCCAGATTCCCGGGTGCGTCTTGCGTCTGACCTCGGCGGCGAACTTTGGCAGTCCCGTCTTCTCCAGTGAGGCCACGAGCGCGAGTGGGGTGAGCCTCGGTCTTGCCGAGTCCCCGACTTGCGCTGCCAGGCCCATCACTGGGGGCAGGCCCGCGCACGACACGAGGTTCTCGTCATCGAAGA
>NZ_AWQS01000596.1 GCF_000576575.1 Intrasporangium chromatireducens Q5-1
GGGCCCGTCCCCCGAGACGGAGCGCGTGGCGCTGGGCCGGGTCGCCGCCGCCCGCTGGCTCGTGCCGGTCGTCGCCGTCGCGAGCGAGGTCACCGAGTCCGCCGGCGTCCGGTCCGACACCCGCAGCGACATGGCGACGGTGACCCTGACGGCCCCGGACGGCTCCCGCGCGCTGCCGATGTTCTCCTCCCTGGCGGCCCTCGCCGACTGGGACCCGTCGGCCCGGCCGGTTGCGGTTCCCGCGGCCTCGGCCGCCCAGGCGGCCATCAGCGAGGGCTGCGACGTCCTCGTCGTCGACGTCGCCTCCGCCCACGCGGTCGTCCTGCGGTCGAGCATGCTCTGGGCCCTGGCCCAGCAGCGGGAGTGGCTGCCCAGCCACCTCGACCCGCACGTCGCGAGGGCCGTCGCCCGGGCCTGCGACGACGAGCCCGCGGTCACGCGGCACCGGCTCG
>NZ_AWQS01000597.1 GCF_000576575.1 Intrasporangium chromatireducens Q5-1
CTGGGCCGGTCACGCACACGCGTGACCGGCCCAGCGGCATACGGAGCCGGTCTTCTCGGGGGTCCACGGGGCGGAGCCCCCGTGTGTCGGCATACCTGGGGAGTTTTGGGGTATGCCGCTCAGCGCGGGCGGGTGCCCGCCGTGGCGTCCCACTGTCGGTTCCGGGCATCCCGGCCTAGGGTGGGGAGGACGCGACGGAGCGGAAGGAGTGGCAGATGGCCGACGGCAAGGCGTTCCTGGGGTGGCCGGTCCTGCGACAGGTGGCGAGCCGCGACTGGCTCGGCCGGGGACCAGCCGTCACGAGCGAGCACACCCGCTCCATCGCCAACCGCACCAAGACCGCCGACCGCGTCGTCAAGTCGATCTGCCCCTACTGCGCCGTGGGCTGCGGGCAGAACATCTACGTCAAGGACGAGAAGATCGTCCAGATCGAGGGCGAC
>NZ_AWQS01000598.1 GCF_000576575.1 Intrasporangium chromatireducens Q5-1
GACCGGCTTTCCCGGCCTCGGAGTACTACGACGGCTCCGCCCCGTGCACGCCCTTCAGCGGACGACGCGCCTATCCCGCCCCGCCGAGCCAGGCTGGCCCGACGTTCCGGGACCGCAACGTGCACGGTTCCCACGTTCACTGCGTTTCGATCGACGGGCGAGGTGCCCGGCTTTGCCCCTGCGGCCTCGCCACGGCTACGCCGTAGACCTTCACCGTGGCCTCCCGGGCCAGACCTGCGAAACCCTCCCGGGAGTTCCCCCACCGACCGAGGTCGGCAGGGGACGCACCGCTCACCAGCCCGAATCCACCGGGTTTGGGCTGGCCAGATGTGAAGAGGCTTTACGACACCGGTTCCTCTCGTACACCGTCCCGTCTTGCTCACCGAGCCCGGCCCATCCGGCAGTGCTGGACCGACTCGACTTCGTCGCGGCTGCTCCC
>NZ_AWQS01000599.1 GCF_000576575.1 Intrasporangium chromatireducens Q5-1
ATCGCAGAAGTCGGACATTAACTCAGACACACCTCACTCGTGCATGGCCACGCCCCTAGATCGCACACATCTCCGAGGCCCTGGAGCTTGCATCCGCTCACGTGCATAACAAGCATGTGAGCGAAAGAACGACCCGCGCTGGAGGCGCCAACTACGCGCCGTGGCAGCCAGCTGTGACGCGAGAGGCTAGGCCGCCTGGGCGACGTGGGTGCCGAGAGGCGGGCTCTCTTGGTTCGCGTGCAACTCCGGATCGTCAGGCGCCCGCTCCGCGTCAGCGCTGCGTCCCAGGCGGGGCCTCCCGGGCGAGCGGCAGGAGATTTCGGCGGGGTCGGTACGGGTCGTGACCCACCCAGGTCGTGACCCTGGCATCTCGCATCGCATCACCACCGTATTGAGGGACCCGAACGGCCCCCG
>NZ_AWQS01000600.1 GCF_000576575.1 Intrasporangium chromatireducens Q5-1
CCGCCGACCCGCAGGCCTGGGCCCTGCTGCCCTCCGCCGAGCGCCCGGCGGTCGTCGCCCGCCTCCGGCCGGGCCCTCGTCGAGTCGACGTGGGACCGGGACAGCGCGGGCGCCCGCCGTGCCCACCTCGAGGCCCTGCGCGTCGGTCTCGGCCCGGACGACGAGGAGCTGCTCGAGCGCGCCCTCGACGACCGGGCGGCCTCCGTCCGCGAGGTCGCCTCGGCTCTGCTCGACGCCCTGCCCGGGTCGGCCCGAGCCGCCCGGATGGCGGACCGGCTCCGCCCCCTCCTCCACCAGAGGGGGGTGCGCAAGCGGGGCCTCGAGGTCAGCCTGCCCGACGAGCCGGATGCGGCGGGCTGGCGCGACGGGCTGACCGCACCGCCACGCGGCCGGTCCGCCCGCGGCTGGTGGCTC
>NZ_AWQS01000601.1 GCF_000576575.1 Intrasporangium chromatireducens Q5-1
CGACGAGGTTGAGCCAGGACCCGGAGGTCGGGGTGAAGTGCAGGTGGACCCGCGGGTTCTTCTCCAGCCAGGCCTGGATCTCGGGGTGCTTGTGGGTGTGGTAGTTGTCCAGCACGACGTGCAGCTGCCGGCGCGGGTAGGCCCGGGCCACCTTCTTGAGGAAGTCGCCGAACTCGGCCTTGCCGTGCCGGTCGTAGCACTGGTCGGTCACCTTCCCGGTGGCAACCTCCAGCGCCGCGAACAAGGTGGTGGTGCCGTTGCGCTTGTAGTCGTGGGTCGCCTTCTCCGGCAGCCCTTCCCGCAGGGGCAGGATCGGCGCGGTCCGGTTCAGGGCCTGGATCTGCGACTTCTCGTCCACGCACAGCACGATCGCCTTCTCCGGCGGGTTCAGGGAGCTTGTCAAGTTGTCTG
>NZ_AWQS01000602.1 GCF_000576575.1 Intrasporangium chromatireducens Q5-1
CGTTCGAGTACCAGGGCCAGAAGTGCTCGGCCGCCTCCCGCGCCTACGTGCCGGCCTCGCTCTGGAAGCAGATCAGGAGCGACCTCGTCGAGATCACCGAGGGCCTGACGCAGGGCGACGTCACCGACCTCAGCAACTTCATGGGTGCCGTGATCGACGACCGCGCCTTCGCCAAGCACAAGGCCGCCATCGACCGGGCGCACGCCACCGCCGGTGTCGAGGTCCTCGCCGGCGGCAAGTACGACGACTCCGTCGGGTGGTTCGTGCGTCCCACGGTCCTCGAGGTCACCGACCCCGGCGACGAGGCCTTCCGCACCGAGTACTTCGGCCCGATCCTCGCCGTCCACGTGTTCGACGACGCCGACTACGACTCCGTCCTCGACCAGATGGAGTCCGCCTCGCCCTACGG
>NZ_AWQS01000603.1 GCF_000576575.1 Intrasporangium chromatireducens Q5-1
CAAACTCCGGCGGAGTTTGCGCTCACTCGACGGTGGCGCGGAGCGGGAGCCCGCTCAGCGGCATACGAACGGGGGTCAGGGGTGGAGCGCGTCGAACTCCGCCTCGGCGACCTCCTCCTCGTCGGCGTCGAGGCGCAGGTGCGACATGACCGACTGGAGCACGCGCAGCGCGCTCGACGCACGGTCGCCCCAGGCGGAGAGGTAGCTGAACTGCCACCACCACAGCGCCTCCGCCTGCCGGCCGGCGGCGAAGTGCTTGAGCCCGTGGGTCAGGGCGAGCGCGATGTCCGCGAGGTCGTTGCTGATGGCCCCCGGCGTCCGCTCGGCCGACGTCAGCGGGTCGACGACGTCGGCGTACTCGTCGATGCCGGCAAAGAGGTTCGCCAGGCCCGTGCGGAGCGGGT
>NZ_AWQS01000604.1 GCF_000576575.1 Intrasporangium chromatireducens Q5-1
ACTCGGCGCGACGGCCGGCGCGGACCGCCGCGCCGCCGAGGGCAGCCGCGGCGAGCAGTGCCTCGTCGCTCCGTTCCGGGGTGCGGGCCCCGAGGCCGGCCAGGGTGGGGACCGAGCGTCGGGCCGTGCCGACGAGGGCCGCCGCCTGCACTTCGCGCCACCAGTCCTCGAAGGATCCTGCCGCGGCGGCGTTCACAGGCTCACCACCTCGATGCCCACCGAGGCCGACAGGGGCCGGAGCTGGCCGTTCTCCAGCTCGGCGAACACGTCAACCGGGTGGCCGCCGGTCAGGGCGAGCAGCCGCCACACGTCGCTGTCCGCGGTCAGGAGTCGTCCCCGGCCCGTCGCGTCGACGAGCGCGGCTGCAGTGCCACCGGCGCCACCGGCGTCGCGGGCGGCGCCGG
>NZ_AWQS01000605.1 GCF_000576575.1 Intrasporangium chromatireducens Q5-1
CGACGGGCTCGCCCTGACCGGCAAGGGCGGGCTGCTGCCCGAGCTGCTCAAGGCCGTCCTCGAGCGCGGCATGGACGCCGAGCTGACAGATCACCTCGGCTACGAGCGCGGCGACCGGGCCGGGCACGGCTCGGGCAACTCGCGCAACGGGAGCACCCCGAAGACGCTCGACACCGAGGTCGGCTCGGTGCGCCTGGACCAGCCGCGGGACCGCAACTCGAGCTTCGCCTCCCGGCTGGTGCCCAAGGGCGCCCGGCGCCTCGGCGGGCTCGAGGAGATGATCATCAGCCTCTACGCGGGCGGCATGACCATCCGCGACATCCAGCACCACCTCGCCGCGACGCTGGGCACCGAGCTGTCGCACGAGACGATCAGCAACCTCACCGACGCGATCGGCGAGG
>NZ_AWQS01000606.1 GCF_000576575.1 Intrasporangium chromatireducens Q5-1
GGGCCTGTTCCCGGGCGGTGCACCAGCCGTCGAAGTCGGCGGCCTCGGAGCAGGCGCGGGCCTGCTCGTGCCAGTGCCGGGCCAGCTGCGCCTGGGACTCGACGAACCGGTCGGTCAGGCGGGCCTGCGCGGCGGCGCAGGCGGCCTTGACGTGCTCGAGCGCGGTCAGCTGGTCGACGCGTTCGGCGTCGGAGCCGTCCAGGTCGACGGTGGCCAGGCGGGTGGCCAGCTCGGACAGCTCGGTGCTGGACCACCCGGCCCCCGGCGCCGCAGCCTCCGGCGCCGCAGCCTCCGGCGCCGCCGCGGGGGCGGAACCGGTGGTGACCACGTCGTCGAACATGCTATCGATCCTACCCGAGAAGCCCCCGTCACGGAATACTTCTCCACAGCCAATTCTG
>NZ_AWQS01000607.1 GCF_000576575.1 Intrasporangium chromatireducens Q5-1
GGACTCCATCTGGTCGACCACCGCGTCGAACTCGGCGTCGGGGAAGACGTGAACGGCCAGGATCGGGCCGAAGTACTCCGTCGAGAACATCTCGTCCTCGCGGTTCTTGATCTCCAGCACGGTGGGGCGCACGAACCAGCCGACCGAGTCGTCGTAGGTGCCACCGGCGAGCACGTCGATGCCCTCGGTGGCGTGCGCCCGGTCGATCGCCTTCTGGTGCTTGGCGAACGCGCGCTCGTCGATGACGGCGCCCATGAAGTTCCCGAAGTCGGTCACGTCCCCTTGGGGCAGGTCGTTCGTCACGGCGATGAGGTCGTCACGGATCCGGGCCCACACCGACTCGGGCACGTAGGCGCGGGACGCCGCCGAGCACTTCTGGCCCTGGTACTCGAACG
>NZ_AWQS01000608.1 GCF_000576575.1 Intrasporangium chromatireducens Q5-1
GACACAGGGGGCAGGATCGAATTACAAGAAAAGTCGGGTCGTGCCCGGGGAGCCGCCTGACCATGCCCTCGGCCGCTCCCGCGGCGGCCTGACCACGAAGGTCCACGCCCTGGCCGACCCGACCTGCACGCCGGTACTGGCGCTGCTGACCGCCGGCCAAGCGGGCGACAACGCGATGCTCGCGCCACTGATCGAGGCCTTCGCCGAGGTCGGCGCCAGCCTCGACTTCCGCCTGCTGGCGGACAAGGCGTACTCCCACCCGAGCACCCGAAGCTACCTGCGTGGCAAGAAGATCAAGCACACCATCCCCGAGCGCAGCGACCAGATCGCCCGACGCAAGGCCAAGGGCTCCAAGGGCGGACGCCGGCCCGGGTTCGACGCCGAGCTGTACAAG
>NZ_AWQS01000609.1 GCF_000576575.1 Intrasporangium chromatireducens Q5-1
GGCGGTCCGCGCCGGCCGTCGCGCCGAGTCCTACCCCGCCCGGACGCCGGCCGCCGACGACGAGCGGCCCGAGCCCCCACGCCTCGCGGTCCAGCTCCTCGAGCTCGTCCTCACCCAACCGCCGGCAGGAGCCGAGCAGCGCGACGCCCTCCTGCTCCACTGGCTGCACGCCTGCGAGCGAGCCCGCTGCCGGGTGCCGCCTGCCGTGCTCCCGGACCTGCTCGACCTCGCCACGACGAGCCGTCGCCTGCGCACCGCGACGGCCGCCGTCCTCGGCCAGCGCGGTGCGTGGCTGGCGGGTCAGCGGCAGCCGTGGTGCTGGGCGGGCGAGGCGCGCGCGGCCGGGCGGGCCGAAGAAGCCGCCGACCCGCAGGCCTGGGCCCTGCTG
>NZ_AWQS01000610.1 GCF_000576575.1 Intrasporangium chromatireducens Q5-1
TGTGCGTGCTGTAGTTGTCCAGGATCACGTGAATCGCTTGGCCCCCCGGCACTTCCGCGTCGATGACCTTGAGGAACTTGAGGAACTCCTCGTGCCGGTGCCGTTCGAAGCAGCGCCCGGTCACCTCGCCGGTGAGCACGTTCAGCGCGGCGAACAAGGTCGTCGTGCCGTGGCGTTTGTAGTCGTGCGTCATCGTCGCGCCGCGGCCCTTGACCATCGGCAGGGACGGCTGGGTGCGGTCGAGCGCCTGCACCTGGGACTTCTCATCCAGACACAGCACGATCGCCTGCTCCGGCGGGGCCAGGTAGAGGCCGACCACGTCGGTCAGCTTCTCCTCGAAGGCGGGGTCGTTGCTGACCTTGAACGTGTCGACCCGGTGCGGCTTG
>NZ_AWQS01000611.1 GCF_000576575.1 Intrasporangium chromatireducens Q5-1
GCCGAGGTCGGCTCGTCGAAGAGCATCAGCTCCGGGTCCATCGACAGCGCCCGCGCGATCGCCACTCGCTGCTGCTGGCCGCCGGAGAGCTGCGCCGGGAAGGCGCCGCTGCGGTCGGCGAGCCCGACCTTGTCGAGGTTGGTGAGGGCGACCTTGTCAGCCTCGGCCTTGCCGCGCTTCAGCACGACCTGCTGCGCGACGGTGCAGTTCTCCAGAACGGTGAGGTGCGAGAAGAGGTTGAACTGCTGGAAGACCATCCCCATCTTGCTGCGCACCCGGTCGATGTCGCAGTCGGGGTCGGTGACGTCGACGCCGTCGACGAGGATCGTCCCGCCGCTCGGCTGCTCGAGCAGGTTGATGCAGCGCAGCAGGGTCGACTTGCCGG
>NZ_AWQS01000612.1 GCF_000576575.1 Intrasporangium chromatireducens Q5-1
CGCCGGCGGCGATGAGGTCGCCGTACTCGCCGGTGGCCGCGTTGAGGCCCTGCCCGATCGGCAGCTCCGCCACCTTCGAGGTGACGACGTAGCCCTGCAGGCCCGCGTTCTCGGCGATCCAGCGCAGCGGCTCCTGCACGGAGCGCTTGACGATGGAGGCACCGGTGGCCTCGTCACCGTCGAGCCCGAGGCCGTCGATGACCTCGGCCGCGTGGATGAGGGCGGTGCCGCCACCGGCGACGATGCCCTCCTCGATCGCGGCGCGCGTCGCGGAGATCGCGTCCTCGATGCGGTGCTTCTTCTCCTTGAGCTCGACCTCGGTGTGGGCGCCGACCTTGATGACGCAGACGCCACCGGCGAGCTTGGCGAGGCGCTCCTGGAGCT
>NZ_AWQS01000613.1 GCF_000576575.1 Intrasporangium chromatireducens Q5-1
GCAGGTAGCAGGTCGCGACCACCGTGGTCAGCGCCGCCTCGGCGCGACGGTGCCGCTCCAGCAGCCAGTCCGGGAAGAAGCTGCCCTCACGCAGCTTCGGGATCGCCACATCCAACGTCCCCACCCGGGTGTCCAGGTCCCGGTGCCGGTACCCGTTACGCGAGTTCGTCCGGTCCGGACTGCGGGTGCCGTATTCGGCGCCACACACGCTGTCGGCCTGCGCCGACAACAACGCATTGACGAATGTGTTGAGCAGCTCACGCATCAAGTCGGGACTGGCCTGGGCCAGCTGCTCGTGCAGAAACAGTTGAGGGTCGATACTGGTCTTCGCGGTCATCGCGATGCTCCGTTCGAGAGTGCTGTGGAAGGTTCACTCGAAG
>NZ_AWQS01000614.1 GCF_000576575.1 Intrasporangium chromatireducens Q5-1
CGCTGCTCATCATCGCCGAGGACGTCGAGGGCGAGGCCCTCTCGACGCTCGTCGTGAACAAGATCCGCGGCACCTTCAACGTCGCGGCCGTCAAGGCCCCCGGCTTCGGCGACCGCCGCAAGGCGATGCTGCAGGACATGGCGATCCTCACCGGCGGCCAGGTCATCGCCGAGGAGGTCGGGCTCAAGCTCGACCAGGCCGACCTCACGGTCCTCGGCCAGGCCCGCCGGATCGTCATCACCAAGGACCACACGACGATCATCGACGGCGCGGGCGACTCGTCCGAGGTCGCCGGTCGCGTGGCCCAGATCAAGGCCGAGATCGAGCGCACCGACTCCGACTGGGACCGCGAGAAGCTCCAGGAGCGCCTCGCCA
>NZ_AWQS01000615.1 GCF_000576575.1 Intrasporangium chromatireducens Q5-1
TCGAGCGTGCGCTAAGCCAGATCGACAGTGCACGAGTCCAGATCGATAGTGCGCCGACCCCCTTACGTCGAGTGAGCGCTTGGTCCCATGCGTCACAGGTCAGAGGTGTGACGCGTGGGCGAAGGTCTCACTCGACAAGTGGGTGGCTGAGTGAGCTTGTCTGTCGCGCGGCGACGCTGGCTCGGCGGCCGAGGCGCGGGAGAGCGCCCTCGGTCGTCGAGCGAGCGCCAACGTCTCGCAGGCGGCAAGCCCGATCGGGAGCAGGACTTCGACCATCGAGAGCACAGCGCATTGCCCTCTCGATGGTTGACCGTGCACGCTCGCTCGCGAGACTCGCACTGTCGATCGTGAGACGTGCACGCTCGATCGTGA
>NZ_AWQS01000616.1 GCF_000576575.1 Intrasporangium chromatireducens Q5-1
CGTCGTCCGGCGCGGAAGGTCGCCGAGGTCCGGCCGAGGGTGATCCGGTCGCCGTCCTCGAGGCGCTGGGAGGTGATCCGGTCGCCGTTGACGAAGGTGCCGTTGGTCGAGTTGAGGTCGCGGATCGAGGTGACCAGGTGGGGGCCGTCGTTCGTGACGCGGATCTCGCTGTGCCGACGCGACACGCCCGCGTCGTCGACGACGATGTCCGCGCCCTCGTCGCGCCCGATGATGGTCAGGCTGCCGAGCAGCGGGTAGCGGTCGCCGGCGATGTCGAGCCACGGACGGGCCGCGGGGTTGGTCCGCGGCGGCCGCGGCGGGGCCGGATGGTCGACGGCGGTCGCCTGGGCGGCGGGGACCGGG
>NZ_AWQS01000617.1 GCF_000576575.1 Intrasporangium chromatireducens Q5-1
CGAACTCGAACATGTTGCCCCACGGCGGCCGGGTCACGGCGATGCCGCGCAGGACGACCGACCCGACGAGCAGGGCGGTGGCGAGGTAGGTGAGGGTCAGTCCGATGCTGCCCCACTGCCGGCTGCGCACCGATTCCGGACCGTATGCCGCTGCGCTGGCACCCGCTGCACCGGCTCCCGCCGCACCGGTGCGGTCCCGCGCCGTGTCCGTGGTGCCCTCACCGGGCAGGGTGGCGGTGGTGCTCCCGGCCGCTCCGACTCCGGCGCCGACGAGGGCGTCGGTGCGCTCGGCGGCCGCGCGCTCCTCGGCCCGACGCGGCGCGCGGGCGGACAGGTGCGTGGCGAACGCGAGCATGGCGAGGG
>NZ_AWQS01000618.1 GCF_000576575.1 Intrasporangium chromatireducens Q5-1
TTGACCGAACACACCGGTGTGAGCGCGCCGTCGGCGCGCACGTTGCAGCGTCACTTCGCCCGGCTCGAGCTGAACACCCGTCCGGACGGGACCCCGCCAAGGGCGTTCGGCCGGTTCGAGGCCGCCGCACCGAACGAGCGGTGGACCGGTGACGCGCTGCACGGGCCGGTCATCGCCGGGCGGAAGACGTTTCTGATGGCGTTCATCGATGACCACTCCCGTGCCTTGGTCGGCTACCGGTGGGGTTACAGCGAGGACATGCTCGCCCTGGCCGGGGCGCTGCGCGCCGGGCTGATGTCACGTGGGATCCCGCAGGTCGTCTATCTCGACAACGGCGCGGCGATGGTCTCCAAACAGCTGC
>NZ_AWQS01000619.1 GCF_000576575.1 Intrasporangium chromatireducens Q5-1
AGCGGTAGTTCGGGTCCTGCGGCAGGAACGGCGTCGCCTCCTGGTAGAGCACCTCGCCCTTGGCATCCCGGACCGTGATGACCGGGGTGTAGCCGTTGCCGAGGAGGAACACGTCCGAGCCGTCGATGGCGAGCGGGTGGTTGACGCTGATCTGCTCCGGCACGGCCGGCGCGCCCGGCTCGGACTGCACCGTCGTATGGGCGATGAAGTCCCGGGGCTGCCCGAAGCTCTGGCCGGGGGCCTGGATGAAGTCCGCCTGGAACCGGTCGACCTGCAGCACGAAGTTCGGGATCCGCGACGGGTCCACCCACGGGCCGGGCGAGAAGGTGTTGTACGTCGAGACCG
>NZ_AWQS01000620.1 GCF_000576575.1 Intrasporangium chromatireducens Q5-1
AGATCACTTACACAGACAACTTGACAAGCTCTGCTCTGCGGCGTCGCGGTCCGAGCCGTAGTGCACCGCGACGCGATCGCCTCGCCGGCTCAACGCCACGGCAATCGCCCGGCCGATCCCCCGTGACGCTCCAGTCACCAATGCTGATGCCACCGACACCACCTCCACGTCCTGTATGTGCCACTGCGGCAACCATGTCAAAGCATGCCTGCGCAAAGAGCCGTCGAGCTCTCCGCATGCTCCCGAGCGGGGCGGGGCAATGGACCCTCACGGGCGAAGCTTCGACTCCAACAGCGTGGGTCGAAGGGCGGGTCGTGCCGCAGCTCGCGCTGCGGCACGACCTCG
>NZ_AWQS01000621.1 GCF_000576575.1 Intrasporangium chromatireducens Q5-1
CTAGTGGTCCGTCTCATTATTGGTTAACTACTTCTTGGAGCTTGCGGCGCGCTCGGGCGACCTTGGCCAGGATTGACTCGGCGGTCGCGGTCCACACGAACGGGGTGGGGTCCTCGTTGTTGGCCTGCAGGTAGGCCTCGATCGCGGCGATCAGGTCGGGGACCGAGTTGAAGCTGCCGCGGCGCAGTGCCTTGGCGTCGAGGTCCCGGAACCACCGTTCGACCTGGTTGAGCCACGAGGAGGAGGTCGGGATGAAGTGCAGGTGGAACCGCTTGTGGGTGCCCAGCCAGCGCCGCACGTTCTCGTGCTTGTGGGTGCTGTAGTTGTCCAGGATCACGTGGATCG
>NZ_AWQS01000622.1 GCF_000576575.1 Intrasporangium chromatireducens Q5-1
AGCGGTAGTTCGGGTCCTGCGGCAGGAACGGGGTCGCCTCGTGGTAGAGCACGTCGCCCTTGGCGTCGCGGACGGTGATGACCGGGGTGTAGCCGTTGCCGAGCAGGTAGACGTCGGACCCGTCGACGGCGAGCGGGTGGTTGACGCTGATGTCCGCCTTGTCGCTCGGAGCAGTCGGATCGGACCGGAACGTCGTGTGGGCGACGAACTCGCGCGGCTGGCCGAACGTCGGTCCGGGGGTGCGGATGAAGTCGGCCTGGAGCCGGTCGACCTGGAGCACGAAGTTCGGGATCCGGGACGGGTCCACCCACGGCCCGGGCGAGAAGGTGTTGTACGTCGAGACCG
>NZ_AWQS01000623.1 GCF_000576575.1 Intrasporangium chromatireducens Q5-1
CTAGTGGTCCGTCTCATTATTGGTTAACCACTTGGTCGAGTTTCCGGCGTGCTCGCGCGACTTTGGCGAGGATGGATTCGGCGGTGGCGGTCCACACGAAGGGGACAGGTTCGGCGTTGTGCGCCTGCAGGTAGTCCTCGATCGCGGCGATCAGGTCGGGCACCGACGCGAAGCTGCCTCGGCGCAGCGCCTTGGCGTCCAGGTCGCGGAACCACCGCTCCACCTGGTTGAGCCACGAGGAGGAGGTCGGCGTGAAGTGCAGGTGGAACCGCTTGTGGGTGGCCAGCCAGCGCTGGACGTTGGCGTGCTTGTGCGTGCTGTAGTTGTCCAGGATCACGTG
>NZ_AWQS01000624.1 GCF_000576575.1 Intrasporangium chromatireducens Q5-1
CCTCGGCCGCCTCTCTCGCGGTCATCTCTTCTGACACCGCCGAGCCTGCCGGAGCGGACGCCATTTCCGTTTCCGCATTTCCGTCATCGGAAATCGACGGCACTGGCAGCGAGGCGCGACGCTGCGCCGCCGACGCCAGCAGCTGCGCGTGCCCTGCCTCGACCGCGTCCGCCAGGTCAGGGCGACCAGACGAGCGCAGGAACGCGGCATGCGACCGGAACTCCCGACCCGACCACCCCGCCCGCTCCAGCCGCGACAGCAGCAACTGCGCCACATACGGGCTCAGGACCGCCAGCCGCGGCACCGCCCGCCAGTCCTCACCACCCGGCACGCCGCAC
>NZ_AWQS01000625.1 GCF_000576575.1 Intrasporangium chromatireducens Q5-1
CGCGACCTCGCCGGTGTCATCGACGGGCGCCGGCTGCGGCTGCTCCTCCGGGGCGTCCCGCAGCGGCGGGTTGTAGAGCCAGAGGACCACGCCGACCGCGACGGCTGCGAGCTCACACGTGAAGAGCGCCCAGCCGGTGTGCCAGACGGTGGCGAGCCAGACCCCCACGGTCGGCCCGACCATGAACGACAGCTCGGTCGTGGCCGAGTCGAGCGAGAGTGCGGTGCGCCGTTGGGAGTCCGGCACCGAGCGCAGGATGACCTGGCGCAGGATCGAGAAGGTCGGCACGACGAAGAGCCCGGCGAGTGCCGCGAGCGCCAGCAGGGGTGCGTAGCC
>NZ_AWQS01000626.1 GCF_000576575.1 Intrasporangium chromatireducens Q5-1
ACAGGTGCCCGACCGCCATCCCGACGATGATCCCGGTCAGCGCTAGGTGGAAGACCAGGTTACCGGTCTCCCGCAGGTAGCCCGACTCGGCGGACACCGAGGCCTCGTCATGGGAGTGGGTGCGGAAGCGGCGCCCCTTGAGCACCTCCCGGGCCGCGGCGAGGACCTCCGCCGGAGACGCGGTCGTCGTGAGGGTGGCGTGCGCCCCGAGCCGCTCCGGCCGGGCCGGCGCCTTCGGTGGCCGGGCCCGCAACGCGGTGAGGTGCACCTTGGCGCGCGGCACGATGCACCCGACGAGCGAGACGAACAGCAGCAGGTAGATCGCCGAGAACCAC
>NZ_AWQS01000627.1 GCF_000576575.1 Intrasporangium chromatireducens Q5-1
TTCTCAAAAAATAAAATTATTCTTTTTACCAAACATCTACAAATCCAATCACACAATCTTATAATAAAAACAAAAAATCTTTCTCAATCAATCTCTTTACCCCTCATTCTTCAAAAATCAAAAAAAAACTTTTTCAAATTTAAATTTATTCATTTAAAATCTAAATTCTTCTACTTCATTTTAATTTACTTATTTTTTCTTTATTTTCTCTCTCTTTTCTTTATTTAATTTCTTTTTTAATTTTATTCCCTTCCATCATTCTTAAATCCCATAAATTTAATCCTATAAAATCTAACCCATTTTCTCATTAAACAAAAAAATACAAAATAAATTC
>NZ_AWQS01000628.1 GCF_000576575.1 Intrasporangium chromatireducens Q5-1
ACAGGTGCCCGACCGCCATCCCGACGATGATGCCGGTGAGGGCGAGGTGGAAGACGAGGTTGCCGGTCTCGCGCAGGTAGCCGGACTCGGCCGAGACGGAGGCATCGTCGTGGGAGTGGGTGCGGAACCGGCGCCCCTTGAGCACCTCTCTGGCGGCGGCCAGCACCTCCTCCGGTGGGGCGGTCGTCGTCAGCGTCGCGTGCTGCTCGAGCCGCTCCGGCCGGGCGGGCGCCCGGGGCGGCTTGGCCCGCAGCGCCGCGAGGTGCACGCGGGTGCGCGGCACGATGCAGCCGACGAGCGAGATGAACAGCAGCAGGTAGATCGCCGAGAACCA
>NZ_AWQS01000629.1 GCF_000576575.1 Intrasporangium chromatireducens Q5-1
CGACCGCGATCTCCTTTTCTCGGAAGAAGAATCCGTCGCACGTCGCGCACCACGAGAGGCCGTGCCCGGACAGCTCATCCTCGCGTGGGATGTTCAGCTTCCGGTAGGCCGAACCGGTCGCGAAGATCAACGAGCGTGTCTCCTCGACTCGTCCTGACCCGAGCGTAACGCGCTTGACTGCCCCGTGGAGGTCGAGCTCGGCCGCGTCGTCGTAGACGACTTCGGCGCCGAAGCGCTCGGCCTGTTGCTGCATCTTCGCCATCAGATCGGGACCCATGATCGCCTCGGGGAAGCCCGGGAAGTTCTCGACCTCGGTGGTGTTCATCA
>NZ_AWQS01000630.1 GCF_000576575.1 Intrasporangium chromatireducens Q5-1
CCCGAGCCCGCGGCCCCCGCCGAGCACGCCGGCCAGGCCCGCGCCGGCCCGTGCCGCCGGGGCCAGGCCCGTGCCCGGCTCCTGCGCCGGCAGGCTCTCGGACACCGTCGCTATCCGACCCCGCCGCGGAACCCGCCGCACACCCTCCACCCGCCCCGCCCGAGCGTTCACCGGCCGGCGGCGCCCCTTCCCGTCCAGCGTCCCCAGCCCGGGTCTCCGGCCGGCCCGGGCCTCCGGCGCTGGCGCGGGCCGTTCCGACGCCACAGCCGCTCCGGGCCGGCGGGGTCAGGCTCCTCCAGAACGCCCGGGCCGCGCCCTGCTGGTC
>NZ_AWQS01000631.1 GCF_000576575.1 Intrasporangium chromatireducens Q5-1
CCCAAGGCCAACGGCAAGATGCGCAAGCTGGGCATCCCGACGGTGGCCGACCGGGTGGTGCAGGCAGCCCTGAAGGCGGTGTTGGAACCCATCTTCGAGGCGGACTTCAAGCCGTGCTCTTATGGGTTCCGGCCCAACCGGCGTGCGCAGGACGCGATCGCCGAGATCCAGCACATGACCACACGTGGCTACGAGGTGGTTCTGGAGGCGGACATCGCGGCGTGTTTCGACGAGATCGACCACGTCGCGTTGATGGACCTTCTGCGTGTGCGGGTCGCGGACAAGCGGTTGCTGGCGTTGGTGAAGGCCTTCCTGCATGCCGGGG
>NZ_AWQS01000632.1 GCF_000576575.1 Intrasporangium chromatireducens Q5-1
GCGGCGGTCCGCGCCGCCCTCGCGGCGGTCCTGGGCACCGTCATCGCGCCGGTCCCCGCGCCCACCACGCCGGTCGGTCGCACCCTCACGGCGGTCCTCGCCCTGCGGCCGGCCCTCACGACGCTCGTCCCGCCGCTCACGTGCCCGGTGCTGGCCGGACTGGTCGCCCTGCTCGGGCCGGTGGTCACGATCGGCATGCGCGCGCTGCTGGGCACGGTCGCGCGCCGACTCGTCCCCGGTCTGCCCCTCGGGACGGGTGGCGCCACCCGGCGTGCCACCCGACGGGGCCGCCCCTTGATCGGGCTGGCCCGCGCGGGCCTGCCC
>NZ_AWQS01000633.1 GCF_000576575.1 Intrasporangium chromatireducens Q5-1
TGACGCGACGAGGCGTGTTCATGACGCCGTGCCCGCGTCGTCAAGGTGGACGCGGCTTGTCGCCAGAGAGTGCAGCCCGGTCGGAGTGCCCCAAAGGTCCTGCCCGTCGAGGGGTCCGTCGAGGATGTGAGCAAGGCGCGTCAGGCTTGCCGCGAGGAACCGTGCCTCGTCTGCCGTGAGGGCTGCCGTGGTGCGCATGTCGCCGTCGCGGACCTCGAGGGAGATCTCGGAAACGCCGTGATCCTTCCGGCCGTCGAAGTCGTTGCGGTCCTCCCAGTGCGAGGCAGAGACGGCGATGCGCACGTCGTCCTCGCGGGTCGGG
>NZ_AWQS01000634.1 GCF_000576575.1 Intrasporangium chromatireducens Q5-1
CGCCACCGCGCACCCGGGCGCCACAACCCCCTCCACGAGCTTCGGCTCATCGCCAAAGAGTCCGCCCAACCGGTCATGAAGGGCGCGGCCACCGTCGCTGCGGCGGGTGGCATCATCGCCACCGTCGCCGGCCCCGCCAGCGCCGAGACGGTCAGCCACCCCAACACCGGGGTCGAGCAGGCGGCGGCGTCGCTGCCGAGCGCCGTCGGCCCGAAGGCCGCCCCGGTCGAGGCGTCCAACGCCCTGTCCGCCATCGGCTACGCCGCCCCCAAGGCCAAGGCCAAGCCCGAGGTCATCGAGGACCTCGTCGTCAAGGAGC
>NZ_AWQS01000635.1 GCF_000576575.1 Intrasporangium chromatireducens Q5-1
GTGACGCTCATCAACTTCTTCTGGGACGTGGGCCAAGCGGTGTGAGCACCCGCCCTCCTCTCACACCCCTGTCCTGTAAGGGAGGTTCGTGATGGCGCTGTGCGATATCCCCGTCATCTCCAACGTGTGCGACTCGGCCGGTGAGGCGGCCGCATCGCTGATCTCGGCCCCGTTCGACTGGTTCGCCCAGGCCGTCGGCGGCGCCGCGGGCTGGCTGCTGGAAGCGATGTGGGCGGTGTTCGACACCACCACGATGGTCGACGTCACCCAGGACGGGTACGTGTCCGTCTACAACCTGCTGTTCGGCATCGGCATC
>NZ_AWQS01000636.1 GCF_000576575.1 Intrasporangium chromatireducens Q5-1
GATCACTTACACAGACAACTTGACAAGCTCCACGCGACATCGATGAGGTGCGAGAACCGTTCCCCTCCCTTGGGGCCGACGTACTTGCACACCCAGACCTTTGTGTTGTTGTCGAGCGCCGCCTGTGCAGGCAATGCACCCGCCAGTATGAAGCCGACACCGCCAACGGCCAGCGTGCAGCCCGCGGCCACCTTCACCGACCGTCGCGAAACGGTTATGGACGTCGTTGAAGACATAGTTCCACCCCTGACACCCCCGCATGCGCAAGCGCATGCGTAACTAACGCACACCTCCGGTGCGGATTCCCCTCGCGCT
>NZ_AWQS01000637.1 GCF_000576575.1 Intrasporangium chromatireducens Q5-1
CAGTTCGTGCACTTTGTGGGCACCGTCGCGGGCGAAGACATCGGGATTCTGTCGCTGAACACGAGGCAGTTTCCCGAGGTGGAGATCGATTCCTTCGGAATCCTGCCCGGGCTAATCGGCCGCGGGATCGGGCGTGCCTTCCTCAGCGAAGCCCTCGACACGATCTGGGCCGACTCCCCAAAGCGAATCTGGCTCCACACCTCCAGCGACGATCATCCGAACGCCTTGCGGAACTACCTCGCTCGCGGATTTCGCATATACGAGCCGTAATCGGTAACGCCCTCAACTGCCGCGATCAGTCGTTCCGAAGACTGG
>NZ_AWQS01000638.1 GCF_000576575.1 Intrasporangium chromatireducens Q5-1
TTGCACCACGAGTTCGACCGGCTCATGGCCGACGAGACCGACGAGCTGAACCAGCTCACCACCAACCGTGACCGGCTCCAGCACGAACAAGAACGTCTCCTGCACGCCCACTACGCCGACGCGATCCCACTGGACCTGCTCAAACGCGAGCAAGACCGCATCCTCGGCGAGCTCCACCAAGTCAACCGCCGCATCGACGCCCACCACGGCGAGTACGCCGACGCCAGAGCCCACCTCGAAGACGCCCTCAACCTGCTCGCTAACTGCGCCGACATCTACGCACGCTGCGACGACACCAACCGCCGCCTGTGCA
>NZ_AWQS01000639.1 GCF_000576575.1 Intrasporangium chromatireducens Q5-1
CGGAAGAAGAACCCGTCACAGGTCGCGCACCAGGAGACGCCGTGCCCGGAGAGTTCCTTCTCGCCGGGCAGGCCGAGCTCCCGGTACGCGGAGCCCATCGCGAGGATCACGGCCCGGGCTGCATACGTGGCGCCCTCGCCGGTGGTGACGGTCTTGACGTCACCGTCAAGGGTGACGTCGACGACGTCGTCGGTGATGATCTCGGCGCCGAACCGTTCGGCCTGGGCGCGCATGTGGTCCATCAGGTCCGGGCCCATGATGCCGTCGCGGAAGCCGGGGAAGTTCTCGACCTCGGTGGTGTTCATCA
>NZ_AWQS01000640.1 GCF_000576575.1 Intrasporangium chromatireducens Q5-1
ACAGCGTTTCGACATGGGATGTCTGCTTGGCCACCTCCCGGATCCGGGTAATGGTCGAACGGTCGACTCGTTGCGCGGCCGCGGCCTCCGCGACGGTGACCTCCTGACGCACCAGCTGCAGCCAAATCTCGTACTTCTGCAGCGGTGTCAGCATCCGCTTGCGCGAGCCCCTGCGAGGGCTCCTCGATGGGTCCTGATCGGTCATGACGTGATCCTCCTGTGGGTGCTGGAGGACCCGCCAGACGCTGTGTAATCAAACCGCCAATGTCGGACACGAAGTCAGACGCAAGACATACCTCTGACCG
>NZ_AWQS01000641.1 GCF_000576575.1 Intrasporangium chromatireducens Q5-1
CGCGTCCGCCGTCGACTGGCTCACCGTTCGCCCTGACTTCGGTCATTGGGGTTAGTGCCTGAGTCGGGGTTGTTTGAGCGCCTCGAGGATCTCTTGCTTGTCCGCGGGGATGGCCGGCGGGAGGGTCTGCTCGGCGCCGTTGATCGTGATGGTCGCGCTCCGCAGCGGACGCAGTTGGCGGATGAGGTTGCGGATCGCTAGCCCGGTCCGGTTCTGGGCCTCGCGGGCGACGGCCAGGGCGGTGAACACGATGGTCAGGTGGGCCTCGATCGAGTCCCTCGTGTGGTGGAACATCGGTTATGCCG
>NZ_AWQS01000642.1 GCF_000576575.1 Intrasporangium chromatireducens Q5-1
AGACGTCGACCACGGCCCCGGAGACGACGAGTGCCACCACGAGCCCGACGAGCATCCCGAGCGCGCCCACGACGGCCGTGAGGACGAGCAGCGCACCCCAGCAGGCTCCCGCGTCATCCTCGCCCGCTGGGGCGCCCGTTCAGGCGCCCAAGGCGACGGGCAGTCTCGCACCGGGCGCCCCGTTCACGCCGAAGCAGCCGGACCTGCCGCCTGCCCCGAACCGGCCAGACGGGCCACTCGCGCCACCGACCACGACGCCTTGACGCAACACGTCAGCGACCCCCGGCAGAGATAGTGCCGGGGG
>NZ_AWQS01000643.1 GCF_000576575.1 Intrasporangium chromatireducens Q5-1
GCAGGAGCCAGACGGACTCCATGTCGGCTGCCAGGACCCCGCTGGACGCGAGGGCCCGCCGCTCGCGGTTGCCGACGACGTGGGTCACGCTGGCGATGGGGCCGACCCGGACGGGCAGGCCGTGAGCCTGCAGGGCTCGGGCGAGCAGCGGCGCGCTCGGGCACGACAGGGGGCCGCCGTGGGGCGGGCGCACCTCGGTCGCCACGACGACGTCGCCGGGGGCGAGGTCGGGGGCGACGCCGGCACCGATCCCGACCACGGCGAGCGCGTCGGCGTTCCGGATCCGGGGGCTCGCCGC
>NZ_AWQS01000644.1 GCF_000576575.1 Intrasporangium chromatireducens Q5-1
CCCACACCGGGACCGCCGACAGCCTGAGCACCGCCGCGGCCGCCGCGCGACCGATCGCCTCGAGCGCGTCCGCCGATACCGAGGCCCTGGGCGCCACCGACGCGGCGAGCGGGTCCAGCGCCAGCAACAATCGGGTGAACGCGGCCCGGACCTGCTCGGCCAGGGCGGCGAAGCGGCGCAGCCAGCCCCGCACCGTCGTCGCTGGCCGGCCCAGCACCACCGCGATGCTGCGGTGCCCGGCCCCGGCGGCCTTGGCCTCGAGTGCGGCCCCGATCACCGAGACCGCGTCCGCGC
>NZ_AWQS01000645.1 GCF_000576575.1 Intrasporangium chromatireducens Q5-1
CGTCTACAACCTGCTGTTCGGCATCGGCATCTTTATCGTCCTGGTCTTCTTCTGCTTCCAGCTCATCCTCGGCCTCATCCGCCGCGACCCGACCGCCCTGTCCCGCGCCGCCCTCGGCGCCGGCAAAGCAGTGCTCGGCAGTTTCGTGGTCATCACCCTGGCCGCGCTGGCATTGGAGATCACCGACCAGCTGACCATCGGGATCATCCAGGCCGCCGGGGAGACGACCGGCACGATGGGCGACAAGATCATCCTGCTCGCCGCCGGCCTCACCGCGATCAA
>NZ_AWQS01000646.1 GCF_000576575.1 Intrasporangium chromatireducens Q5-1
GACACAGGGGGCAGGATCGAATTACAAGAAATCTCGGGTCGTGCCCGGGGAGCCGCCTGACCACGCGCTAGGCCGTTCCCGAGGCGGCCTGACCACGAAGGTGCACGCCCTGTCGGACCCGACCTGCACGCCGGTGCTGGCGCTACTGACCGCCGGCCAGGCCGGCGACAACCCGATGCTCGCGCCGCTGATCGAGGCTCTCGCCGAGGCCGGGCACGACCTGGACTTCCGGCTGCTGGCGGACAAGGCGTACTCCCACCCGAGCACGCGAACCTTCTTG
>NZ_AWQS01000647.1 GCF_000576575.1 Intrasporangium chromatireducens Q5-1
TCCCGATCCGCCTCAACCCGGCGAACCGATCATGCAGCCGCTCGGTGTCGGCCCAGACCCGGGCGATGATCGACCCCACCGTGCGCCACGCGATCCGCATCAACTCGGTGACCGCGCTCTTGGAGGTCTGCGTGACCAGCCACGCCACCTGCTCATCGAACTCGTACGTGTGCCCCGCACCGTGCCGGGCCCACGGCACCGCCGCCACCGTCGGCCCGTGCTCGCGGCACTCCACCCGCGGGGCATCGGCCTCCAACACCACCTGCACCGTGCCCAGG
>NZ_AWQS01000648.1 GCF_000576575.1 Intrasporangium chromatireducens Q5-1
ACGCCTACGTCGTCAAGGAACGCCTTCGCGCGTTGCTCGCGCTGCCGCCCAGTGCGGACCGCGAGATCATCTCCGATCGGCTCTACCGGTTCTACGTCCAGGCCGCCGACAGCGAGCTGCCCGAGGCGCACCGGCTCGCCGAGACCATCGAGGCGTGGTGGGCCGCCATCGAAGCGGCCATCACCACCGGCTACAGCAACGCCCGCTCCGAGGGCTACAACCGACTGGCCAAACACGTCGGACGCGACGCGTTCGGGTTCAGAAACCCCCGAAA
>NZ_AWQS01000649.1 GCF_000576575.1 Intrasporangium chromatireducens Q5-1
AACTGCCGCGATCAGTCGTTCCGAAGACTGGGCATGCTCGACCTTGCCGCTGAGCAACTCGGCGCGCACCACATGCGGCGCACGTTTGGGGTGGGCGTGTTGGCTGCGTCACTTCGCCGCCCCTCTGTCGTCAAGAGGCGGGTTCGAGGCGCGTGACGGCGTTGGTCTTCCTGGCTGGTGCTGGCGCGGGTAGCGTCTCCGGTGCGGGTCCGGGAAGTGGCTGATCCGAAGTGCCGGTGTGCGGCTGTGAGCCGGC
>NZ_AWQS01000650.1 GCF_000576575.1 Intrasporangium chromatireducens Q5-1
CCTCTTCGGCGTCGTCGTGCTGGTCCGGGTCGCCGTCGGGCGGTCCGGCACGGTACTCGGCGGCCTCAGTCGAGGTGAAGGAGTCGCTGTTGCCCCGGTCCGCGGCCGGCTCGGCCGCGGCGGCGTCGACCCCGTCGGTGTCCTCCAGCTCCTCGGCGTTGTCGTGCTCGTCCGGGTCGGCCTGGTCACCCGTGTCGCCGGTGCCGGTCGCGTCGGCGTTCTCCGGCGCGTCCGGGTCGGTGGTCTCGGTGGGG
>NZ_AWQS01000651.1 GCF_000576575.1 Intrasporangium chromatireducens Q5-1
CAGGGCCGCCCGCGGAGCGCGAGGGCGCAGCTCTCGCCAGCGCCGTCAGGCGATGCGCTCGGCCACCCGCGGACTGGACACGAGCGGGTGACGGGACCAGGACCCGGCCGCCTCGTGGGGACGTCTCAGGGCCTGGCCGCCGCGGTCCTCGGTGAGTTCCCGGTGGGCGCGGCGGTGGTCGGCGCGGCCGTCCAGACCGCGAGGGTAGGGGCCGTAGGCGTGGCTGCCGTCCTCGGGTAGCAGGGAC
>NZ_AWQS01000652.1 GCF_000576575.1 Intrasporangium chromatireducens Q5-1
GCGAGCTCGGCCATGAGCTCCACTGCGACGTCGTGAAGTTCCTCCGGACGGGCTCGGTGAGCTGGCCGCGGTTCGACCCGACGGACGCCATGACGAAGCGCTACGACGTGCCGACCGCTGTCGTCCGCGACGGCTACGCCCCCGTAAGGCCCCTCCTCTGACACACCCTCCCGTCGGGAGCACGCTCGCTCCCGTCGCGAGTGCACCGTCCGGTGACGTCGGTTGGTGGCCTCTCGTCGGTTGGTG
>NZ_AWQS01000653.1 GCF_000576575.1 Intrasporangium chromatireducens Q5-1
TCCGCGGCGGCAAGGTCGACGCGGCGATCCTGGGCGCGATGCAGGTCTCCGAGGCGGGCGACATCGCCAACTGGATGATCCCCGGCAAGATGGTCAAGGGCATGGGCGGCGCGATGGACCTCGTGCATGGCGCGAAGAAGGTCATCGTGCTGATGGAGCACACCGCCCGCGACGGCTCCTACAAGATCGTCAAGGACTGCTCGCTGCCCTACACCGGCAAGGGCGTCGTCCAACGGATCATC
>NZ_AWQS01000654.1 GCF_000576575.1 Intrasporangium chromatireducens Q5-1
TCCTCGGTGCCGTCAACTTCATCACGACGATCATCTGCATGCGCGCCCCCGGCATGACGATGTTCCGGATGCCGGTCTTCACCTGGACCGTGCTGGTGACCTCGATCCTCGTGCTCATCGTCTTCCCGGTTCTCGCCGCGGCGCTCTTCGCGCTCGGCGGAGACCGTCGGTTCGGGATGGAGATCTTCACCCCGGAGAACAACGGGGCGATGCTCTGGCAGCACCTCTTCTGGTT
>NZ_AWQS01000655.1 GCF_000576575.1 Intrasporangium chromatireducens Q5-1
TGGATCTCGTAGACGACGGTGTTGTAGGCCGTGCGGCAGAGGTTGCGCACCATCTCGTCCGCCGCGGCAAGCAGCCCGTGGCGGATCACCTCCGTCGTGATCGCGTCGCTCATCCTGCGGGCTCCCTCTCGTCTCGTGAGAACGAGGGGTATGCCGCTCAGCCGGCTGAGCGGCATACCCCGTCCTTGCGCTCGACCCGCCTGCTCAGCCCTGCTGCAGCTGGTAGACGGA
>NZ_AWQS01000656.1 GCF_000576575.1 Intrasporangium chromatireducens Q5-1
GCTCGGCATCGAGGGCATGGCCCGGCGCTACCCGGACTACCTCCCGGAGGAGGGCTTCCAGGCGGCCAACATCGTCTCCAGCCTCGGTGCCCTGCTGCTCGGCCTGTCGATGCTGCCGTTCATGTACAACGTCTGGAAGACGTGGCGCAAGGCCCCGCTCGTCACCTCCAACGACCCGTGGGGGTATGGCGCGTCGCTCGAGTGGGCGACCTCGTGCCCGC
>NZ_AWQS01000657.1 GCF_000576575.1 Intrasporangium chromatireducens Q5-1
GGTCGACGCGCTCTCGACACCACCGGCCACGGCCAGCTCCCGCCCGGACCGGACGAGCCGGACCCCGAGCTCGATCGCCGCGAGACCGCTGGCGCACTGCCGGTCGATCGTCAGCGCGGGAACCGCGTCCGGCAGTCCCGCGGTCAGGGCCGCGACCCGGGCCACGTTGCCACCCGGCCCCATGTAGTTGCCGAGAATCACCTCGTCCGGG
>NZ_AWQS01000658.1 GCF_000576575.1 Intrasporangium chromatireducens Q5-1
CGGCACTCTTGCCCCCAGAACAACACTAAAAGCCGAACAGGCCCAGGTGGAGGGGGCAAAGCGGTACATGAGATTCAGCACGCGGTCCCCGTTGATCGTCATCCACCGGAGGCCGCAGTTGCCAACCAGGCGACCCGTCTTCTCTTCGAAGACACAACAGTTTCCGAACCCGTGCCGCTCCCAATGTCCCAGCCAACGCCTCACCAGTGC
>NZ_AWQS01000659.1 GCF_000576575.1 Intrasporangium chromatireducens Q5-1
CCGCTTCCCGAGTTGGGAAGCGGCCCTCCGGCGTGTTGGTCGGTCAGTGACCGTGCCCGTGGCCATGGCCGGCGGGCTCCGGCTCCTCCTCGGGCTTGTCGACGACGAGGGTGTCCGTCGTCAGGATCATCGAGGCGATCGACGCCGCGTTGCGCAGCGCCGAGCGGGTCACCTTGACCGGGTCGATGACGCCGGCGGCGATGAGGT
>NZ_AWQS01000660.1 GCF_000576575.1 Intrasporangium chromatireducens Q5-1
ATGCCGGTCTTCAGCCGCAAGCCGATCTTCGGCTACAAGACGCTCGTCTTCGCGACGATCGCGATCGCCGCGCTGTCGACCGCCGTCTGGGCGCACCACATGTACGTCACCGGCCAGGTGCTGCTGCCGTTCTTCTCCATCATGACGATGCTCATCGCAGTGCCGACCGGAGTGAAGTTCTTCAACTGGATCGGCACCATGTG